>DHIR01000047.1 GCA_002403905.1 Mucilaginibacter sp. UBA4741
AGAGCCTGTTTAAATTTGTTATTTGAAAGTTATTATAGCTATAAACTCTGTGTTTTTGTAAATAATTGGTGATGATAATACCCCATTTTAATGAAATCTTTGGGTAAAGTCATCATTAATCTAATGAAATTTATGCTTTAAGCGCCTATAAAATTATTATTGAATAAAATTTAAACAGGCTCTAAGTCCTGGCATATTTACTTACTGTTCCCTCAGGGTCTCTCGTAGAGGACCCTGAGGTTGCATTATCAATAAAGATTTTTGAGAAAGACTTACCAATTAATATTGCATCTAAATTAATCCTCGGGCCTGCGTATGGGCTCAAAATGAATATAAACCGGATTAGATCTGATAGCGATAGGGATAAATTTTTTATAACCCATAATAAATTCAGGAAATTCATCCTTAACAGGCATAGCTAACATTGGCTCAAAAGTCACTTTATATCTTCCCGGATGGTTATCGATTGAACGGGGGATTGACATCGGCATATAATATTCTATTTCCTCATGCGCTTTCAAAAACAAGGCCCTCGAGCGATAGTCTTCTAAAATATTATCCATGTTCACTATACTTTTAGCTTTGTTATATTTCTTTATTTCCGCAAATAATTTCTTTTCGGCTATTCTGTTTTTTTGATTGAATGTATCTAAAAGCATTGGCAGACCTGCTATGTCATCACCTGTTGAAAAGGGTCTCGGAATTAATTTATACCGGCCCGATCCTTCCTGTAATAAGAAATAAATATCCCCAGATCGCTTTTATTACGGATCAATTTTAAAAAGTAGGGAATGAATATATCATGCTCAGAATTGTTGATAAACGATAGCGCGTATCCTTTTGAAGGATATTCATCTTTATCTTTAATACTTGTTTTTACCTCCTCTAAAAAAGTGATCCTTTCCGTCCCCTCAGGGTCTCTCGTAGAGGACCCTGTGGTTGCATTATCAATACGCAGGGTCCTCTACGAGAGACCCTACTGAGACATTATTATTACTTTATATTTCCAAAATGCACCTTCTCTGTTATGGCATTGGCATCATTTAGCAACTGTATAGTGGTTGACGGGCCCAAATTCATCGGTTCGGCCCATGAGCGCAGGGCCCAGATCACTTTTTTATCAGGCGTAATTTCTATGGCTTGTACCTGTAAGTTCTTAGGGTCAAGCTTGCTGTCCCATTGGTTAAACCAGTTGCCTACAATAGTATTGCCATTAGCCAAACGGGTAGCTATTTGCGGCGACAGAAATACATAATCGGGCATATCGCTCATCATATATTCCCAAACTACCTCGCCTTTACGGTTAAGCTCTCTAACGTATGATGTTCTGTTACCCTCATGGCCTGCCGCTAATATATTACCATTCTTCAATGGCTCTACAGACCAAAGGCCCGGCATATCAAAAGACAATAATTGCTTGCCGTCTACATCATACTCGCGGATCTTGCCCAGGTCCATGTGCGCTACCAAAATATTACCTTCCGGGGTTAACCTTGCATGGCGGAACTGGCCGTGGGTACCGTTCCCCCTGGTTTGCAGGGTAAATTGCTTCTCTATTTTATTGGTTTTAACATTCATCACAAACAGCTTAGCGGTATCGCCATTCTGGATGAAAACCACGTGGTCATTACCAATTGGCTGGGCGGTATGGGTTTCGTGGTTTTTGGGTGCATCGTAGTTCCAAAGCACGTTTTTGTTTTTGTCGATGAGCGTAACCCCAAACTGGTGGGCAAAAAGCACATTGCCATTCTTCATTAAAACCGCGTCGCTAATTTCGCCTTTGCCTAACGTGTCTATGTACGACCATGTGATCTTACCATTACGTACTATGTACATTTTACGCTGCTTGGCTTCGCCGGCATAAAAGAAATCAAACTCGGCAGGGCCCTTGCCCGGTAATACTTCGGGGGCTACTTGTTTGGTTGCAGCAGGTGTCTGTTGCGCCTTAGCATTAACGCCAAATCCAACTACTAAAAAAAGTAAAATTAAAGTTTTAAAAAACCGCGAATTACCGCCATTTAGGTTTAGGATATTGTTCATGAATTTATTTTTAATTGGTATTTAAAATTACCCCTATCAAGCGTAACTATAAAATATATCCAATTAAAACTGTGCAATTGATGCCGTGAATATAGTTAGTTTGCCAGAACATCTTTATTATCCCGCTTTATACCTGCGTCTATTATGCCGGTTACTGTAAACATAAAAAGCATAGTGAGCAATTGCCATGAGTTTGGCTGCATTCTATCGCCAATATCCAGCTTAAACAGGTGGCCTGTACTATTATAAAAATCATTGTGGATCCAATCCAGCAAGAACCATTTGCCCACGGCTAATGTCATATAAAAAAACAGCACACCATAAAATTTCATAATCGTTTCTTTGCTAAAGAAAACCTGATCTTTCTTTAAAGCAAGTATGAATATGGTAACAGCCAGGATGAGCATTATTAAATAATCAGAGAAATGCTGCTCAAAATTATTATATTTTATTACTTCGAAATATGACCTAGGGTGATAAAAGATCTGGCCGGTGGTACCGTATACTAAATGCATTCCGTTTTTGTCCAGGTCATGATAGGTCTTCATCATCCCTACAATACGGACATTCAAAATGAGCACATTGCTCTGATATACAACACGCGAAAAATAAAGCTCTGAAGCCAATGAGACAATACCTAGTAATATAACTATCAAAATAAATCTTTGCAGCTTATTAACGTTCTTAAATTTCATTGGATTGTTTTAAGGTTTGTATTGGTGCTTAAATATAAGGCTTTTATTCCGTCTATTTTTACACCTCACCCTCGCGCTTGCGCAAAAACCACTCAACACCCAGCAAAGCTACTATCAGCGCGAAGATCCATTTAACATCTATCATGTCGCTGTAATGCTTATCCTCGTACACCAGGGTTTTGACGTTTTCATTTTTGCGGATCAGATCAGCAAGGCGGTTGATCTGCGATGGCTGCAGCATTTCGCCGCCACTTTGTTTAGCCAGGTTTCTTAATAGCTGGTGATTAGCCGCGCTCTGCCTGATCTCCAGGTTAAGCGGCTTAACGGTTAATTGCCCATTAGCATTAAACAACCGAGCACCCAGTTTGGTGCTGGCTGCGTAGGTATATTCGCCAACCGGTAATGTACCGGCATCTAACTGGTAACTTTGTCCGTTGCGTGTGGCTAAGAAGCTGTAGTTTTTGCTATCGGTATTTTTAAGTTCTATGCGTACATCGGGGGTGTTAACCAGTTCCAGGGCATCATTATATAGTTCGGCGTTAAGCAGTACGTTCTCGCCCTCATCAAAAATATTTTTGGATGGATAGGCTCTAAAGCGTTGCCTGTTGGCATTGGCGGTAAGGTACTGTACGCTTTGGCTAAACAATTCTTCTACAGCGTGATGATTGCCATAAGTTTCAAACTCGGCCAGTTGCCAGCGCCATAGGCCCTCGCCGGTGAACACGCCTATGCGCCTGCCGGCGTCATCGCCAAATAAAAGCAATGGGTAGCTAGTTGGCACAGCTCCTATCTTCTGTTTAAACAAAACGCCGTTGGTTACCGATGAGGTATAACTGCCAAACGGTGCCAGTAAAGGCGGCATTTTAGCTATTTTTTGTTGGGTAGAGTCTGATAGGATGAACGACGAAAAATCGGGCACGGGCTGGGCAAATACTTCCTGCATCTCCAGGCGTGAGGCGCTTATGCGGGTTAGTTTTTGCACCGCATTAAAATTTGAAACATCAGCCTGCGCACCCAGCATATACCATATTGGAGTTTTGCCTTTAGTTACCAGCTCTTTCAAAGCGGTAAAAGTTGCTGGTGACGGTTGGTGCAGTATAATCAAACTATAATCGCTCAGCTTTAATGTGCCTATGTCCGACATCAAACTGGTTTTTAACTCGTAGTTTTTATTAGCCTCTATAGCCTGTTTAATAACGCTGATATCGGGGTGCGGACCATCATATAACAACAATAGCTTTTGCTTGGCATCCAGTACCTCCACATAAATAGTTTCCGAGTTATTTTGGGTTGACAACTCATTCTTAACAGGTGTTATACTGATATTAAATTTATGGATGCCTTTTTTATCGGCATTCAATTTAACTGTCAAAATCTTTTTAAACGCGTCACTACTTACCGGGATTATTTGCGAGTTTACCTGGCGGCCATCTTCGGTAATGCTTAGGTGCATGGTTTCCCCTTTACTTTGCCAGGCCTGGGCCAGTATTTCTATCTCGAAATCATTACCTAAAAGTGCAGTTTTGTTATAGTTTACATTGCCTATCAGCAGGTCGCGTTTGGCAATGGTATCGCCTAAGGCTATGGTGTAGATGTTGGTTTTAAAGTTGCGCGCCTCGTATTGTGGGTCGGCACCCTGGTTGTACATACCGTCAGTTGCCAATACTACGGCGCCTATGTTTTGGTTAACAAACCTATCGTTTAATTGGCGCAGCGCCGCCGCTATATTGGTTTGTTTGGCGTTAAATTTTTTTGATAAGCCATTAGCTAACTCATGCCCGAAATTAAATTCCTGCACATCATAACCATCGCCAAGTTGTTGTTTTAGTTTACCTAACTCGTCAACAAAAGCACCAGTACTAGCCCCCTCTAAATCGCCCCCTGTAGGGGAGACTTTTAAAGTCGATTTGGCCGGGAATAGTTTTACAGATGCCGAATTATCCTGCGCTATTAAAATCAACGGTTTTTGCGGCTGGAAATTGGTGGACCGTACCAATGGCGACACCAGCAGTAACGCAATTAAAAATACCGCGATACCCCTAAAAGCAGAAAGGGCGTACCTAAATTTATTGGCCAGGTTTGTTGGCTGCCGGTACATTAACCAGACATAAAGCACACCCAACAGCAGGCAAACCAACGCCCACCATCCAGAAACAGCGCCCCAGGTGATTGAAAATAACAGCATTTTAATAGGTTGAACGTGTTACGTAATACGTTTTACGTTGTCATTGCAAAATGCAAAAATATTGTGAATGTTTAGTGTAATAATCTTGATAAGCGGTTAGGTAATCCCGGCATAAAAAAACAGCATATCTGTATACCAAATATGCTGTTTTAAATTATATAAAATCTAATTCCGAAATCGAACTTCCGAAATCCGAAATCCTTAAAGCATTCCACCATCAACCGGGATAACCTGTCCGGTGATGTAAGTTGCCATATCAGAGGCTAAGAAAACGCAGGCGTTAGCTACATCCTCTGTTTCGCCGGCACGTTTAAGCGGGATAGATTGTGTCCAGCCTTCAACCACTTTAGGGTCCAGTACTTCGGTCATTTCTGTACGGATAAAGCCCGGCGCGATAACGTTGGTACGGATATTACGCGAACCTAATTCTTTTGCTATTGATTTGGAGAAACCGATGATACCGGCCTTTGACGCCGAATAGTTTGACTGACCGGCGTTACCATTTACCCCAACAACCGAGCTCATGTTAATAAACACGCCATCGCGGTTTTTCATCATAATTTTTGATGCCGCTTTGGTTATGTTGAAAACCGATTTTAGGTTAACCTCTAAAACGTCATCCCATTGCTGTTCGGTCATGCGCATCAGCAAACCATCTTTGGTAATACCGGCGTTATTTACTACAATATGTAAGGTGCCAAAATCGGCAATAATATCATTTATCAGTTTATCCGCTTCGTCAAATTTAGAGGCATCACTTTGGTAGCCTTTTATCTGGGTGCCAAAGCTTTGCAGCTCCTGCTCCAGGGCCAGTCCTTTTTCAACAGACGATAAATAAGTAAAAGCCACATTAGCGCCATGCTCGGCAAACTTCTCGGCAATTTTGCGTCCAATTCCTTTTGACGCTCCGGTTATTAACGCGGTTTTTCCTTCTAATAATTTCATAAACTTTTAAACAATCCGTATCGGGCAGCGAAGATAAGAAATTAGGATGAAAAGTTAATGAAAGCTTAATACTGGCTAAAAGTCTTACTTATCACCCCCAAACACCTTCTTTACCGCATCCAAATACCCGTAACCATTAACATTATCAGGTTCCAGGTAACTGGTTTCTGTCCATTCGTTCCAACTGTTTATGGTGATGAGAGGGGCTTGTTTAGGGTGAGCGTCTACATAATCTTTAGCCATTTGCAGGGCTTTGGCAAAGTTGGCGGGCGTATTGTTTTTCATAACCGGGCTTTGGCCGGTACGCGGGCTATTATCCCAACCGATACTAACATGCGGATAATAGGTTAGCTGGTACGCGGTATCAATGCGCGCCCATTCTTTTTTCACTTTTTCCAGGATGTTCATATAGTCATCATTTGGATTCATAAAATGTACAAACTGGTAATGCGTGGCGCTGGTAAAGCCCAGTTTTTTAACAAATGCATTCTCCGGATTTTTAACTTTACCACCATCAAACCCGCTGTAGTTAGTGTTTTGCGACCACATGGTTAACTGCAGCTCCAGCCCCGGGAAACCCGCACGTTTTGTTTCTTCTTTAAACCATTTTAGAGCTGCTACAGTTTGTTCAACACCACCCAAACCGGCAATCAATTGCGGAACGTCATAGATCATAAATACCGGTTTGCCATCTATCTTATAGTATTGCGGCAGTTTAAAATACTTTTCAATATTGCGTTTGCAGATCTTTTCGAACTCGTCGCGGCTTACTCTGCCGGTCCAGATCACGTTGTTTTCGTTGTACTTATTCAGGCGGGTGTCCCATAGGTTCAACACATCATGGTTGGCCCACATCAGGTAAAACTTCATTTTGTTAACGTTGTCGGCTTTCAGGAAGCCATGATCCAGCGTAGTCTCCATAAACGGGCGGCCATCATACCAGTACCAATCGAAAATAAAAACGTTAACCCCATGTTTGGTGGCCGCGTTAATTTCCATATCCATTATGGTTGGGTCGGCTTCATTTACGGGGCCCCAAACGGGTTTGCGGTTCCAGTAATGGCCGGGGAAACGTTGCTGCATAGTGGTTACGGTTTCCCACTCGCCGTTGCCTGCCGGCCAGAACGGACGCAAGCGCGGGTCGTCATTGGCATAAGCGGGATATAGAAATGCCGCTACATCATATTTTTTTGTGGTTGATTGTTTAGTGTTTTGCGCGATAGCATTACCGCTAACTAAACAGTTAACAATTGCTAAAAGCAGTATATAGGTTTTATTTCTCATATTATAATTGGTTTCGGCTTTAGGATTGCCGGATAAGGAACAAATTTATATTTTAATTAGGCGATACTGTCATGTACTGTCTGAAAAGGATGATTTAAGCTATAATATAGGAGGCTCCGGAGCCATAAAAAATCTTTCCTTTTTTTTCTATAAACAGGGTGCTCCTCCGGAGCCTTTAAACACCTAAACCATACAGGCTCCATCGGAGCCATGTGTTTATAGAAATTAAATATCAAGAAATTTCAGGCTCTATAGGTGCCGCCTTATAGAGCTAATACCAGCGACTTTTTATATATTTGATTTAACCAATCAACCTAACCATGAAATCAACCTTAAAACTTACAGCGGCATTACTATGCTTACAATTGCTAGCGATAACCGCCTTTGCACAAGACATCCAAAAAGCATTTACCGGAATTTGGGAACTGGCCCAGGCAGGCGCTAACGGGCAAGCACTTCAAAACTCTCCTCCGGGATATTTAAAGATATTTAATGACAGCACCTTTGCTAATGTACAGGTACGCAATACTGGGTCGGTAATTTCGCATGGCGGAAGGTTTTTGGTTAACGATTCACAGAATTATACAGAAACAGCTTTATACAGGTTGCCCGAAATGACAGGCGGCCCTTTGGGAAAAGGCTTCCATTTAAAATACCTATTTAGCGAGGACCGGAAACAGCTCACCATTACTTTCACACTCGAATCGGGCATAGAATCGGGCATAGCGTTGACCGAGATTTGGCGGAGATTATAACCCACCGCTGTTTAAAATTACAAATTTCGGACAGTGGGGTTGGCAGTTCGCTTCAATAACCGTAATTTAGGTATTTACAGTGTATAGAAAACATTATTGGTAATGTAATGGAAAATAAAGGACAAGTATTAATATATAGAACACCGATAGGTACTACAGAGATTGAAGTAAACTTAGATAAAGAAACGGTTTGGCTATCCCTTAATCAAATTGCAGATCTATTTCAGACTACAAAACAAAATATTAGTTTACACCTAAAGAATATATATGAAGAAGGCGAACTGATCGCTGTGGCAACTGTCAAGGAAAACTTGACAGTTCAAAAAGAAGGTACAAGAACGGTAAAAAGAATTATTCAATATTATAATCTTGATGCTATTATCTCAATCGGTTATAGGGTAAACTCAATTCAAGGAACTCACTTTAGAATTTGGGCAACTACGCAATTAAAAGAGTTTATGGTTAAGGGTTTTGTTCTTGACGATGCCAAACTTAAAGGAGAAAAAACCAACTATTTTGCTGAACTTCAGGAACGCGTTAGAGAGATTAGGGTATCAGAAAAAAACTTTTGGGAAAAGGTTAAGGATATTTTTGCATCAACAAGCATGGACTATGACAGCGCATCTGAAATAGCCAAAAAATTCTTTGCTACGGTTCAAAACATGTTCCATTATGCTATACACCAACACACGGCATCGGAGTTGATTAAAGAGCGTGCGGATGCCTATAAAGACCACATGGGCCTTTATACATGGAGCGGTCAACAAATAACTAAAAAGGATGTGTTAGTGGCAAAGAATTATTTAACCGAATTGGAACTTAAGCGTTTAAATTTACTTGCTGACCAATTTCTATCTTTTGCAGAGTTACAAAGTGTTGAAAAAAGACCGATGTACATGGCCACATGGGTCGCTAAACTAATAGATTTTCTAAAATTAAACGAGAAACCTATTTTGACAGATGCGGGAAAAGTTAGCGCAGAGGTTGGAAAACAGTTAGCAATTCGTGAATTTCTTAAATTTGAAGAGAGCCTTAAATCAGAAACAAAGGCTTTGCAAAAAGTTTTGAAAACCACACCTGCTGTCAATGAAGAAAATACAATCAATAACACAACGGATATACCACCAGCAACACCGAAGCCAAGTAGCAGAGAAACGACTATGTAAATAGTCTTTGGACTATTGTTTTGAAACAGATCTCAGATTGTAGTCGCAGACTACAGGCATATTGTTCCGGAGTTGTTTAACTTCGGACAGCGGGGAGTACTTTTTGTTACCAACAATCAATCATACGTAACAATAAAGCCCTTCGTTCATCACAAAGGGCAGTTAATTCGTTTCCATAAATTTTCTTTAACAATCTTATTTCTTTTTTGGAACTTTGATTGTCTCAACTACAGTTGTGCTTTTATGCGTGTTAGCATATTTCACGGTCGTAAATTCTCCTGTTTTTGCGTCTCTGCCTACTTTAAATGTTGTGGATTTTGCCATAATACTACTTTATGTAGCTGTTTTATACTACATAACAAACATACTCAAAACAGAGATTAAAAACTAATAATTTTAGTATTTAATCTCCTTGTTTATTAATATACGGATGTTGTTGAAATGAATCTTTTTTACTCAAAAAATGGCACAATGAGACGGTAATTGTATACTATAACATATGAATTCATTTGTAATCAAATATTTATACTTTACATTTACCAAACTCAATTAGTAACAATGGCTAAAGAAAAAGACAAACCAAAACCTTCTAAAGTAAGCCGAGATACGCGAACAGGTAAATTTGTAATTAAAGAGCATTCTGCCAAAAAGGGCGATAAGTCATCTGGAAAAGTAAGGAAAGGCGGGGGAACCGACCTTACCGGTCCTCGAGATAAAGATTAGTTATGGAACTTAAAGGATATAAAACGGAAGCAGACTATTTCACTAAAGCAGTGAGTGATCTCATACGACAATTAGCATTTGCAGGTATTGCGATAATTTGGATTTTCAAAATTAGTGCTAACCCAAATGATAAATTAATAGTAAATCAACCACACTTAATACCCAACGAATTATTATTACCCTTATTTTTTTTAGTAATGACGCTGGTGTTTGAATTATTGCAATTTTTAATTCCTGCAATAATTTATACGTTATACTTCCGTGAGGAAGAAAAGAAAAACAATAATAACACAACAGTGAATGTTACTGCCCCAATTTGGTATACCTACCCTGGTTATACTTTTTGGGGTCTTAAAATTATTTCTCTAGTAACTGGTTATTATTTTATATTGACATTTATCACAAGTAAACTTTAGGTCTTAGCCTACTATTCAGCCTGTGGTCGGTGTTATCACCGCACGATTAACCTATAAATGGTGCGGTGATAACACCGATCGTAGGTTACAAATAGTAAACAATTATTGATTAATGTCCTCCCCCATCATCTGCACCACTCTATTAACTGTTGTTAAACCAACATTTAATTTCTTACTGATCTGCCGCTGGCTTACACCTTTTTCCAATAGCTCGGTTATTTGGTTATGGCGCAATTCGCGTTCCTGGTCGCTGTTGTTGCGCAGGTGGTCGTGCTCGTGGCTATAGCCTACAAACTCATACTGCCTATCCAACATGACTATACAAGTAACAATTTCACTACAGCAAATAGCATATCTTATTAAATTTTATTAATTTGGCCTAACCATTTATAACAAAGCATCATGAACACAAATAACCTATCGCGCCGCCGGTTTATTGGCAGCAGCGCAGTTGCAGCAGCCGGGACATTGATCCTGCCTAAAACATCTTTCGCCCATTCTTTTTTTAGCGGGGCGGATAAACCAAATTCGTTGGTTGGTGGTGTGCTGATAGGTGTAACCACTTACTCTTACGGCCAAATGAAAAATGTTACTGCCGAGGATATGCTGCAATATTGTATCCAAGACAACATCAGCGGTGTTGAGCTGCGTGGCGATGCTACCGAACTAAGTGCCGGTGCACCAAAACGTGTGGCGGGACAGTCGGGTGCTGACTTTGGCAAAGCAATGGCCCAATGGCGCGCTACGGTATCAATGGATATTTTTAAAGAGATAGGGAAAAAGTATAAAGATGCGGGTGTACCTATCTATGCTTACAAACCAGTAGTTTTCGGCGTTAATAATACCGATGAAGAGATAGAGTATGCTTTTAATGCCGCTAAAGCATTGGGTGCAAACCACTGCAATTGCGAAATGCCCGAAAGCGAGGCCCAAACCAAACGCATTGGCGATATAGCTACTAAACATAAAATGCGTGTTGGTTACCATGCGCATACCCAGGCTACGCCTACTTTGTGGGATACCGCTATGAGCCAGTCGGATTACAACTGCATTAACCTGGATATTGGCCATTATGTTGCCGGTAACAATCCAAGCCCTATAGACTTTATATTAAAGAACCATGCACGCATAACAAGCATGCACATTAAGGACCGCAAGGTTAACAACGGACCAAATACAGAATGGGGACAAGGCGATACACCTATAAAAGATGTACTGTTGCTAATGAAAAAGAACCGCTATAAATTCCCTGCGACGATCGAGCTGGAATACAAGATCCCCGCCGGATCAGACGATGTTAAGGAAGTTTTGAAATGCCGTGACTATGCCGCAGCAATTTTAAGCGCCTAATTATTTCACCAGGAACCGGAAACTGTCTTTATCGGCCACCAAAACTGCCGGTTTATCTTTTGTGAACGATAGTTTGATAATGGCTGTTTTGCGGCGTTGTACCTTGGTAGCGCTGTTGTGGGTATGCATTACGTAATACATTTGCCCGCCTTTTCCCGTAAATACATCACCGTGACCTGTACCATTAAAGCCTACTAAATGGCGGTCAATGATCGGGTTGGATGGATTCTTTGTCCACGGCCCCATTGGTGAGGTTGCGGTTGCATAGCCTATAGCATAATCTATATTTTGGTAATCATTGCTGGAGTAAAGCAGGTAGTACAAACCATTATGCTTAATAACTGTCGGGCCCTCGCAAACGGGCCAGCCTTTTTTAGCCGTGTTCTCCCAAGGCAAGCTTGAATTTACGCACTCTTTAGCGCTGGCGGTATCAATATCCGACAGGTCGTCTTTTAATGGCGCTACAAACACCCTGTTACCGTTCTGTAGCCGTACAAAGTATAAGTATAATTTACCATTGGTATCCTTAAAAATATAAGGATCTATCTGGTGCACCGGCCCTGATATAGCTTTAATAGTCTTTTGTTTAAAAGGGCCTAACGGACTATCACTTTCGGCTATCGCTACATCCTCATTAGCGGCGTAGGCCATGTAATACTTGCCTTTGTTTTTAAAAACCTGCGGCGCCCAAAACTTTGATGTTCCGTAGCTATCGCCTTTTAATAAAGCGTGGCCGTCTTCTCCTTTTCCTGTCGGGCCGTGCCAATTCACCAGGTCAGATGACTGATAAACCGGGAAACCTTTGTTACTGCTTGTGCCGTAGAGGTAATATTGTCCGTCCTCATAAAATATGGTTGGGTCGGCCAGTAAAAGGGTGTCTTTAGCAGATTGGGCCTTTGCGGCAATAGCAGCAAACAGCGCGCAGATCAGGTACAGGTATTTCATTGGTTTATAATTTGAGTCTAAGTTATAAACTTAGTTGGATGTTTTACAACCTATCCTTTATCACCAACGTCCCCGCTATTATATCATGCAGGCATTGCTGCTGCTTATTAAAAAAAGCGTACAAGTAACCGATAAACAAGGTCAGTACAGAAAATATTTTGGCGAAGTTTCTGCCGGCCGCATGTCCCCGGCTTATGGGTTTACCCTGCATATCGCAAACCTTTATTTTTAAGATCTGCTTGCCGAAAGTAGCCTGCTTTGCTGAACCTTCCATAACTATATGGTAGATCAAATTTACTACGGGTATAATTATCAGCAGGCTAAACGCAAGACCAAGGCTTATCATTCTATCGGTAATAAACAATGAGATTAGGAATACCGGAACCACACAAACAGTCGACACAAAAAACCAATCCAAAACAGCGGCGGTTGCACGTTGGTCGAAAGCGGCAAAGTATTGCAAAAACACTTGTTCCTTAAACCCGAATAGCTGGCGCAGCTCGGCAACTTCATGGGCCTCTTTGTAGTCATCCATGGTGTCTGTTCTTACAAAGTCACCGGGTTTTATCTTTAGCGCTTTTAGCTCGTCTAATGTATAGGGGCCTTCGGGTTTGCCATTTATGACGAGGGTGTAGTTCATTATTAGCTAAATTAAGCAAGTTATTTGGAAACCGACTACAAGTCTTGTTTTCATGAAAATGTGGAACCTATTAATTATTAAAGTTGATACAGTTTTTCGTTTTCCTGCGGATAGTGTATATTTAAGTTTTGTATAAGTATGAACTTCTATAAAGCTATTTGCGACTTATATAGTAAAGATCTAGCAAAAGTTGAAAACGCTTTATCTAAATCTATTTTTTTAAAAGATCTTGAGGAATACCCCGAATCTCTTTACTGTACTGGATTTAAGTTTTACCACGGCATGGGTTGCGAAATTGATGTTTTCTTTGATCCCATCGGAAAAACACTTATACATCAATGCTCATTTAGCCAAGTAATACCCAGGTATATGGGTCTAATAATTTGGCACCAAAATAAACTAGATCAGCATTACTATAGCCCCTTATTGTATGACAAAGTTAAAAAGGGACACATTTCTAGTTTTAATTATAAA
>DHIR01000132.1 GCA_002403905.1 Mucilaginibacter sp. UBA4741
GAAAGAACCGGGCAGTTAGACAAAGTGCAAAGGTTAAGAGAAGTGCGCATAAAAGCCACCAGAATTGCAACCCCAATTTATGCTGTGCAAGGCATGTTAAGAATACCCGAGGGCCATGCCGACCAAACCTATTTCATGAAGAACACCGAGAATGTGGTGTTATTGGGCATGGCCTTGCAGAACGAATTGCATTATGTAACTTTTAAGCCTTATAGATTCACGCCAACCGAGCCTGAAATTACCATGTATCCTTTTTATAACGGTTTACCTATGGCTGTTATTCTTGATGGAAGAAAATTGGACATGAGGGAGACTGAAGGTATGTTTGATGGTTCGCAACTTGATCCTACAGAAGTTGTTAAAATAGATGTTGTAGCCGGTCCATTGGCACAAGCTGTTTTAGGCGTCGGACCGGCTTTAATGATATACACCAAACCAGAGTCGGAGAAACGAAAAACGTATAGCCCAAGCATTGTTAATGTTACCCCCAAAGGCTTTAATAAAGTGCGCGAGTTTTACTCGCCACGTTATGACAGGCCGGGCAATGCGACTAAACTGAATGACCTGCGCACCACCATTTACTGGAACCCGTATTTAAAAACCGGGGTTGATGGTAAAATATCTTTCAATTACTTTAATGCAGATGGGCCGGGAACCTATAAAGTGATTGTGGAAGGCATAAATGCCGCCGGCGAGCTAGGCCGGCAAGTATATAGATATACGGTTGATTTAGGCCAAGCCGATGCATCTGTTACTTCTTTACCTGCGGTTGATAAAAACCTGGCAATGATAACCGCACCGCTGGATAGTTTTAACAAACGCCTGCCGGTTGAGAAAGTGTACCTGCACCTGGACAAACCTTATTACAATATTGGTGATACCCTTTGGTTTAAAAGCTATTTGGTGGACAGGGTGAACATGACCCCATCGCATTTAAGCGGCTTACTATATGTTGAACTGGATAACGATAGTTCTGAAGTGGTCCGCCGTATCAGCATCCCTATAAAAGATGGCGCAGGCTGGGGGCAAATACCACTGCCAAGAGCTATATTTCAGGAAGGTGGTTATACGCTACGAGCCTATACCAACTGGATGCAGAACTTTGGCGAAGATTACGTTTTTAACCAACGGTTGTATTTGGCTGTACCGTCCTCTAATACTTGGTTGGTTAAGTCATCCGCTACTATTGATAAAGATCAATTACAAGTTGACATTAAATTAAACCGCCCTGATAAACTGGCCTCACCGGTTTCCTTTAGAAAGGTCGAGGTGAAGATATTCGATGACTGGCATTATATCTACAAAGAAACCATGCAAACGGGTATTGATGGTTCGCTTAAATTCAGTCAGCCATTAAAAGAAAAAATGGTGGATAAGAGATTCAGAGTGCAGATTAGCAGTCTTGATCAGGTAGATGGCAACAAAGTAGTACAGGTGCCGCTCAGCATCAACCGTAAACAAAATATCGACCTGCAATTTTTACCCGAGGGCGGCAATTTAGTTGGCGGGTTAAAATCTGTCGTGGGTTTTAAGACTATTGGCGAAGATGGTAAAGGGACACCGGTTGCCGGCAGCATTTATGATAGTAAAAACACCGAAGTGGCCAGTTTTACTACTATGCATAATGGCATGGGCTCCTTAGAGTTTACTCCGAAAGCTAATGAGGTTTACACTGCCCGATTAAGCCAGCCTATTGTTAAAAGTTTCGATTTTCCCAAAATAAGCAGTATCGGAACGGTAATGCACGTAAGCAATCCCGAGCAAGGCGAAACGATAACTGTAAACCTGGCGGGCATTAATTCATTACCTACAGATAGCGTATGTTACCTGATCGGTACTTCAAGAGGTGTGGTTTATTATTCGCGAAAAGTTGACGCAAACCAACCTGTATACAATATCGATAAAAAACTTTTCCCGACAGGCATTGCACGGGTCACGTTATTCAAAGGCAAACGCCCATTAAATGAACGTGCCGTGTTTATTGACAATCACGATCAGTTAAGTATCAAGATCACTCCCAACAAAACCAGCTATGTAAAACGCGACAGCGTTGGTCTAGAGATAGAAGTAAAGGACAAAAGCGGTATCCCGGTACAAGGTAATTTTTCACTAGCGGTAACCGACGATTCACAGGTAAGGCCGGATAGCGTGGGTAATTATAGCATGGCAGCCAGTTTGTTGATTAACTCGGAGTTGAAAGGTAATATAGAAACACCGGGATATTATATCAACAGAAAAGACAAACTGGCTTGGCAAGCTTTAGACAATTTGATGTTGACCCAAGGTTGGACCGGGTACGACTGGAAAGCTGTTTTTGCACCTGCCAAACCGACTAAATTTGATATGCAGAAAGAATTTAAAGTTACCGGTAAGGTAACTAATGTGGCAAACAACCCAATACCCAATGCTTCAGTCCTAATCTCATCGCAAAAGCCACAGTTTGTTACTACAGTTACTGCCGATGCAGAGGGCAAGTATGAGTTTAAAGACTTGCCGCAGATAGATAGTGGTTCTTTTTTTCTACAAGCCAGCAAAGCCAATGGCAAAAAAATGAGCTTTGGCGATATAAGTGTCGATAAGTTTAAAGCACCTACTATACCCAGCACCTTAAAGGACCCTATAATGCCCTGGTACGTTAACAGCGATAGTGTACAGCTTAACTATGTTAAACGCAAGGTCGAAAAAGATAACGATAACCTAAAACTGACAGGCCGGGTATTAAAGCAGGTGGAAATAAAAGGGAAGAAAATAATCCCTGAATCGAGGAACCGTAACGGCCCGGGCAACGCAGACTTAATATTTGATGAGCAGGATATTAAAGCATCGGGCGTAATGACACTTTATCAGCTCATCAAACAAAAGCTTCCTGGTATTAAGGTTATAAGTGATCATGATATGCCGACCTTAAAATTAAATAATTTTATTGTTGTCATTGAAATTGATGGCGGCGGCGTACCTATTTACTTAGACAACCCCCTTCAGGTAGACGATTTAATAGACGAGTTAAATCAATTCCCTGTTGTAGCATTCAAGGGTATGGAAGTAATGTACAACAGCAAATACACGCACGGCTATGCAACGTTTTCGCAAATGCATTTCAAACAAAACGATATTGTTAATTCGCAAGCGGCATTAAGAGGGGAACCGCCGATAATGCCCCCCGATCCAAGTTTATTGCCAAGTGCCCCTTTCGAACCCTTGCCAACAGCTTTCTACAAGTCAGCATATAAGCCCGGTTACCTTGAAAATAGGGCAAATGTATTAACTAACAACAGTCCTGATATTGCGGTGATAGTAATTACAACTGCCGGGGGGAAGGGGTACTTTAGAAACCGGGCACCTAATGCGGTTACCTATCGCCCCTTGCCAATACTTTATCCGCAGCAATTTTATAGCCCTAAATACAATGTTGTATCAACAGTAGTTGAGCCGGATTTTAGGTCGACCTTATACTGGGAGCCAAACATAACCACCGACCAAAACGGTAAGGCAAAGGTGTCTTTTTATACTTCTGATACTAAAGAAAAGTACACCGTTAAAATAGCGGGTGTTGATGCAAACGGCGGCATTGGGGATGGTAGTTTGAAACTTAACCAGGCGAAAAATGAAGCTAATTAACAAATTACCCGTCAAGCTCGGGCTGTTTTGTTTGATGCTGTTATTACTGGCATTTATCCCCACGGATGAAGACCCATTAGCCAAAATAGTTGCGTCCTTACAGCGCTGGACAGATACCATCCCACAGGAAAAAGTGTATCTGCACATGGACAAGCCTTACTATGCCCTGGGCGATACCATTTGGTTTAAAGGATATGTAACCATCGGCAGCAGGCATCAGCTATCGGCATTAAGTGGCTCATTATATGTTGATCTGATAACGGAAAAAGATTCCATTGTTCGGTCATTAAAGCTGCCCATTACTTCGGGCATGGTGGTTGGCAATTTTATTTTAGGGGATGATTTTAAAGAGGGCAGTTACCGCATACGTTCATATACTCAATGGATGCGCAACGCCGGTGAAGATTATTTTTTTGATCGGACTTTTACGGTAGGCAATGTTGCCAACAGCAATATTGTAACCAAAGCCGACTACCAATATAAAGACATAGACGGCAAGCCGGTTTTAACCGCTACACTAAACTATACAACGGATGATGGCAAGCCATTGGCCGGCAAAGATGTGCATTACCAGATAATGATCAATAAACGGGTGGCCTGGTCTACTTCGGCTAAAACAGATCCGCAAGGCAATATCGCTGTTAGGATATCTAACGAAAACCATGTGGACCTGAGCGGCGCTTATATCACCACTACTATAGATAATAACAAAAACACCATAACCCGCGATTTCCCCATAAAAGCCAGTCTGGCACAAACCGACGTTCAATTTTTCCCGGAGAGTGGCAATTTGGTAAATGGCATAGCCTCGCGCATAGCGTTTAAAGCAGTTGGTGTTGATGGTTTGGGCGTTGCCGTAAAAGGCAAAATAGTTGATGATGCTAATAACCAGGTGACTGAATTTGAGAGTTTTCACGCAGGTATGGGTAGCTTCTTATTAAGGCCAGAGGTCGGTAAAATCTACTCAGCAAACATCGTTTTTGCAGATGGTACAACTAAAACAATTGTTCTGCCAAAGGCTATAGACGATGGCTATGTACTAAGCGTTTATCAGCCTAATAAAGATAGCATACTGATAAGGATCAATACCAAACAACCCGCAACTCCGCAAAGCGTAAACCTAATAGCCCATACCAATGGCGAAACCATATTTGCTTCGCCTATAAAAATAGAAAAGGCGGTTACTTCTATATGGCTGGATAAAAAATCATTCCCTACCGGGATAGCGCAGTTTACCATATTTAATAACAATGGGGACCCGCTGAATGAACGCCTTGCCTTTATCCGTAGCAATGACCTGATGCAATTGGGCATAAAAACTGTAAAAAGTAATTACAAAAGCAAAGAGCGGGTACTGGTTAACTTGAGTGCAAAAGACAGCAAGAATAAACCCACGTTCGGCAATTTTTCGGTAACGGTAATTGATGAAAGTAAAGTGCCGGTGGATGAAAACGCCGAGAGCACCATTTTCTCCAATATTCTGTTAACCTCTGATCTTAAAGGTTATGTAGAAAAGCCCAACTATTATTTTACTGCTGAAACTGACGAGGTAAACAAAGCATTGGATAACCTTATGCTTACTCAAGGTTATCGTCGGTTTAGCTGGAAGGAATTGAATAGTTTAACCAATACCAAACCTGCTTTCCCTGCAGAGGGTTTGGGGGTAAACATCTCGGGTAAAGTGACAACTTTAGGTGCCAAACCAGTACCCAATGCCAATGTAATGTTACTTTCGGTCAAAGCGGGTGTTACAAAGGGCACTACTACCGATGCTGACGGCAGATTTAAGTTTGACGGCATATTTATGACTGACAGCATAAAATTTTCTGTACAGGCCCGTACCGCAAAAAACAGCGATAAGGTTAAAATAATTTTAGATAGCATACCTAAAATACATGTAAGTAAGAACAAGAACATTGGCGATGTGAGTACCAACATAAACGGCACGCTTAAAGCTTACCTGGATAATGGCAAAAAAGAAGATGATATTAATGAAAAGTTAGGCAGGCTTGACCAAGTACACCGGTTAAGGGAAGTAAGGATCAAGGCTAAAAAAGTTGAAGTGCCCTTAATTCATGCTGCGCAAGGCCCGATGAGCATTCCTGATTTCGCAGCGGAGCAAACCTATTATATGAAAAACACAGAAAATATCGTGTTAATAGGCATGGCCTTACAGAACGAATTACGTGGTATACAATTCAAAACTTATGGAAACTCGGTAATGTATCCATTCCTTAGAAAATTTGGTCACTTATCTCCGATGACTATTGTTCTGGACGGAAGACAGCTTGATGCCAGGGAGGCAGAAGGTATGTTTGATGGTTCGCAGCTTGACCCTACCGAAATATACAAGATACAAACCGCTGGCCCTCTATTTTACATATATACCAAACCCGAATCAGAAAAACGTAAACGTTATAATCCAAGCATTGTCAATATAACTCCAAAAGGATTTAACAAGGTACGAGAGTTTTACTCGCCGCGCTATGACCGGCCGGGTAATGCCGACAAACTGCCCGACCTGCGCACCACCATTTACTGGAACCCGTATTTAAAAACTGGTGTGGATGGTAAAACATCTTTCAATTACTTTAACGCAGATGGGCCGGGAACCTATAAAGTGATTGTGGAGGGTATTAATGCGGCAGGCGAACTTGGCAGACAGGTGTATCGGTATACGGTTGATGGCGACCAGGCGAGTGCGGCAACCAATGCTTTGCCCGCGGTTGATAACAATCTGGCATTAATTACCGCGCCGCTGGATAGTTTTAACAAGCGCCTACCGGTTGAGAAAGTGTACCTGCATTTAGACAAACCTTATTACAATATTGGCGATACACTTTGGTTCAAGAGTTATTTGGTGGACAGGGTGAATATGACCCCATCGCATTTAAGCGGATTACTTTATGTAGAACTGGATAACGACAGCTCTGAAATGGTTAGGCGGATAAGCATACCAATTAAGGATGGAATGGGCTGGGGGCAAATACCTTTGCCAAAAGCTATTTTCCAGGAAGGAGGTTTTACGTTAAGGGCGTATACCAACTGGATGCAGAATTTTGGCGAGGATTATATTTTTAGCCAGCGATTGTATTTGGCGGTGCCGTCCTCTAACACTTGGTTAGTCAAATCAGCGGCTACTATTGAAAAGGTTGCTGATCAGGACCAACTAAAAGTAAATATCCAGCTCAATCGTTCTGATAACTTGGCATCGCCCCTCTCATTCCGAAAGGTTGAGGTAAAGATCTTTGATGACTGGCATTATATCTACAAAGAAACTATGCAAACCGGCATTGACGGTTCGCTTAAATTCAGTCAGCCAGTAAAAGAGACGATGCTCAGCAAACAATTCAGGGTACAGATCACCAGCCTTGAAAAAGCAGATGGTAGTAAAGTGGTGCAAGTGCCGCTCAGCATTAATCGCAAGCAAAACATCGACCTGCAATTTTTGCCCGAGGGCGGCAATTTAGTTGCCGGGTTAAAGTCTGTTGTTGGTTTTAAAGCCATTGGCGAGGACGGTAAGGGCACACCCGTTGCAGGCGCTATTGTTGACAGTAAAGGTACGGAAGTAGTTAGTTTTACTACGGTACATAATGGTATGGGTTCCTTAGAGTTTACACCAAGAGCCGGCGAAAAATATAGCGCACGATTAAACCAGCCGCTTGTTAAAAGTTTTGATCTGCCAAAAATAAGCGGTACAGGCACGGTCATGCATATCAACAACCCGGAACAGGGAGAAGCAATAACGGTGAGCCTGGCCGGATTAAGCACTTTAAGTACCGATAGCGCCTGTTACCTTATCGGCACGTCAAGGGGTGTGGTGTACTATTCGCAAAAAGTTGATTTGGGTAAACCAACGCTTACTATCGACAAAAAACTATTCCCATCAGGCATTGCAAGGATCGCTTTATTTAAAGGCAAACGACCACTTAATGAACGCGCGGTATTTATTGACAATAACGACCAGCTAAGCATCAAAATAACGCCTGATAAGGCCACCTTCCGTAAACGTGATAGTGTTGGTTTAGAGATAGAAGTAAAAGACAAAAGCGGCATCCCGGTGCAGGGTAATTTCTCGCTTGCTGTTACTGACGACTCGCAGGTTAGGGCGGATAGTGTGGGTAATTATGGTATCGCGGCCAGTTTACTTATTAACTCGGAATTAAAGGGGCATGTAGAATCACCTGGTTATTACATCAACCGAAAAGATAAACAGGCCTGGCAGGATCTGGATAACCTGATGCTAACCCAGGGTTGGACGGGTTACGACTGGAGGGATATCTTTGCCCCCGCAAAACCGCCGAAATTTGAAATGCAAACAGAGTTTAAAGTTAAGGGGCAGGTTACTAATCTTTTTAAAAAGCCAATACCCAATGCTTCAGTATTGATCTCATCGCAAAAACCACAGTTTGTTACTACAGTTACCGCCGACGAACAAGGCAGATATGAATTTAAAGACCTGCCGCAAATTGACAGCGGATCATTCTTTATACAGGCCAGTAAAGCCAACGGCAAAAAAATGAGCTTTGGCGATGTAAGTGTCGATAAATTCAGGGCACCTATTATACCGGAAACTTTAAATAATCCAATAATGCCTTGGTATATTAATAGCGATAGCATACAGATAAACTATGTTAAACGCAAAAGCGAAAAAGATGATGAAAGGTTTACCGGCCACCTATTAAAACAAGTTGATATTAAAGCTACAAAGTTTCCTAAAGGTTCACTGCTTTACGGTGTCGACCTGGCATTTGATGAGAAGGAGATCAAAGCTTCGGCGGTGATGAGCCTTTATGAGCTGTTAAAACAAAAATTGCCCGGGCTAAAAATAGAAGTTATCGATCAACTACCATCATTAGTACTTAATAACTATTTTGTAAACATTTATGTTGATGGTAAAGCGTTACCCATTATTGTAGACCCACATCCCACTATAGAGGAATTGAAGGATGAGTTAAACCAATTTCAGGTAGCAACTTTTAAACGTCTGGGGTTTTTCTTTCCGCATACTCAATCAGATGGTATGGTCGGTAAACATTTGTCAGATGCTGAAGATAAACTATTGGAAAATGGATCGTTGATGTATTTGGCTGAACGAGCATATGTAAGACCAATGAAAATAAAAGGGATAGTATATGTGGTGGTGGTAACAGGAAATGGTGCAGGCTGGTTTAGAAATAGGGCGCCAAACGCCATAACTTACCGCCCATTACCAATACTTTATCCGCAGCAGTTTTATAGCCCTAAATACAATGTTAAAGTACCGGTTGCAACGTCTGATTTCCGGTCGACATTATACTGGGAACCTAACATTACCACCGACCAAAATGGCAAGGCAAAGGTGTCATTTTATACATCGGATATTGAAGAAAAGTACACTATAAAAGTGTCGGGCATTGGTGCGAACGGGGCAATTGGGGATGGGAGTTTGAAACTTAACCAGGCAAAATATGAAGCTAATTAACAAATTACCCATCAAGCTCGGGCTATTTTGTTCGATGCTATTGTTATTAGCTTTTATACCCCGGGATGAAGATCCCTTAGTTAAAATTGTTGCCTCCTTACAGCGCTGGACAGATACC
>DHIR01000174.1 GCA_002403905.1 Mucilaginibacter sp. UBA4741
ATTTGGTTTATGATACGGCCTCTTGTTTGTCACCACATTTTAAGTTAAATTTTTTAACCGGCGGGGTGGTTGCAGTTAACGCACCAATGAGTATGCATAAAGTATGGCAGAAAACGGTGTTTTTTGGTAGTTATACAGCAACTAAACGTGCATAAATGGTGGCTGCAGGTGCATAAACGGCAAGTATCTGCGTTTTTTCGTAAAATACTATCAATCAGAAAAATACCAATAAAAAATCACCAAAAATTTAAAATTATTTCGCCAAAAAAAATTGAAAAACCCGGGTGAAAAAATGGGTTATTATTTTTGCACGTTTTACTGGTTATTGATTTCCCGCCAAAGCAGATCTTTCAGCTCGACAATATTCTTCTGAGCAACTGATGATATAAACACCGAAGGTACGTCTGTTGGTACCTGCGCTTTCATCTCTTCAATTAATTCATCATCCAGCATATCAGATTTTGTAATAGCTAATACACGGGGTTTGTGCATTAGTTCGGGATTATATTCATTCAATTCCTTTAATAATATATCATACTCTTGTTGTATGGTACGGGTAGTATCAGCAGGCACCATAAACAATAATACCGCGTTACGCTCAATATGCTTTAAGAAGCGTATACCTAATCCTTTTCCCTTTGACGCGCCTTCTATTATCCCCGGTATATCAGCCATAACAAACGATTTGTTGTTACGGTAAGCCACAATACCCAGGTTAGGTACCAACGTTGTAAAGGCATAATCAGCAATCTCCGGCTTTGCTGCTGTTACTACCGAAAGCAAGGTTGATTTACCGGCGTTTGGGAAGCCAACTAAACCTACATCCGCTAATATTTTAAGTTCGAGGATATTCCACACCTCCAGGCCTTCTTCGCCGGGTTGTGCAAAACGCGGGGTTTGGCGGGTTGCTGTTTTAAAATTAGCATTACCCAGGCCACCACGGCCACCTTTAGTTAATACCTTTGTTTCACCATCGGTATTTATTTCGAATAAGATCTCGCCTGTTTCCGCATCACGGCATATAGTGCCAAGGGGCACTTCCAGTATCTCATCGCGGCCGGTTTTACCGCTGCTTAGTGAGCTGCTGCCCGGGTCGCCGTCTCCGGCAATTACATGTTTTCTAAATTTCAGGTGCAGCAGAGTCCACAGTTGCGCATTACCGGTTACAATAATATGGCCGCCACGGCCACCATCGCCACCATCGGGTCCACCGGTTGCCGTACGTATGTCACGATGTAAATGTGCAGAACCTGCCCCGCCCTTGCCTGAGCGACAGCAAATTTTTACATAATCAACAAAATTTGAACCTTGAGACATTTTGATTTCGGATATCGGATTTATAATTTCGGATTTAACAGAACTATTTCGGATTTAAAAAATTCGAAATCGAACATCCGAAATCCGAAATTAAAAACTTACGCCTTGTCAGCAATAACAGCGTTTATCGAGTCAAAAATATCATGTATTGAGCCAATACCGCTTATGCTTGTAAATTTATTTTGAGCCTTATAGAAGCCGGCTACAGGAGCAGTTTTATCATTATATTCTTTTATCCTTCTGCGTATAACTTCAGGGTTAGCATCATCCGGGCGGCCAGAACCTTTACCGCGCAATAATAAACGATGCTCTAACTCGTCATCATTTACTTCAAGTGCTATCATAACCGTAATGGCAGATTCTTTACTGCTTAATAAGCTATCCAATGCATCGGCTTGTGCCACTGTACGCGGGAAACCATCAAAAATAAATCCTTCGGCATCCTTGTTAGCATCCAGCTTATTGCTTATCATGCCTATTACCACTTCATCTGGAACCAGCATACCTGCATCCATTAGCTTTTTGGCCTCTAAACCAAGCGCGGTACCTTGTAGTATCTCATTACGCAACAGATCGCCTGTTGATAAATGGATCAAACCATATTTTTCAATAAGATGTTGTGATTGAGTACCTTTCCCAGCTCCCGGCGGGCCAAATAATACTAAGTTGAGCATGCTTTTTTCAAATTAAAAGCCTTTCGGTACTACACTGAAAGGCTTAACTTTAAGGGTGCACTTGAAGGGAGTCGAACCCCTAACCTCCTGATCCGTAGTCAGGTGCTCTATCCAATTGAGCTACAAGTGCAGTATATCCGTTTTTTTTAACGGACTGCAAAAATAGGATTTCTTTTTAAAAGAGTAGAAAATATTTGAAAATTACTTCACTTTCTCTGCAATCTCCGCAAAATCAGGCCCTTTTAGCTTTTCGTTCATAATTAAATACAGCCAAACTTGCAGATATCACTAATTATATTTTACTTTGTTATACAAAGTACTTTTAATAATGATATTTAATAAATTTTATTTCGTGCTTACATTTTTACTATTTATAACAGAAATTTTTATTGGCCGGTTTTTGGATAATGCTATTATACGCCCCTATGGCGGTGATTTTTTGGTGGTGATACTAGTCTATTGTTTTGTAAAAAGCTTTGTTAAAACACCTGTTATTACAACCGCAATTGGGGTATTAGTATTTGCCTACCTAATCGAGGTATCGCAATACTTCCATTTGGTAAATGTATTAGGCTGGCAACACATAAAGGCAGCACGAATAGTATTAGGCACTTCGTTTTCATTTATTGATCTGGTAACTTACACGCTGGGGATATTGTTGGTATTGATCATCGAGAAAGCGATTCATTTAAGGAGGTTGACATGAAATACTTCGTAAACAAGAGTTCCATCGTCCGTAAAATATGGGGCAAGGCAGACACTACCCTGTTTATTTTTGCAGGGGCAGCGGCAGAGTTTGCCCTTAATAAAGCGGTAGACTGGCTATACTTTACCGGCCGTCTGCCTGCCGACCCACTTGGCCGACTATTCTCTACTGTAACCTATGCACGGCAGATAATTTTTGCTGAAGAGGACGCGGCCTTGGCATCAATTGATAAAATTACTGCCATACACAAAGGCGTTGAGCAAAGCCGAGGCGCGCAAATACCCGACTGGGCCTACCGCGACGTATTGTTTATGCTGATAGATTATTCTATCCGCTCGTTCGAGCTTTTGGACAGGCAACTCACCCTTGCCGAAAAAATAGAAGTTTTTAATGTGTTTAACCGGGTGGGTCTGCGTATGGGATTGACCGGCTTACCGGCAAATTTTATACAATGGAAACAAATGCGCGAAGAGCACCTGCAAAATAACCTTTTGCAAAGCACCTACACTTATCACCTATATCAACAATACAAAAAACATTTGGGCTGGTTAAGATATGTTTTGTTAACAAAAGTGCAGTTAATGCTTGTGCCGCCACGAGTTGGTGATTTACTTGATTGGGGAAACCCTAGCTGGATTAAACCGGTATTAAAAGCTTATCGGTTTTTAAGGCGATTAAGAGTTGAAGCGTTTTTAAGGAATGTGTTGTTACCTGCGGAGTATAAAGTTCAAATTATGGGGATGGATATCGTTTGATTATGGGGAATAATCAGCGCAAATTGACACTCAAAAAACGTGTTTATATTATGTTTAATTTTATCGAATAAATATTAATACATAAAAAATGGAACAAATAATGATTTACAAAGACCTAATGGACGATTTTAAATCGCATTTCCAAAATCACCACCACTTGTTACCGACTGGTGTTATTCTTGAAGAAGTAGATATTATTGGAGAGGCCTTAGAGCTTCCAGAATACGGTAGGTCAGAAATATTAAATTGGGAGGTAGTTTTTATGGGCTACCTGGGTAACCCTGAATGGACACAAAACTATGACCTTGTATTTAATGGTCTTCAATTAACTGAAGTTAGAAAATCAAATCTCGTTGTATCTGGCTAAACATTCCTCTACTATTAAAGTTAATATCCTGATATATTAGTCTAATGAAAGCAGTAATAATAACCCAACCCGGCGCTCCCGAAGTTTTGCAAATAGCCGAAAGGCCGATACCCCAATTTACCGCTGATGAAGTATTGGTAAAAGTTGAGGCCGCAGGCGTTAACCGCCCTGATGTTGCCCAACGCAAAGGTCACTATCCCCCACCTGTTGGTGCGCCGCAGGATATTCTGGGATTGGAAATAGCCGGGATAATTACCGAAGCAGGTACCAATGTTACCCGTTTTAAAATTGGCGATAAAGTTTGCGCCCTGGTTGCAGGCGGCGGCTATGCCGAATATTGTAATGTACCCGAAGGACAATGCCTGCCTATTCCCGATAATCTAACTTTTATAGAAGCCGCATCCCTACCCGAAACTTTTTTTACGGTTTGGAGCAACGTATTTGATCGCGGCCGCCTGCAACCCGGCGAAAGCTTGCTGGTACACGGCGGCTCGAGCGGTATTGGCGTAACTGCTATACAAATGGCTAAAGCTATGGGTAGTGTAGTTTATGTTACCGCAGGCTCTGACGAGAAATGTAAGTTTTGCGAGGACCTTGGCGCCACAAAAGCCATCAATTATAAAACCGAAGATTTTGTGGCGGTGTTGAAAGAAATCACTAATGGCAAAGGCGTTAATGTTATTTTAGATATGGTTGGCGGCAATTATACGCCACGCAACCTACAAATATTGGCTGATGACGGCCGACTGGTAATGATCAATATGATGGAGGGCAAGGATACCCAGATCGATCTTTCGGTGATACTGCGCAAGCGGCTTACCATAACCGGCTCGGCTTTAAGGGCCAGGGACGTTGGTTTTAAAGCTGATATAGCGACGTCATTACAAAAAAAAATATGGCCGTTAATTGCATCGGGGCAGATAAAATCTGTTGTTAACGCCATCTTTCCGGCTAACCAAGCACCACAGGCTCATACCTTAATGGAAAGCAGGAAACATATTGGTAAAATAGTTTTGAGTTTTGAGGGCTAAATTATTTTATGCAACTCATTAAATATTAGTGATTTATAAATCATAATTCGGTTTTTATAAAATATACTGCTATAAGTAATAGTTTATATCGCTTTCATTAAAAAAAAGCCTGAAAAAATCTTACTTTAAGTATTTTAATATTGTATTATAAACCTTAACTTTGCGCCCTGAAATAGTGCGAAAAGGTTTCAAGTTATTTTAACAAGTATATTTTAAAAAATACCCGGTTATATATGCCAAACATTGGAAAAATATCACGGATCATCGGTCCGGTAGTCGACGTTAGTTTTGCAGAGAATGCACATCTTCCTAAAATTTACAGCGCGTTAGAGATCACTAAAGATAACGGTCAAAAGGTTATTTTAGAGGTTCAACAACACTTAGGCGAAGACCGCATACGTGCGGTTGCCATGGATTCAACAGATGGTTTATTACGTGGCATGCCCGTTTTAGACTTAGAATCGGCCATAAAAATGCCTGTCGGCGATAATATTAAAGGCCGTGTATTTAACGTGGTTGGTGATGCTATTGACGGTATCCCTAACTTAGATAAAACCAATGGTCGCCCAATACATGCTACTCCTCCTCGTTTTGAAGATCTATCAACCGAGTCTGAAGTATTATTTACCGGTATTAAAGTTATTGACTTAATAGAGCCTTATGTAAAGGGTGGTAAAATTGGATTGTTTGGTGGTGCCGGTGTTGGTAAAACCGTATTAATCCAGGAGCTGATCAACAATATAGCGAAAGCGTATGATGGTTTATCAGTATTTGCCGGTGTGGGTGAGCGTACACGTGAAGGCAATGACCTTTTACGTGAGATGCTGGAATCGGGCATTATAAAATATGGTGATGCATTTATGCATTCGATGGAAGAAGGTGGTTGGGATCTTTCTAAGATCGACAACGAAGCTTTAAAAGAATCAAAAGCAACCTTCGTTTTCGGACAAATGAACGAGCCTCCTGGTGCACGTGCACGTGTTGCGCTTTCTGGTTTAACTATTGCAGAATATTTCCGTGATGGTGATGCAGATGGTAAAGGTCGTGATATATTATTCTTTATTGACAATATTTTCCGCTTTACACAAGCAGGATCTGAAGTATCAGCATTGTTAGGCCGTATGCCGTCGGCGGTAGGTTACCAACCAACTCTGGCAACAGAGATGGGTACCATGCAAGAACGTATTACTTCAACCAAACGTGGTTCGATCACATCTGTACAGGCCGTTTACGTACCTGCGGATGATTTAACTGACCCTGCACCGGCAACAACATTTGCCCACTTAGATGCTACAACATCTTTGTCACGTAAAATTGCCGAGCTAGGCATCTACCCTGCGGTAGATCCATTAGATTCAACATCAAGAATTATGAACGCGGCTATATTAGGTGATGAACACTACAACACCGCGCAACGCGTTAAAGAAATATTACAACGTTATAAAGAACTACAGGATATCATCGCCATCTTAGGTATGGACGAGTTATCTGAGGAAGATAAATTGGTGGTATCACGCGCACGTCGTGTTCAGCGTTTCTTGTCTCAGCCATTCTTTGTTGCAGAGCAGTTTACCGGTTTACAAGGTGTATTGGTTGATATTAAAGATACCATTAAAGGCTTTAACATGATCATGGATGGCGAAGTTGACCAATATCCTGAAGCAGCATTTAACCTTGTAGGCAGCATTGAAGATGCTATTGAAAAAGGTAAAAAAATATTAGAAGAAGCTAATTCTTAGATTTGAGTATTGAGATTTGAGATTTGAGATAATTGCATGAGGTAATCCCTCTCACATCTCATATCTCACATCTCACATCTAAATAAAAACATGACATTAGAAATCCTTACTCCCGATAAAAAAGTGTTTGAAGGCGAGGCTACCTCGGTAACCCTTCCGGGCACTTTGGGTTTTTTTGAGATATTAAACCATCACGCACCTATCATCTCTACTTTACAGGATGGTAAATTAACCGTGCGTGGCAGCGGTAGAGAAGAAGTTTTTTTTATTAAAGGCGGTGTTGTTGAAGCTTCAAACAATATAGTAACTGTATTGGCCGAAGGTATAGAGCAACACTAAAAATTTATAAGACACTTTTTAAAGGCTCGGATAGTTTATCCGGGCCTTTTTTGTTTTACTGTCTCGAAGTGTCTCGGTCTGTCACGCTTTTTAAAACCGTGACAATGCGTGTCAACCGTCTCAATGGGCTACCTTTTAAACTCTTCTTTTCCACCAACTTTTCTACCACCTACCCCTATTTTAGGCAGAAAAAACGTCATTTGCTATGCATGCATAAAAACCATACCGAATACCGTTTTGAACTTTGGTATAGTAGCTTAAAAATTTAATTCTGTTTTTATTGTTATTTTTAGAATTATATAGATATATTTAGCTAATAAATAAGAATATAGTATTTAATTGAAAAAAGTTAGATATGCTATTGCCAGTTCTTTTGGGGATGTCTATCTTAAGGGAAACAAAAACACATCCAACAGGAAACCTAAATCCTGCAACAAAAAACACTACTAAAAAATGAGTTCATCTAAAAGCACCACCGACGTAGAATTAAATAAGTACAGCAAAACTTTTACGCAGGACCCTACCCAACCAGCCGCGCAGGCCATGCTTTACGGCATCGGCCTGACTGATGACGACATGAAAAAAGCGCAGGTAGGTGTGGCAAGTATGGGCTATGACGGCAATACTTGCAACATGCACTTAAATGACCTGGCTAAGATTGTTAAGAAAGGTATTTGGGACGAGGATTTAGTTGGCTTGATATTCCACACTATTGGTGTGAGTGATGGTATGAGCAATGGTACCGAAGGTATGCGCTACTCGTTAGTGAGCCGTGATATAATTGCCGATTCGATTGAAGCCGTAACCGGCGCACAATATTATGATGGTTTAATTACCCTGCCGGGATGCGATAAAAACATGCCGGGCTCTATTATGGCAATGGGCAGGTTAAACCGTCCATCTATAATGGTATATGGTGGTACTATAAAACCTGGCCATTATAAAGGTGAGGATTTGAACATTGTATCAGCATTTGAGGCTTTGGGTAAGAGAATGGCTGGCCAGATAGAAGATGTTGACTTTATGGGCATCGTAAAAAACGCCTGCCCTAGCGCAGGTGCTTGTGGTGGTATCTACACAGCTAACACAATGGCTGCCGCTATTGAAGCATTGGGCATGAGCTTGCCTTACTCGTCATCTAACCCTGCGCTTAGCGAAGAGAAGAAAGCAGAGTGTTTAGCAGCCGGCAAAGCCATCAAAATATTATTAGAGAAAGATATTAAACCAAGCGATATCATGACCCGCAAAGCATTCGAGAATGCGATGGTGGTAATTATGGTATTGGGCGGAAGCACCAACGCTGTATTGCACATGATAGCCATGGCAAAAAGTGTTGATGTTAAATTAACGCAGGATGATTTCCAGCTAGTAAGTAACCGCATACCGGTACTGGCTGATATGAAGCCAAGTGGCAAATACATGATGGAGGACCTGCACAACGTTGGCGGTGTACCTGCGGTAATGAAATATTGCCTTGCACAAGGTTGGCTGCATGGCGAGTGTTTAACCGTAACCGGTAAAACCATTGCCGAAAACTTAGCAGACGTACCCGAGTTAGGCTTTGATACACAAAAAATTATATGGCCGGTTGAAGCGCCTGTTAAGGCTACCGGTCACTTACAGATACTTTACGGCAATATTGCCGAGGGTGGCAGCGTAGCCAAAATAAGCGGTAAAGAAGGCACTCACTTTGAGGGACCAGCCCGCGTGTTTGATGGCGAATTTGAACTGATAAAAGGCATATCAAGCGGCCGAGTCAAAAAAGGTGATGTGGTGGTTATCCGCAACGTTGGCCCTAAAGGCGCGCCCGGTATGCCCGAAATGCTTAAACCAACATCAGCCATTTTCGGCGCAGGTTTAGGTAGCTCGGTAGCTTTAATTACCGATGGACGTTTTAGCGGCGGAACACATGGATTTGTGGTAGGCCACATCACTCCTGAAGCTTTTGACGGCGGGGCGATAGCCTTAATTAAGGATGAGGATAAAATTATTATTGATGCGGTAACTAACCAGATCAATGTGATCCTATCAGACGAAGAAATGGCAGCCCGTAAAGCAGCCTGGATTCAGCCCAAGTTAAAAGTTACCAAAGGTTTATTGTACAGATATGCCAAAACTGTTTCAAATGCAGCCGAGGGTTGCGTAACAGACGAGATGGAGTAAAGGTTGTACGTGTGACGTTATACGTTGTACGTACTTATCAAATTAAAAAACAAAAACGTACTACGTAAAACGTACTACGTAAAACGTATAACGTAAAACATAATAAAGTATGGAAGTTGCACAACAGGAAATACTAACACAAACACCCGCTAAAGAAACCACAAAGGTTTCCGGATCGGTTGCATTATTAGAAGCATTAATTGCAGAAGGCGTTGATACCATCTTCGGTTATCCGGGTGGTGCCATTATGCCTATTTATGATGCTTTGTATGATTATAGTGAACAGCTTAACCACATATTGGTTAGGCATGAGCAAGGCGGTACACATGCCGGTCAGGGTTATGCACGCACATCGGGCAAAGTGGGTGTGGTTTTCGCAACCAGCGGCCCAGGCGCTACTAACCTGGTAACAGGCTTAGCCGATGCACAAATAGACAGTACACCTTTAGTATGTATCACCGGGCAGGTATTCGCGCACCTTTTAGGTACCGATGCTTTCCAGGAAACTGATGTAATAAACATTACCACCCCGGTTACCAAATGGAACTACCAGGTAACGGATGCTAATGAAATCCCCGAGGTTATTGCCAAAGCATTCTATATCGCAAAAAGCGGGCGCCCGGGACCAGTATTGATAGACATCACCAAAAACGCGCAGATCCAGTTATTTGATTACGAAGGTTATACTAAATGTGATCATATCCGTAGTTATCGCCCAAAACCAATTGTGCGTATGCAGTATGTTGAGCAGGCGGCGGCATTAATCAATCAAGCCAAAAAGCCATTTATATTATTTGGACAAGGCATACTATTAGGCAGTGCCGAGCAGGAGTTTAAAGCTTTTGTTGAGAAAAGCGGTATCCCGGCAGCGTGGACCGTCTTAGGCGCTGGTGCTATCCCTACAGGTCACCCGTTAAACGTGGGTATGTTGGGTATGCACGGCAACTACGGACCAAATGTATTAACTAACGAGTGCGATGTATTAATTGCCATAGGTATGCGTTTTGATGATCGCGTTACGGGCCGTTTAGATAAGTACGCTAAACAAGCTAAGGTTATCCATTTGGATATTGACCCCGCTGAGATAGACAAAAATGTCAAAACAACCGTACCTGTTTGGGGCGATTGTAAAGAGACTTTGCCTTTGTTAACCGCCTTAGTTGAAGAAAAACAACATACCGAGTGGTTAGCCAAATTTAATGACTACACCAGGCAGGAAGTTGAACAGGTGATTGAAAAAGAGCTTAACCCAACTTCGGGCGAAATGACCATGGGCGAAGTTATAAAACAACTAAACGATCTTACCCATGGCGAAGCTATCATAGTTACTGATGTTGGCCAGCACCAAATGGTGGCTTGCCGTTACGCGCAGTTTAACAAAACACGCAGCAACGTAACCAGCGGTGGTTTAGGCACTATGGGTTTTGCATTACCTGCAGCCATAGGCGCTAAATACGGCGCTCAAGACCGTACAGTAGTAGCCATTATAGGCGATGGCGGTTTCCAGATGACCTGCCAGGAATTAGGTACCATCATGCAATCAGGCGTTGATGTGAAGATCATTATTTTGAACAACCGTTTCTTAGGCATGGTACGCCAGTGGCAGGATTTATTTAATGATCGCAGGTATTCATTTGTGGATATCCAAAGCCCGGACTTTGTAGCATTAGCTGCGGCTTACCGCATTCCGGGTAAATGTATAGCCGAAAGGGAAGATCTACAAGGCGCTTTAAAGGAGATGTTAGATAACAAAGGTTCGTTCCTGTTAGAAGTGATGGTAACCAAAGAGAACAATGTGTTCCCGATGGTACCGCAAGGATGCAGTGTTAGTGAGATCAGGTTGAAATAAATCAGCCCCTCCCAACCCTCCCCGGTAAGGAGGGCTTTATTAATATATTATTAACTAAATTTATAAATAATAATCTCCCCTACCGGGGGAGATTATTCACAAGGTGTTTGTTTCTTATGGTGTTCATGAGGGCTGCGCCGTTTAGAGGGGCTAAAAGATTATGAACGAAGACTTAAATGTAAAAAAGGATGCAGAAAACCATCCAAAAGTTAAAGAGGTATCAAGCCCGATAAAACCCGGACTTAAAACAAAAGAGGCCATTGTGGCCAACTGGCTGCCGCGTTATACCGGCAGGCCGTTAGATGAGTTTGGCGATTATATTATCCTTACCAATTTCTCTAAATACATTCAGCTGTTTTCTGAGTGGAATGATAACGCCCCAATAATGGGGGTTGACAAACCTATGCAAAGTGTAACGGCTAACGGCATCACAATTATCAATTTTGGTATGGGCAGTTCGGTTGCCGCTACGGTGATGGACCTGCTTACAGCGATACATCCAAAAGCGGTGATATTTTTAGGTAAGTGCGGCGGCTTAAAACGTAAAAACAATGTAGGCGACCTGATATTGCCTATAGCGGCCATAAGGGGCGAAGGTACATCAAACGATTACTTACCGGCCGAAGTACCGGCATTGCCATCATTTGCTTTGCAGAAAGCGATATCGACCACCATACGCGATTTCTCGTTAGATTACTGGACAGGTACCTGCTACACCACCAACCGCCGTGTTTGGGAGCACGATAAAAAGTTTAAAAACTATTTGAAAGAGCTGCGCGCTATGGCCGTTGATATGGAAACAGCAACCATTTTTACCTGCGGATTTGCTAATAAAATACCTACAGGCGCATTGTTGCTGGTGTCAGATCAGCCGATGATACCGGAGGGCGTTAAAACAACCGAGAGCGACTCGAAAGTTAGTTCGCAGTTTGTAGAGACGCACTTGAAGATAGGTATTGAGTCATTAAAACAATTAATTAATGGAGGCTTAACCGTTAAACACTTACGTTTTTAATGTTAGTTGATTGAGTTGAATAAGTTAGATTAAGTTGATTGGGTTAAAAAGCGATAACTGCTTAGCCCAATAAACTTAATCAACCAATAACAAAATCTAATAGTTAAATTTGTAAGGTAACTACTCACTTAATCAACCACCCACTAATCAACTACCACCATGTGGCATAATAATATATTAGAAACCATTGGCAATACGCCTATGGTTAAGTTAAATAAAGTAGCAAAAGATATACCTGCAACGGTTTTAGCTAAAATTGAGACCACTAATCCGGGCAACTCTATAAAGGACCGTATGGCTCTTAAAATGATTGAGGATGCCGAGCAAAACGGCAAGCTTAAACCGGGCGGAACTATCATTGAAGGTACATCCGGCAACACCGGTATGGGCCTGGCTATTGCCGCTGTTATAAAGGGCTACAAATGTATTTTTACCAGTACTGATAAGCAGTCAAAAGAAAAATTTGATGCCCTGCGTGCTTTTGGTGCCGAGGTTATTGTTTGCCCGACAAATGTCGACCCGGAAGACCCTCGTTCTTACTATTCAGTTTCGTCACGTTTGGAGCGAGAAGTGCCAAACTCGTGGAAACCCAACCAATACGATAACCTTTCTAACTCACAGGCGCATTATGAGTCTACCGGCCCCGAGATATGGGAGCAAACGGAAGGTAAAATAACTCACCTTATTGCCGGCGTTGGTACCGGCGGTACTATATCTGGCATTGCCCGTTATTTAAAAGAAAAGAAACCGTCTGTACAGATCTTGGGTATTGATACCTATGGCTCGGTATTTAAAAAGTATAAAGAAACCGGCGAGCTTGATAAGAACGAAATTTACCCATACATCACCGAAGGCATAGGAGAGGACTTTTTACCTGCTAACGTAGATTTTAACCTGATAGATCATTTTGAAAAAGTAACCGACAAGGATGCCGCGCTAATGACCCGTGAGATAGCCCGTAAAGAAGGCATTTTTGTAGGTAACTCAACAGGCTCGGCAGTGGCAGGTTTACTACAGATGAAGGATAAGTTTAAAGAGGGCGATGTAGTAGTTATTATATTCCCCGATCATGGTACACGCTATCTGGGCAAAATGTATAATGACGATTGGCTGCGCGATCGTGGTTTCTTAAAAGATGGCAAGCTAACCGCCAAAGACATCATCGGCAAAAAAGAAAGCCAGGAGATAGTTACCATCGACAGCGAAAAATCTGTACTAGAAGCTATCAATACCATTAAATCACTCAATATATCACAGATCCCGGTTACACAGGCAGGTATGGTTATAGGTAAAATAACAGAAAGCGATATACTGAATGCGTTGTTAGAGAATCCGTCACTAAAATCTCAGCCATTAAAAGCCATTGCAACAGCGCCGTTCCCGTTTGTGGATATCAATACATCTATCGACAGGATCTCGGCCATGATCAATAATGATAACATCGCGGTATTGGTTGAGGATAATGGTAAAATAGAGATCATTACGCAGTATGATATTATTAACGCGATATCGGCGTAGGGGAGGTTTCTAGGTAAAAGATAAAGATAAAAGGTGTGTAGTGCGTTAAGCATAACACGCCTTTTTGCATTTACAATGCTCTGGAGGAGCTACCTATTTGTAGAAAGAATTGAAAAAAATAAAAAATTGTGCCGTAGGTACAACCCTTAACTGTAATCCCCCTTATGGGTAGCCTCTAACGAGGCAAAATAATGCTTGTAAATTTTCTACAAATAGGTAGCTCCTATGGAGCATCTAAGCAATTGCAATCATCTGCACATCCGCATATTTGCACATCAAATTACCACTTCTTAAATATCACAAACACCGCCAATACAATCTAATGTACTCCCCATTGTT
>DHIR01000106.1:0-883 GCA_002403905.1 Mucilaginibacter sp. UBA4741
AATTAGCTTAACTTAATGACATTGGGCGCGAGGTACTGTCGGGCCGGGTAAGCGCGTAAAGGCTACTTGTGCCTTTATAAACCCCACCGCACATTTTGTTGGTGATAACACACAACAAAGGTGGGCGCGCAAATCTTGCACCGAGACGCAAGGCGTTGCGTCTCTACATCATGGTAATCATTTAACGGCGTAGCCCTCTTGAACGCCAATTAAAAACAAATAATATCGTGAAAAATCCTATAAATCATGGTTCAAACAATGGCCAGGTGCGCCGGCCGCGTAAGGGATGGAAATGTATACCGGCCACTTCGAGGGCCTCAGTGCAGGCGCCGCGCCTAACGCCTTGTGCGCGTATGAATGTACAGCCCGGCCCGCAGGGAACGCCATTATTAGTGATTAGAGATTAGTTAATTAGAGATTAGGCCTGTCATAATTGACAATATGCCATAAATAATAAAGTATGGTTTAAGAGGGTGCAGATAAACGTGTAATACATAATTTACACATTGTTAGCTGTTTTTTATAAGATTATTAAGGTTTTGTTTGGAATTTGAATACTTTTAGCTCCGCAATCTATTGCGTACTTAAAATACAACCAATATAAATTCTTAGCAACCATGAAATTAAAGTTATTTAGCTTTTTAAACATTACTTTATTAGCAGTGCTAGTAAGCGTAAGCATTGCTAATGCGCAGGTAAAACCGCGCTTATTAGTTTTTAAGAAAACGGCAGGTTATCACCACGCTTCAATTCCGCTGGCTGCGTTGGCAGTTATGAAATTAGGTGATGAAAATGGTTTCCTGGTTGATACCACTACGGATGCTAATAAAATAACAGAAAGCAATTTAAAGAATTATACCGCTGTTGTTTTTGCAAGCACAAC
>DHIR01000106.1:1094-1345 GCA_002403905.1 Mucilaginibacter sp. UBA4741
CAGGCAGACCTGGAAAGATTTATACAGGCAGGTGGTGGTTTTGTGGGTATCCACGCCGCTGCCGATGCCGAGTATAACTGGCCATGGTATGGCAAAATGATAGGCGGTTGGTTCGCCCATCACCCGGCGCAGCAAATGGCTACTTTAACCGTAGTTGATAAAAACTTTATGGCCACCAAAATGCTTCCAACCGAATGGAAACGTAAAGACGAATGGTATCACTACAAATCAGTAAGCCCGGATATACATAT
>DHIR01000106.1:1468-11322 GCA_002403905.1 Mucilaginibacter sp. UBA4741
GCCACCAAAATGCTTCCAACCGAATGGAAACGTAAAGACGAATGGTATCACTACAAATCAGTAAGCCCGGATATACATATTCTGATAAACTTAGAAGAATCATCACTTACCTATAATAAAAATGGTGCTGATGATGCTTTTAAAATGGGTGCGAGCCACCCAATTGCCTGGTACCATGAGTTTGATGGCGGCCGTGTGTTTTACACCGGTTTGGGCCATACAGATGAGTCATATAGCGAACCGTTGTTCTTACAGCATTTACTGGGTGGCATACAATATGCTATCGGTAAAAATGCTCCTTTAAAATACGCCAAAGCTAAAACCCAACGCGTTCCTGTGAATTAAGGATAATATTTCGACACCAAAAACAGCCAAACAAATTTAATAACAATGAAATTAAGATTCTTTAGCTTTTTAAGCATTGCCTTATTAGCACTTTTAAGTGCGGGTACTGCCGAAGCACAAGTAAAACCACGACTATTAGTTTTTAAGAAAACAGCAGGTTTTCATCATGGCTCTATCCCGCTTGCGGCGTTGGCTGTAATGAAATTAGGCCAGGAAAACGGTTTCCTGGTTGATACCACTACGGATGCAAATAAAATAACAGAGAGTAATTTAAAACATTACACCGCTGTTGTTTTTGCAAGCACAACAGGCGATATTTTAAACCCGGCTCAGCAGGCAGACCTGGAAAGATTTATACAGGCAGGTGGTGGTTTTGTGGGTATCCACGCCGCTGCCGATGCCGAGTATAACTGGCCATGGTATGGTAAAATGATAGGCGGCTGGTTTGCGCACCACCCGGCACAGCAAATGGCTACTTTAACCGTGGTTGATAAAAACTTTATAGCCACCAAAATGCTTCCAACCGAATGGAAACGTAAAGACGAATGGTATCACTACAAATCAGTAAGCCCGGATATACATATATTAATAAACTTAGAAGAATCATCACTTACCTATAATAAAAATGGTGCTGATGATGCTTTTAAAATGGGCGCGAGCCACCCAATTGCCTGGTACCATGAGTTTGATGGCGGCCGTGTGTTTTATACCGGTTTGGGTCACACAGATGAGTCATACAGCGAACCGTTGTTTTTACAACATTTACTGGGTGGTATAAAATACGCCATCGGTAAAAATGCTCCCTTAAACTACGCCAAAGCCAAATCACAACGCTTGCCTGAAGAAAACAGGTTTAACAAAAAACAAATAGCTGCAGGTGTTTTTGATGAGCCTACCGAAATGACCATCTTACCAAACCTTGATATTTTAGTAGTGCAACGTAAAGGCGAGTTCATGCTTTACAATCACCTAACTAAAAAAGTTAAACAGGTTGGTTTTGTAAACGTATATAGCCATACCCTAACTGAAAAAGGTAAGGGTGTAAATGCCGAAGAGGGCTTATTAGGCGTACAAGCCGATCCGGATTTTGCAAAAAATCATTATATCTACGCATATTACAGCCCGATTGATACATCGGTTAACCAGTTATCACGCTTTACATTTGTGAATGGTAAGATCTCTAAAAAAAGCGAAAAAGTTATTTTACGTGTAAAAACCATGCGCGAGATATGCTGCCATACCGGTGGCTCCATCGCTTTTGGTAAAGATCATGTGCTTTTTGTTTCGCAAGGCGATAACACAACACCGTTTGATGAGCCTAGCAATGGCCGCGGTAAAAATCCACCAAACTCTTACTCTTATTCTCCGTTGGATGACCGTCCGGGATTTGAGCAATATGATGACAGAAGAGGTTCTGGTAATACCAATGACCTGCGCGGAAAAATATTGCGTATAAAAATTAAACCTGATGGTACTTACACTATACCAGAAGGTAACCTGTTCCCGAAAGGAACTGCAAAAACCCGTCCCGAAATTTATGTAATGGGCGATAGAAACCCGTACCGTATATCGGTTGATAAAAAGAACGGCTTTTTGTATTGGGGCGAGGTTGGCCCGGATGCTAACAATGATAGTTTAGCAACACACGGCCCACGCGGTTATGATGAAGTTAACCAGGCCCAAAAAGCCGGTAACTTTGGTTATCCGTATGTTATAGGCAATAATATCCCGTACCGCCGCTATGATTATGCAACGGGTAAAGTCGGTGAGCCGTTTGACCCGCAACATCTGGTTAACGAATCAAGAAACAATACCGGTTTAACAGACCTGCCACCGGCACAACCTGCGCTTATATGGTATCCGTACGGCGAGTCAAAAGAATTTCCTGAAGTTGGCTCGGGTGGCCGTACTTCTATGGCAGGCCCGGTGTATCATTCAGAAGATTATAAGAATCCGGGTAAATTTCCATCATATTTTAACAACAAACTATTCATTTACGAATTTATACGTGGTTGGATAAAGGTTGTAACTATGGATGCCAAAGGTAACTACGTATCAATGGAGCCATTTATGAAATCGACCAAGTTTAATGGTATGATCGATATGGAAATGGGCCCTGACGGTAAATTGTATGTTTTAGAATATGGAACAAACGGTGGCTGGTTCAAAAAGAACACAGATGCCGGCGTAAGCCGTATAGATTATAACGCCGGTAACCGTGCGCCCGAGATAGCGTCTGTAACCGCGGATAAATCTTATGGTCCGCTACCCACAACAGTTACTTTAGCAGTAAAAGCTACAGATCCTGAAAATGATAAGATGACCTATACCTGGAATTTTGGTAATGGTATTAAAAAGATCACCACTAAACCATCTGTAACTTACACCTATCCAAAAACAGGTACGTTTAAAGCATCCGTTATTGTGAAGGATAGCAAACTGGCTTCATCAGGAGCAAGCAAACCGGTAATTATTGCCGCAGGCAGTATGGACGAGCCTGTTGACCCATCATTACCATTTGCAGCAGGCAAAGCGCTAATGATGTCTATGGATTGCAAATCATGCCATAAGACAAACGAAACGGTTATAGGCCCTGCATTTGCAGCGGTGGCAAACAAATACAAGAAAAACCGGGCAACTTATGCCCAGCTTACCGCTAAAATACAAAATGGCGGTACGGGTGTTTGGAGCGATGTAACCATGCCAGCCCACCCAAGTTTAAAAACTGAGGAAGCCAAACAGATTTTAGACTGGATATTCTCTTTGAAGAAATAAACAGGATTAACCAATATTAAAAAAAGCCAAAATGGGAAACCTTTTTGGCTTTTTTGTTTAAAACCATTTTTTCAATTCTGTTGTTTCATAACTAAACAAGCTATTAGTTATGAGCCTTGAAAAATATGCAGAGAAGCGGGATTTCACCAAAACAGCCGAACCTAAAGCCGGCCTTAGTAAGAATAAAGATCATTTAATGTTTGTAATACAAAAGCATGATGCATCGCGCCTTCATTATGATTTCAGGTTGGAAATGGATGGCGTTTTAAAAAGCTGGGCCGTACCAAAAGGTCCGTCGACCGATCCTAAAACCAAACGACTGGCCATGATGGTTGAGGATCATCCGTTTGACTACCGCAATTTTGAAGGTATAATACCACAGGGCGAATATGGCGGCGGTACAGTAATAGTTTGGGACGAAGGTACCTACGAGCCCATTGAGGAAATAAAAGGCAAAAAAGCGCAGGAGAAGCACCTTATAGAACAACTAAAAGCCGGCTCAGTTAAAATAAAACTACACGGCGAAAAACTGGAAGGCGAATACGCGCTGGTAAAAACGCATGGCATGGGCGAGAACGGCTGGCTGCTGATTAAACATAATGATGATTTTGCTTCCAAGACTGATATCACCAAAAAAGATAAATCCGTTCTCTCCGGCAAAACCATTGAGTCTATGGAAAAAACCAGCGAAAAAGTTTGGCAGCATGGCCATGAGGAAGCTATAGAAAAGGTCGACAAAAAATCTAAAAAAAAAGACTCGGCGCAACCGGTTGAGGAAGTGGTGGGTGAGGACCTGGCTGCGGGACAAGTGGATCAGGCTGAGCCCGATGTTGCGGCGCTTTTAAAATCGGCCCCCAAATCATCCGTCCCCCAAAATATAAAACCCATGAAGGCCACGCTGGTGGATGCCCCTTTTGATGACCCCGATTGGGTGTATGAGGTTAAGTGGGACGGTTACCGTGCCGTTGCGGTCATCGACAAAAAAGGAGCGGAGCTGATATCGCGCAACAACATTCCTTTCGATAAATATTATCCCATAAATAAACTGCTTAAAGACTGGCAGCTTAACGCTGTAATTGATGGTGAGATTGTAGTACTGAATAATAAGGGTCTATCAGACTTTGGCGCGCTGCAAAACTGGCGAAGCGAGGCTGATGGTAACTTGGTTTATTATGTGTTTGATATATTATGGTATGAAGGTAAAAACCTAATGAACTTTCCATTAAGCGACAGGCAAGCTATCCTAAAAGAAATACTGCCAACCAATGATGACCGGATCCGTCAAAGCAAAGTATTTGCCGCTAATGGCATCGATTTTTTTGAAACTGCCGAGAAAATTGGAATGGAAGGCATCATAGCCAAAAAAGCAAGCAGTGTTTATACATCTGATCTGCACTCGAAAGAATGGTTAAAGATAAAAGTACAACGCAGGCAGGAAGTAATTATAGCCGGCTTTACCAAGAACGCGGACACCGCCAAAGCATTTAGCGCATTAATATTGGCAGTTTATGATGGTAAGGAGCTAAAATATGTGGGCAAAGTTGGCACAGGATTTTCTGAGAAATTGCAAAAAGAAATGATGACCAGGTTTAAGCCATTGATAACTGATAAGGTGCCTTTTGATGTTGAGCCCGATGTGGATAAGCCATCACGTTTTCGCCCGCAGCGGATGGGTGCCAAACCAACCTGGCTAAAGCCCGAGTTGGTTGGCGAGGTTGCTTTTGCCGAAGTTACCGGTGATGGCGTTTTTAGGCAGGCTTCATTTAAAGGCATGCGCGAGGATAAAAGTGCCAAAGATGTGATATTGGAAACACCGAAGGATACGGATGAAACAGTGAACCCTGCCAACGAAGAATCGAAAGAAACCCATACTTCTATAAAACCGCCAACCGATACGGATCGTAAAACATTGCTCAATCCCAAAGACGAAACCCAGGTGCGAAAAATATGCGGGCATGATCTGAAATTTACTCATCTAAGTAAAGTGTATTGGCCCGAAGACGGCGTTACCAAGCGCGATATGTTTAACTATTACTACCGGGTGGCTGAATATATTTTACCTTATTTAAAAGATAGGCCCATGTCGCTTAATCGTTTCCCTAACGGGATACATGGGCCAAGTTTTTATCAAAAGGATGTTAAAGGCAAAGCGCCCGATTGGGTAACCAAAACCTTCCCTTACACTAACGGCGATGGTGAACATAAAGAGTATTTAGTAGGATCAGACGAAGCTTATTTATTATGGATGGCATCATTGGGTTGTATCGAAATGAATCCGTGGTTTAGTCGTGTGCAGTCGCCGGATAACCCGGATTATTGCGTGATCGATCTCGATCCTGATAAAAACACATTCGACCAGGTAATATCAGCTGCGTTAGAAGTTAAAAAAGTGCTGGACGCTTTGGATGTGCCATGCTATCCAAAAACATCAGGCTCAACAGGTATGCACTTGTATATCCCGCTGGATGCAAAATACAGTTATGAGCAGTCGCAAATGTTTGCTAAAATAGTTGTATCGCTGGTGCATAAACAAATACCAGATTATACAAGCTTAGAACGCATGGTAGCTAACCGTAAGGGCAAGATGTATTTAGATTTTTTACAAAACCGGCCGGGGGCTACCATAGCTGGCCCATATTCATTACGACCAAAAGTAGGGGCAACTGTTTCCATGCCATTAACTTGGGATGAGGTTAAGCCGGGGCTAACAATGAAGCACTTTACGATATTTAACTCCATAGATCGCCTAAAAGAAACCGGCGACCTGTTTAAAGGGGTTTTAGGTAAAGGAATTGATTTGGAGAAAACGATAACAAAGGCAAAAAAAATATTCGGATAAAAGAATGGATAGTACGATATTTTAACTACGAAATATTCGTAATTTGTTAAAATGTGTTAAATATCTACGAAATATTCGTAGAGTGACATGCTGTTAGTTATATTTGTTTTGTAATTCAATTTTTATGGAGGACTTAACATTTAAACTTATATCGCAGTCATGAAAAAAATAGCATCAGTTTTAGCAGTTTTATTGTACGTGGCAAACCTGGCCAAAGCACAAGAGCCCCAAATGGCCAAATTAATTGTTCATTATAAATTCTCGCACTTACGCGATACTACTAATAAAGCCAACCCTTATACCGAGAACATGGTTTTGTTCCTGGGGCAATCGGCAAGTGTTTATAAAAGCTATGACCGCAAATTGCAGGAAGCCCTGATGCGTAAACAAGTTGCCGATCAGATTGCCGAGCAAAAAGGATCAGGCGGGCCGATGAATATCAAGATAACCAACAAAATGTCTTCAACAAATACCGAGTATTTCCAATTCCCGGCAGATGGCAAGTTTATGCGTAAAGAAAGGCTGATAACGCCATACCTGGTAGAAGAGAAGATGCCTGAAATTAAATGGAAAATAAGTGCCGATACCATGACCCTTGGCGGTATGCATTGCCAAAAAGCGATGACGCATTTTAAGGGTCGCGATTATACTGCGTGGTTCTCGCCCGATCTGCCTTTCCACTCGGGCCCATGGAAACTAAACGGCTTGCCCGGCTTAATACTAGAGGCTTATGATAAAAACAAAGAAGTTGTTTTTAAATTTGATAGCATGGAAGAAGCCGTACCTATGGTAAAATCTGCTACTGCTGCTGCTCCAGAGGGACAGCATGGTTTTACCATGATAGGCATGGATGATCCTAACATTGACCCTAACCTGATAGCCGTACCTACCGATGCAGTACGTACAACCGAGAAAGAATTTAATAACCTGCGCGATGCTATGCGTAAGGACCCTAACGCGTTTGCACAAGGCGCAATGAATAGCGCGAATATGCGTGGTGGTGCGCCGGGTGGTGGTGGTCCGGGTGGACCGGTTATGAAAATACAGGTGACTGGCGGGCCTGTAATAAATAACCCACTAGAATTACCTGAGAAAAAATGAAGAACCCTAATAAATGGGTAGGAGTATTCATTTATTGGATGCTGTTGTCCGTGGTATGCCTTGGCCAAAACATACAAGGCACTGTAGTTGATAGTTTAGGTAAGCCAATATCGTTGGCTAGCGTTAACTTAAAAAACAGCGGCAATATCATCATAGCCTATACTACCACCAATAACAAAGGTATATATAAGCTAGAATTGCCTGCCGATGCGGATAAGACCGGCCTTAAATTGGAAGTTAGCTGTATTGGCTTCAACAAAGCTATTAAGCCGATTGAGAGTTTTACATCGCCCTATAATTTTAAGTTAGGTGTAGCTGTAAACCAGTTAAAAGCGGTTGTGGTTAAAAATAAGCGCCCGTTTTTACGTACTACAGGCGATACGTTAAGCTATAAGGTATCAGATTTTAGTAACCCGCAGGATAGGGTGATAGGCGATGTGATAAAGAAACTGCCCGGTATTGATGTAGCTAAGGACGGCAAGATAAGCTATAATGGCAAAGCCATATCTAACCTATATATAGGCGGCGATAATTTACTGGATGATAAATATAACATAGCTACCAATAATATCCCTAATGGGGTGGTAGACCAGGTGCAGGTGCTGCAAAATAATCAGCCCATAAAAATGTTGAGGGATAAAGTGGTAAGTGATGATGTGGCCCTTAATCTCACCATAAAAAAAGATGCCAGGCTGCAAATGGTAGGGCAGGAAACAGTAGGAGCAGGTTTGCCCGGTAGTTATTATGCCGACCTGAACGCCATGATGTTCAAGGATAAATACAAAGCCATTAATTATTTAAAAGGAAACAATACAGGTGTTGATGTGCAGGGCGAACTGATATCGCACAATATGGGCGATTACTTGTCGAGGATTGATAATGATAAACCTGCTACCATACTTTCGTTAGGTACCGCCGGCGACCCTGATCTGCCGCGTAACCGTTACTTATTTGATCAGTCGGGTATTTTGAATTTGAATAACCTGTTGAATATTAATAAGGATGTACAGCTGCGGGTCAACCTATCATACCTACGCGACAACCAGCGGCAGGATTATAAAAAGATAAGCGATATATATTTACCTAACGACACAGTTCATTATACCGAAATACAAAGCAATAATAACAGGCCAGACCTGTTCCACAGCCAGTTTATGCTGAACGTTAACAATAGCAAATATTATTTGAATGATAATTTAATTGCTAACTACAACCACAATACCGGTTACTCATCACTGATAACTAATGGGGTAGGTGTAAAACAGATTTTTAAAGATAACCTGCTGGATGCATCAAACGAGCTGAATTTTATGCAGACCTTTAAAAGTAGTGATATTATTGAAGGTTACAGCTATATCAACCACTCCAGCGAGCCGGAGAACCGTGTAATTGAGCCGGGACTGAACCCCAATATATTTAACAACAACGTAAACTACGCGCAGTTAACGCAAAACGCCAATGTGCCAAGTTTCTTTACCAATAACTATATCGCTTATAAAATACCGCGTCAGTATGTTACACAAAGTTATAAGGCTGGGTTTAGCGTGCAATCGCAAACATTAAACTCAGACTTGTCGGTAACGCAATTAAATAATAGCACTAACCTGGTATCTGACAGTACAAAAAACAACCTTGATTGGTCGCGCAAAAAACTATATACCGAAGCGGCTTATGATATCCCCGGAAATATATTAAAGATAAACGTAACGCTGCCCTTAACCTTTTTAGGCATAAGCTATAACGACCCGTTTTATAAGCTGGATAAAAGCCTGAACCGTTTGTATTTTGATCCGCGTTTTTCTATAAGGTATCAAACAAGTATTGAAAATTACCTGACGGTAAACTATAGTTTAAAAAACAGCATCGGGGGTATTCAAGATGTTTACCGGGGCGAAATATTAACCAATTATCGAAGCCTATACGCTAATAACGCTGACCTGAGCGAGCGTCAAACCCAGGCAGCATCATTAGGGTTTAATTATCGCAAGGCTATAACGCTGTTCTTTTTTAGTATAAACGCGGGGTTTGTGCATCAAAATGCCAATAACATAGCTTCGAGTATTTTAACTAATAATATACAACAGCGCATTGTATTGCCTTATAATAATAACTTGGATTCGTGGTCGGTTAACGGATTTATAAGTAAGTACTCGTTTGGTTTGCGCACCACGTTTAGTGCCGGTTTAAACTATCAAACCACCAAACTTAACCAGATACAAAACAGCATCATATTGCCTTACAATACCATTAACACCATATTGGGTGCGTGGACTGATACTAAAATAAGCGACAAGGTAACATTTAGCTATAAAGCCAATTATAGCCAAACTACCAGCAAGTCACTATCAACCAATATCAACAGTAAGTTTGAACGATTGATACAAAGCGCGGCATTAAACTATAACCCGTTGAGCAATTTGTTTTTCAACTTATCCGGTGATCATTACTATACGCACCAACAACAAGCCAGCGATTTGAAATATGTTTTTGCCGATGCGTCTATCCGCTACAAGTTCAACAAAACTAAACTGGATGTGGAGCTAAGCGCGCAAAACCTATTTAATACACAAAATTATACAGCAGTTTATTTAGCGGCCAACGTATATACATCAAGTAACTATACCATACCGGGGAGGATTGTTTTGGCTAAGTTGACGTTTAATTTGTAGGAATAATAATTCTGGATTTAAAATAAGGCGGGTTCAAAAGATATAAGAGGCTACGCCTCTGGTGAAACAAAACAGGCACGCACTCAAATAAAAAATCCCGAAACATAGCCCCGGGATTTAATATC
>DHIR01000106.1:11471-12439 GCA_002403905.1 Mucilaginibacter sp. UBA4741
ACATAGCCCCGGGATTTAATATTGATATTAAACAAAGCTATACGCCCAGGTCCTTTATAATTCCATCAATTTTAGCGTCCAGCTCAGCATCAGTTTGCTTATAAGCAGCTTTGTTGGCCAGTTTGCCATTCACGCTGCAATAGAACTTGATCTTAGGCTCCGTACCTGACGGACGGGCCGATATAATGCTGCCATCCGCAGTAATAAACTGCAATACATCAGACACCGGCAAGGCAATAGGCTTAGTTGTGTTTGATGTAAGGTCCGTTTCTATCTGGCGCTCGTAATCTTTAACCGTAATAACTTTCGATCCGCCCAAAGTAGCAGGCGGGTTAGTACGGAAGGTCTCCATCATGGCCTTGATCTCCTCGGCACCCGTCTTACCTTTTTTGGTTATCGAGATCAGCTTCTCTTTATAAAAGCCATACTCAACGTACATATCAATCATAGCCTCAAATAAACTGCTGCCTTTATCTTTATAATAGGCTGTCATTTCGGCAATGAACGCGCTAGATACTACCGCGTCTTTATCCCTCACCAATTCGCCTATCAGGTAGCCGTAGCTTTCTTCGCCGCCGCCAATAAAGGTTTGCTTGCCTTCAAATTGGGTCATTAGTTGGCCAATATATTTAAAGCCGGTTAGGGTATTATAAAACTTAACCTTTTTAGCTTTTGCAATTTCCTCTATAATATTGGTGGTTACAATGGTTTTTACAATATATTCTTTACCGGTAAGTTTGCCTTTTTCTTCCCATGCGGTAAGCAGGTAGTTAATTAGTAAGCTGCCTGTTTGGTTGCCATTAAGCAGGATGAACTCATTGTCTGTATTTTTTACGGCGATGCCAACACGGTCGGCATCAGGGTCGGTAGCAAGTACCAGGTCGGCGTCTATCTCGGCAGCCTTTTTTAGGGCCAGGGTTAAAGCCTCTTTTTCCTCCGGATTTGGATAAATAACCGTAGGGAAATTA
>DHIR01000106.1:12664-19997 GCA_002403905.1 Mucilaginibacter sp. UBA4741
GGATAAATAACCGTAGGGAAATTACCATCAGGCGTGGCTTGCTCTTCAACAACGGTTACGTTTTCAAACCCAAATCTTTTTAAAGCAGGCGGTACCAGCGTTATGCCCGTACCATGGATAGGCGAGAAAACAATGCTTAGATTCTTCTGGCGCTTTATAGCCTCCGGCGATACAGATAATGCGGTGATCTTATCAAGATATTCTTTGTCTATCTCTTCGCCAATTAATTCAAAATTCTCACGGATCCGACCAAACTTTACATCGTCAATACTTGAAATGGCAGCTACTTCGTCCATCACCGCTGTATCATGCGGCGACACAAACTGACCGCCATCGGCACCGTAAGCTTTATAGCCGTTATACTCTTTTGGATTATGCGATGCGGTAAGCATTACACCGCTTTTACATCCCAGTTTACGTACTGCATAAGATAACTCGGGTGTAGGACGCAACGCGCTAAAAAAGTAGACATGTATACCATTTGCCGAAAATACATCAGCAGTAATATTTGCGAATACATCCGAGTTATTCCGACTATCATGCGCTATGGCTACGCTAACTTTTTGGTTAGGGTAGGTCTTCTTCAAGAAATTAGCCAGTCCTTGCGTTGCAGAGCCAATAGTATATTTATTAATACGGTTTGAGCCAGGCCCCATGATGCCCCTAAGGCCGCCGGTACCAAATTCAAGATCGCGATAAAAAGAATCGGTTAGTTCTGTTGTAGCATTGGTATCTATCAATTGCTGAATTTTCGCTTTGGTTTCAGCGTCATAATTTCCCTGTAGCCATGAGTTGGCTTTATTAAGAATTGTTGGATCTAATTCCTGCATATTATTAGGTTTATTTTCTGTTATCAAAGATGATAAAAAAATAAATGGGAAGCATTTTTGTTTCCCATATTTTAAAAGTTGTAAAGAGCAGGGGTCCAGTAGCATTATTAAAAATAGATAGCTAATGATAATAGAAAACTTTCTTTTGTTAAATATTTGGCTAAATTTGGTTTAACAGTTACCTGTTGTATATACAACCAATATGACATCTAAAAAACCACAACAACCAGGCTCGAGGCGAGATTTTATTAAGAAATCTGCTGTCGGGGTAGCGGCGTTTACCATTGTGCCGCGTTTTGTACTAGGCAAGGGCTATTTAGCGCCCAGCGATAAATTGACCAAAGCAGTGATAGGCGTTGGCGGCATGGGCCGCGGACATTTAGTTTACGAGAACACCCCCGTGGTAGCTATTTGCGATGTAGACAAAAAACACCTTGCACAAGGTGTTGCACTGGTTGGCAACGGCGTAAAAACCTTTGGCGATTACCGCGAGCTGCTGCAATTGCCCGAAGTAGATATTGTACACATTGCAACCCCGCCGCACTGGCATGGTATTATTTCTGTTGATGCTGCCAAGGCTGGGAAGGATATCTGGTGCGAAAAACCAATGACCCATACCATTGGCGAAGGTAAACGTGTAATTGAGGCTGTGCAACAGCATGGCCGTATGTTCCGTTTAAATACCTGGTTTAGGTTTAAGGATGTGTTTTATGGGATGAACGTACAGGCAAAACCTATAAAAAAACTGGTAGATAGCGGCCTGTTGGGATGGCCTTTAAAGGTTAGGGTAGGCAAAGGCACCGGGTTCGACTGGAAGTTTTACTGGGTGGGTAAAGAAAACCTGGAGCCACAACCGGTACCACCCGAATTGGATTACGACACCTGGCTGGGCCCCGCACAATATAAGCCATACCATATACACCGTACGCACCAAACCTTTCGTGGCTATTGGGATTATGATGGCGGCGGCTTGAGCGATATGGGCCAGCATTATATGGACCCTGTTCAATACTTTTTAAATAAAGATGATACCAGCCCAATTTCGGTAGAAATAGATGCGCCCCAGCAACATCCCGATGCTGTAGGCACCTGGCGAAGGATAACCTATACTTATGCTGATGGCTGCCAGATCATATTGGATGGCGAGGGTAAAGATGAAAATGTCCCTTACATTGAAGGGCCTAAAGGAAAACTGTATCCCGGCTTTAAATCGGATATCCCCGATATGGAGCGTAAGCTGGCCGCTTTCCCTGACCCTGCGCCGCAGATCACCACTTTTACCGAGTCGGTTAAAACAAGACAAAAGTTTGCATTGAATGAAGAGAACGGATTCCGTTCATGCACCATTGTTAACATGGGGTTGATAGCGCTGCGATTAGGACGCTCGTTAAAATTTGACCCGGTAAAGCTGGAGTTTATTGATGACGATGCAGCAAACAGGCTTATCAATCCAACTATGCGCGCACCATTCAGTATTTAATTAGTTCAGATCAACGTTAAACATGAAAAAAATATACATTACTCTGTTCGCGGCTTTGATGCTGCAAAATACAGTTAACGCGCAGGACAATGCTAAAATTGCAGGCCTGCTTGCGCAGATGCCCGCTAAGGATGCCACTACGCTCCAAAAAAACATGGGTGCTGTTGCCACGCTTGGCGAGGATAGCTACGTGACATTAATAAACGGGCTAACAACTCCAGGTAACGCCAATAACGCGCCGATCGAGTACACCGTTAGCGGCTTTTCTGCTTATGTAACTAAGCCAGGAAACGAAAGTTTGCGTAAAATGAGCGTAAGTGCTTATAGCAAAGCCTTGCGAAAGTTGACTGATAAAAAAAACAAACAGTTTATCATCAGTCAGTTTGATATTGTAGGTAATGATGATGCTATACCCTGTTTGCAGGGATATTTAACCGATAATGACCTGGCCGATGCTGCTGCAAGAGCCTTGGTTAAAATAAATACACCCGCTTCAAAAGTAGCTTTGCTTAATGCCTTATCGCAGGCAAATGGTACTGCCCGGCTTTTTATTATTGAAGCCCTGGGCGATAGCCGTTATTTGGCAGCTGCCGCACCTATCAACACTTTAGCAGCAAGTGACGATGCCGTTACGGCTAAAGTTGCCTTGTATGCTCTGGCGCAAATTGCCAACCCATCATCAGAGCCTGTACTAGCCGCTGCCGCCGACAAGAGCGGTTATAAGTACGAAAAAACAAATACCACCGGCGCTTACCTGGTATACGCCGAAAATCTGCTTAAAAATGGTAACAGGGTGTTGGTGCAGAAAATAGCTAACCACCTTATAACAAAAGCAACAACCCCCGACCTGGTAAGCATCCGCATAAATGCCTTACAGTTGCGGGTGAAAGCAAGTAAAGCCCCTCAACAACTACTGCTTATTGCCGCCAATGATGCTGACCCGCAGTATCGCGCCGCGGCATTACGCTACGCGCTGCCTTATTTAACACCAACCACAACCCCGCTTTGGACAAAAAAACTGGCCACTGTTAATGACGTTACCAAAATAGATATCCTTTACATGCTGGGACAAAGCTCGGCCAAAAGTGCTTTGCCGGCCATATTGGCGCTTACAAAGAGCAAGGATCAGGCAGTTAAGGTGGCAGCCATTAATGCTGCCGTTAATATTGGCCAGGAACAAGTATTGGGTAGCCTGATAAAATTAATGACTAATGCCAATTCTGACGATGTAGACCTGATAACTGGCGTAATATTGCGAATGAAAGGAAGTACCGTTGCCGCACAATTAGCGGCGGCGGTACCTGCCGCTCCGGAAAGTACGCAGGTAACGTTGATTGATATGCTCGATTCGCGTGCTGCTATCGGTCAGTACAATACAGTGTATGCGCAGTTAAAAAGTAAAAATTCGCACACACGCCATGCCGCTTATGCTGCATTGAGCCATGTATCAACCCTCGAAAATCTGCCGCAGTTATTTAAGTTGCTTTATGATACTAATGATTCGGAAGAATCTGCCGTACAGGATGCTTTGATCTCCACTTTAAGCTTATCGGGCGACGCCGGACAAAAGACGGATATGGTGTTGCAGCAAATGGCATCAGCCCCCGAAAATAAGAAGCTACTGTTTTATAAGATACTGGGCAGCCTTGGCGATGCCAAAGCACTAAAGGTTGTTGTTGATGGCTACAATAGCAATAATGCACAAATTCAGAAGGTCGCGCTTGACGCATTGGCCGCCTGGCCAAATGAAGTCGCTGCTAAAGACTTGTTAAAAATAGCGCATCAAACCAAAGATGCCGAAGTACTTAATACAGTTTTAAGCAGTTACCTGGGTTCTGTAAAACAAAACAATACTTATACACCTGAGCAACGTTTACTGCTACTACGCGAAGCCATGGCTGTGGCGCAAACTGCCGATCAGAAGAAACAGGTATTAAAAGATATGCAGCAAGCAAAATGCTATAACGCTATACTTTTTGCAGGCAGATATTTGGATGATGCTGAATTACAACAAGCAGCAGCCTCAACCATAGCCACCATTACACTAGCAGGCGACTATAGTGGTGACCTTGTAAGGCAATTGTTAACTAAAACCGCAGAAGTAATTAAGGGCCGGGATGCCGCTGCACAAAAAGATAAAATAACTAAATACCTGGCCGGAATGAAAGCCGAAACTGGTTTTGTACAGGTGTTTAATGGTGCAGATCTTACAGGCTGGAAGGGTTTAGTGGCAGACCCTATCAAGCGCAGCAAAATGGATGCTAAAACATTGGAAGAGGCGCAAGTTAAAGCTGATGCAATGGCAAAGGATAGCTGGAAAGTAGTAAATGGCGAGCTTGTGTTTCAAAGCCATGGCGAGAACCTGGCTACCATAAAGAAATATGCCGACTTTGAGATGCTGGTTGACTGGAAGATAATCGATGATAAAAAAGGCCAGGGCGATGCCGGGATATATTTAAGAGGGTCGCCGCAGGTACAGATCTGGGATTTGGCACGTACCAATGTTGGCGCACAGGTAGGTTCGGGTGGATTGTATAACAACCAGGTTAACCCAAGTAAGCCATTGGTAGTGGCCGACAATAAGCTGGACGAATGGAATACCTTCCGGATATTGATGAAAGGCGACCGCGTAACCGTTTGGCTAAACGGCGTATTGGTTACTGACAACGTAATGCTGGAAAATTATTGGGACAGAAAACAGCCGATATTCCCTGAAGAGCAGATAGAATTACAGGCACACGGATCGCCGGTAGCTTACAGAGATATTTACATCAGGGAGATCCCTCGTGAAAAACCATTCGAACTGAGCGCCCAGGAAAAGAAAGATGGCTTTAAAGTATTGTTTGATGGAACAAACATGTTTAATTGGATTGGTAATACAGTTGATTATAGTACCGAGGATGGAAATTTGGTTATCCGCCCGAAACCGGGTAAAGGCTCGGGGGGTAACTTATATACCAAAGAGGAGTACAGTGATTTTGTTTTCCGATTCGAATTTCTGCTAACCCCGGACGCTAATAATGGTTTGGGTATCAGGGCACCATTAGAAGGCGATGCGGCATATACCGGAATGGAACTGCAGATATTGGATAACGAGGCACCCATGTATAAGGATCTGCATGTATATCAATATCATGGCTCTGTATATGGTACTATCCCTGCAAAAAGAGGCTTCTTAAAACCTGTTGGCGAATGGAACTACGAAGAAGTTATCGTAAAAGGTCCGCTGGTAAAAGTGATTCTTAATGGAACGGTAATATTAGATGGTGATCTTACGCCTTTTAGAAAGAACGGTGCGCCTGATGGAAAAGCTCACCCGGGCTTGCTACGCGATAGTGGTCATATAGGGTTCCTCGGTCATGGTTCGGTGGTATCGTTTCGTAACATCAGGGTTAAAGACCTGAGCGAAAAGAAATAAAAATTGCCGGCAAAAAACCGGATATATAACAGAATAAAATTTATGTCTACGCAAAATAATTTAAGAGTGTTAGTGGTAGGTTGTGGTAACATGGGTGCATCGCACGCAACAGCTTATCATAACTTACCCGGTTTTGAAATATGCGGGCTGGTATCTACCGGAAAAAGTAAGGAGGTACTTAACCAAAAGTTAGGTGGGGGATACCAGTTGTTTACTGATTTTTACGAAGCGCTTGAAACTACTAAGCCTGACGCGGTTTGTATTTCTACCTATCCTGATACGCACGAGGCCTATGCCATCAAATCGTTTGAGGCGGATTGCCATGTATTTATTGAGAAACCATTAGCAGATACAGTTGAGGGAGCGATAAGAGTTGCCGCCGCCGCTAAAAAGGCAAATAAGAAGTTGTTGGTTGGTTATATACTTAGATATCACCCATCATGGGAGAAGTTTACCGAACTGGCAAGAGAAATGGGGAAACCGCTGGTAATGCGCATGAATCTTAATCAGCAAAGCCATGGCGCTAAATGGACGGTTCATCGCAACCTGATGAAGAGCCTTAGCCCCATTGTAGATTGTGCGGTGCATTATATTGACATAATGTGCCAGATGACACGATCTAAACCCATGCAAGTTAGTGCCATAGGTGCAAGGCTAACTGACGATATACCTGAGTGGAACTACAACTATGGCCAGTTACAGATCCGCTTTGAAGATGGGTCTGTAGGTTGGTACGAAGCAGGATGGGGACCGATGGTGAGCGATAACGCATTTTTCATCAAAGATGTATTTGGGCCTAAAGGCGCTGTTTCTATTGTTGCCAAAACAGCTTCGGCTACCGGTAATTCAGACAATATTGACGCGCATACCAAAACCGAATCTATCAAAATACATTATGCAGACCTGGATGCTGCTGATGAATTTACCAGGAAAGACGAGTGGGTAGATCTGAAAGATGAACCCGATCACCAGGAGTTGTGCAACCGCGAGCAACGCTATTTTTTAAAAGCGATACTGGAAGATATAGATCTATCGCATCCAACTGATGATGCCATAAATAGCTTAAAAATTGCCTTCGCTTGCGATGAATCAGTAAAAACGGGGAAGATGATAGAGTTGTAAGAAGGTTTATTAAATTAAAACCATTTTTTAAACATACCAACATGCAATATATACGACACAATAAGAAACAATAATCTTAATTCGTTATCGGAAATTTAAGCGTAAAAACTGTTCCCGAGTTTTCACTGCTGCCAAAAGTAATTGTGCCATTCATTAAATCGGTATAACGTTTTACAATACTTAGCCCCAACCCTGTACCCTCAAAATTAATAGTGTTACCGGCACGAAAAAAAGCTTCAAATAAATGCGCCTGGTCCTCTTGTGGTATACCTATTCCACTGTCTGCCACGCAAATTCTACAAACATGATCAGTTATTTCGGTTTTTAGCTTGATAGTTCCTCCCTCGTGTGAATATTTAACCGCATTAGAAATTAGGTTTATCACAGAATGCCGAAGCATATTACTATCCAAAATAACTTTAGAGACCGTGCTGGTGTGCCTGTAAATAATTTTTTGTCCTTCCTTTAACTGCATTCTCATCA
>DHIR01000013.1:0-5270 GCA_002403905.1 Mucilaginibacter sp. UBA4741
CCTGTTAGTTGTGCAACAGCCACTCATTCCAAAGCAACACCTCACCGTAAGTCATGTCCTTTCGTAACTTGCGTGCCAATTGTTTTAGTTTTGAATTGTATGGGATGATCTTTCTCATTGATTTGTATGTTGATTAACCCCTCCCTACACCCTCCCGTTGGGAGGGAATCGCTCGTGTCCATCGCTTTTTAGTATTTCTTAATCCTCCGCCAACTCCACCCACACCGGCGCGTGGTCGCTTGATTTTTCCCAGCCGCGCACGTGTTTGTCAACACCGGCTGCCATCAAACGCTTTTCAACATCAGGGCTCAGCAAAAAATGATCTATGCGTAAACCTGCATTGCGCCCGTATGCATTTCTAAAATAATCCCAAAAAGTATAGATAGTTTCGGTAGGGTAGAGTTTTCGTAGAGCATCTGTCCAGCCTTGCGCTAACAGTCGGTAAAATGCCTCGCGGGTTTCGGGGCGGAAGAGTGCATCGTCCAACCAGCGCTCGGGTTTGTATACGTCCTGTTCGGTTGGTATTACGTTGTAATCTCCTGTTAATACCACCGGGATACCACGTGCCAATAAGCCCGCGGCATGGCTTATGAAACGCTCGAACCATTGTAGCTTATAATCAAACTTTGGCCCGGGAGCAGGGTTGCCGTTTGGTAAATACAGGCAGCCAATCACCACACCGTTTACAAAAGCTTCAATATAGCGGCTGTGCAGGTCCTCCGGGTCGCCGGGCAATCCGCGTTTAAGTTTCTGGATCTCGCCTTTGGCTAATATAGCTACCCCGTTCCAGCTTTTTTGGCCGTGCCAAATGGCGTTATAGCCTGCATCAATAATTGCCTGTTCAGGGAATTTTTCCTGCGGTGCTTTTAGTTCCTGTAGGCAAACTACATCTGGTTGGGTTTCTTCAAGCCAGCGTAGCAACACCGGCAGGCGGCCGTTTACGCCATTAACATTGTAGGTAGCTATTTTCATGATTTAAACTTATAAAAATTTGCAATCATTGCCTAAAGACTATCCCGCTATTGCTTAAATTTTACCGCTAAATAGATAGCCTTGTTTGCTGTAATGGACATTGCCTCTTTAAACAAGGCATCCTGATTTTCGAATAAATATAAAATGTAAATATCGCCGGCATAGTCTTTATGCAACATTTCAAAATAACCAAATTTGTAACTTTGGCCAAATGCAGACCCAACCGGCCCCATAAACATAACCCCTTCATCCGCATTAGAATCCCCTTTTACAGCTCCATGACTAAATTTTTGCAATCGCACTTGTTCGGGCGCAAGCCTGCCGTCTGATATCTTACTGAATAAGATAGCGGGGATGCTGTTATGTAGTTTGTTTGGATTTAAAACTGTGTCGCCTAATTTTTTTTCACGCCTGTCATACGAATCAAAAAAGTTTTTGGTAAGCGGCCATACAATATAACGGATCTCAATATTCTTGCCCTTAACTTGTAAAGCATAATCATAATGAATCCCGGTATTTTCATAAATAGGTACTTCTGTAGTTTCTTCGGGTTTTACAAAAACCATTTTCGCGTCCTCAATTTTCTTGCTAAACGTCTTAAAAGAAGAAACTTTGCCGGTATCCATAGCTGACCGTGCATTTGCACCGATAGACAAAATAAGCAGAAGGAATATTGATGAAAGTGTTTTCATATTAAAGTCGGTTAGGTTCATGTTATCAAACATAATAAAAGAAGTTGATAGATTTTTTACTTCCTTGAAAGCCCAATCATTGCATAAACTTTATGAATCAATAAAACGTTTTTTAGGTTAACAAATTTGTCCATTGATAGAATGGCGTTATGTTGTCAAAAAACGGGTCACTTACTTTTAAGTCAGAAAAAGTGTACCAAACTGTATCATGAAATCCGAAATAAAAAATTAATTTATTCATTTATAGCAACTTACATAGACAGGTGTACCAGGTGTATCATGGTGTATCACACTCGCGTGGTACAGTATGCAATGCCGCGCTATCCACAAGATGTCGAATTTTCAACAATCCGCATAAAGCCCGATCATTGCATTAACTTTACCATTCACTTAAAATGCAATAATCCGCCTTGGCTAAAGACGCTACAAAAGAAACGCCCTTAATGCAGCAGTACAATGCTATCAAGATAAAGTACCCCGGTGCTTTGCTGCTGTTTCGCGTAGGCGACTTTTACGAAACCTTTGGCGAAGATGCCATTAAAGCCGCCGGTATCCTGGGTATCACACTCACCCGCCGTGGCAATGGTGCCGCCACGTTTATCGAGCTGGCAGGTTTCCCGCACCACTCGCTGGATACTTACCTGCCCAAACTGGTGCGTGCAGGCCAACGTGTCGCCATTTGCGACCAGTTGGAGGACCCAAAAACCACCAAGACCATTGTAAAACGCGGCGTTACCGAACTGGTTACACCGGGTGTTGCTACCAATGACAGTATCCTCAATCAAAAAAGTAATAACTACCTGGCATCGCTGTACTTCGAAAAGAATAGCATTGGTATTGCCCTGATAGACATATCAACCGGCGAGTTCCTGACCGCGCAAGGTAATAGCGATTACATAGATAAGCTATTGCAGGGTTTTACACCCAGCGAGGTCATCTACCAAAAAAGTAAGCAATCCGACTTTAAAGAAAGCTACGGCGATCGTTACTATACCTACACCCTCGATGAATGGCCCTATAGCGGCGACTATGCGCACGAAACGCTACTAAAACACTTCGGGGTTAAGTCACTTAAAGGCTTCGGTATAGACAAGCTAAACCTGGGCATTGTGGCAGCAGGTGTAGCCTTACATTACCTCAACGAAACCGAGCATAGAAACCTTCAACACATATCGGCCATTAGCCGTATTGAAGAGGACAGGTACTTATGGCTGGATCGTTTCAGCGTACGTAATCTTGAGCTGATAGGATCAGCAAACGAGAACGCCAAAACCCTGGTTGATGTACTGGATCAAACCAGCTCGCCAATGGGGGCAAGGCTGTTACGCCGATGGATAGTAATGCCGCTAAAAGAACTTAAACCCATCAATGATCGCCTTGGTGTAGTTGAATACCTGATAGCCGAGGAGGAGCTACGCGAGGAACTACAGCAATACATTCGCCAGATAGGTGATCTGGAAAGATTGGTATCAAAAGTTGGCCTGCAAAAAGCCAACCCGCGCGAGGTTTGCCAGCTTAAAAAGGCGCTGATAGCTATTGAGTCGATAAAGAAATTATGCGAGCAGTCTATCAGTCTGCCGCTAAAAGCTATTGGCGAACAACTGAATCCATGTACGCTTATCTGCGAAAAGATAGCTACAGAACTTCAACCCGAGCCACCGGTTATGGTGATCAAAGGATCGGTAATGAATGATGGGATAAATGAGGAACTGGATAGGTTACGCAAAATCGCATTCGGCGGTAAAGGTTATTTACTGGAGATACAAAAACGTGAGGCTGAAGCTACCGGGATACCATCTTTAAAAGTATCGTTCAATAATGTGTTCGGTTATTACCTGGAGGTTACCCATAGTCATCGCGAAAAGGTGCCCACCGAATGGATCCGCAAGCAAACACTGGTAAATGCCGAGCGCTACATCACCCCTGAACTAAAAGAATACGAAGAGCAAATACTAGGTGCCGAAGAAAAGATATTCACCCTTGAAACCAAACTCTATAATGACCTGCTATATGCACTGGCCGAGTATATTAAACCTATCCAGTTAAACGCGCAGCTAATTGCACGGTTGGATGTGCTGTTAAACTTCGCCACCATATCCATCAAGAACTACTATGTCAAACCCCAAATGAATGACAGTAAGGTTATAGATATTAAAGGTGGCCGTCACCCTGTGATAGAGAAGAACCTACCACAGGGTGAAGAGTATATCACTAATGATGTGTTCCTTGATTCTGAAACACAACAGATCATAATTATCACCGGGCCAAACATGGCGGGTAAATCGGCACTGTTAAGGCAAACCGGGTTGATTGTATTGATGGCTCAAATGGGCTGCTTTGTACCTGCAAAATCTGCATCGCTGGGTTTGGTAGATAAGATATTTACCAGGGTAGGAGCGTCTGATAATCTATCATCAGGCGAGTCAACCTTTATGGTGGAGATGAATGAGACAGCAAGCATTCTTAATAATCTATCAGACAGAAGCCTGATCTTATTAGATGAGATTGGCCGTGGTACCTCAACTTATGATGGTATATCTATTGCCTGGTCTATTGCCGAATATCTACATAATCATCCAACAGCTAAAGCCAAAACATTGTTCGCAACGCACTACCATGAGTTGAACGAGTTGAGCAATAGCTTTAATCGCATAAAAAATTATAACGTAACGGTTAAGGAGATAGGTCACCAGATCATCTTCTTGCGTAAGTTGGTGCCGGGTGGCAGCGAACATAGCTTTGGTATACATGTAGCCAAACTGGCCGGTATGCCACAAAAGATATTAAGCCGAGCTAATGAGATATTGAAAAAACTGGAGAACGAACGCACTGGTGGCGAACATATAAAAGAAAGCATCCGCAAAGTACAAAAGCAGGCGGTACAGATGCAGATGTTCAGCATTGATGATCCTGTCCTGGTTAAAATACGTGATACCCTGAATACCCTGGATGTAAATACCTTAACACCTGTTGAGGCGCTGATGAAGCTGGATGAGATACAGCGAGTGATAAAAGGGTAATAAATTCCGGATCTCGGATGTTCGATTTCGGATTTTTTGTAGATACGCAATACTTTGCGTCTCGGTTATGTGGATATGTTAACAACATATCCAACCTGTATTAATCCATTCCCATTACTTTTATGGTATGAAATTAAACCGCTATGCTTTGTTGCTTTGTGCTGCTGCGATCATCCTATCAGGATGTCATGCTAAAAAAGCGGTTTTAAAAGGCGAGGCCGGCGAAATTGTAAAACCCCAAACCAGTATTGCCGAAAAATATGCTGCTATTATGGGTGTTGATAAAGACGCTATTACCAATGGCCGGTTATATAACTTTATTGAACTTTGGACGGGTGTCCCTTATAAATTTGGCGGATTAGATAAAGACGGTGTTGATTGCTCGGGTCTTACTTTATTACTAGAGCAACAGGTTTACGGCATTAATTTACCACGCATAACTTACCAGCAGGTTGCGGTAATTAAACGTAAATACGAGGACGAACTAAAAGAAGGCGACCTGGTGTTTTTTGATTTTGATGGAAAGCAATATAGTCATGTGGGCGTGTACCTGCAAAACGGTTATATAGTTCATGCCAGCTCAACC
>DHIR01000013.1:5430-8484 GCA_002403905.1 Mucilaginibacter sp. UBA4741
AGTCATGTGGGCGTGTACCTGCAAAACGGTTATATAGTTCATGCCAGCTCAACCAAAGGTGTGATTGTGGTGCCTCTGCATGGCGCTATGTATAAATACTTTTCGCGTGCAGGTTCAATTATCACCGATTCAACGGTAGCTGCACAAGCTAACTAGTGACTTGTTATTTTATACTCCGTTTTATCTTTCTGGGTTTTATAGATTGAAATAAGCGCACCAGTAATGGCCCGTTATTTTCTTCGGGATAATATTTCCTGGTGAATGTTTTAATAATTAAACTATAAATAAACACAGGTGCTATAAGGTAATAATAATGAAGCTTAAAATAATTTAATACTATTACAAGTAAGGCTATTATAGGTACAACAATTAGATTGATCTGCTGTATCTTCCATTTTAAAGTTATTTCAAGTTGTGGGGTATTAATGCAAAGTGTTTGTTTGTTTTTAACAAGGTGTTGTGATATTAGCGATTGCATGAAAATTGTTAAAAAGAAAATCGTGAGATAAACCATATATCCCACACTGTACTCGGCTTTGGTTGGAGAGATACTGCCAGTAATTAAGGATATGGCGAAAGGGAATAATGTTACAGAAAACAAGAATACAAGATTTAAAAAAACTAGTTTAAGGTCATAATCTTTTAAAAACCTAAACAGCTTTAGATGTATTACCCAAAACCTACCTACAAGCCCAAAAGTTACTACATAACCGGCGAGTTTAAGAAGTAACTCTGCAATAGCTTCTTTAAATTTTTCAGGAGGTAAATGACGTGCCCCTTCAGGAAGCTTTATTTCTAATACCATAATTGTTAAAATTATAGCGAATACAGCATCCGTAAAAAGGATAATGCGCTCCAACTGGAACTCTTTCTTAATTTCTTCTTCTTCTTTTATATCCATAGCTAAATATAATTCAATATTTTTGTAATCAATATGTCAAAGCAAGATTATTCATTCTGGACTAAATACAAACGATTTGCCGGTACAGAAATATTACTATATGTTATAATGGTACTGGGGATTATAATCGGAATATGGATATTTAGTTAATTGCCTTTTATAAGGCTTACACTATAATTATCCGCATCAGCTATATGTTGATAAAAGTCTACCAGTTCCGGATAAACATCTTTGCTGTAATTACCATCAATTACCTGCATTTTACGCTTGTAAATTAATGTCCGTCCGTTTAGTTGCATTGTTGCAATATAGCTCCCAAATACTGTGCTAATATTAACATTTAAGGGGATTTTTTCTAAATGATAGCCTTGCGGAATGGTATAACTTATTTCATCCTCATTAGTAAAACCTTCGTTTATATAAACGTCATTTAACCGGTTTCGTACTTCGCGGGGTGCGTGCGTGTTGCGGTTTGCAGCGTTAATTAGAAAATATAGCTTGTTACCGCTGTTTGACGCGTAATCACGCGCAGTGAACTTTAATGTCTCGGTAGTTGTGGGTAAGATATCTTTAATTTGCTTAAAGGTAAATTTCTCTACTTCTAAGTTGTTTATTGGATATATGTGCGTTAATTCTTTAAACACTTCAGCTTGCGAGCCATAAATTAATGCTTCCCTGTCATCATAAAGTATGCCTTTAAAAAGTGTTTCCATATCACCTGATAATTCGCCGGCCTCGTTTATTATCAAGTTAGCCTTACGTATCTGCACGTTATTAGTTGCTGTATACTTTGGAGTATGCATTAGCTTACCGCCTTGCGGAGTACAAGCAAGCACTATACGGTCATCCGTAAAATCGCCTAAAAAACCGAAGGGGATTTTTTGATTAGTACACTCCAGCCAGGTTGTATCATTTTTAAATGGCAAACATAAAATAACATGGTTTCCCTGGTCTATGCTTGCAAAGTCATTGATCATACTTGTTTTATTATTGCCGGCTTCAACAACACAATAGTAAGACTCAATATTAGCAGCTTTAAGCAAAGCATGGGTATAGTTAACTAATGCTTTACAATCGCCGTAGTTCACTTTATCAACTTCGGCAGCAGTAAATGGCTGATAACCGCCAATACCTATTTGCACGCTGATATAATGAGTTTTTTGCTGCATATACTCATATATTTTGCGAGCCCTTTGCTTGGGGTCAGTAATATCTTTTGTTAGGTTTTTTATATTAGCAATAGTTTCGGCTGATAGTTGATCGCGGTTTACCAGTAACTTATCATTCATCCATCCGCCAAATTCTTTCCAGTTAGTAAATGAGCCGTTTATACCTTCATAAATAAAATTTTCTGGAGCTATTTTAACCCTGCTTGCGTAAGTATCCGGATTTGGGCTAAATGGTTCGTCTTTAACTGCTTTAAGGTTGCTTATTTGCCAGGTATATGTTTTTAAACCTGCCGCGCTGTTTACTATTACTGCTTTACCTGGCAGGTTGGTTTCTTTATAACGAATATTAAAATCGGGCTTGCAAATAAACGTATAAGAACTTTTTTCGACAGCCATGCCTACCTGTGAGTTTGGCATCCAATCCTGGAAAATAAGCGATTGCTTTGATCTTACTTCATATTCATACTCAATGGTATATGGATAATCTATTACAGCAGGGATATAGTGTTTAACACGCTCATCATTAAATAACGAAAAACCATCAGCCGCATATACATCTTCAAAATTCTTGTCCGAAAACTTACCTGTTTGCTTACCCCAGGCATCGTATACCAGGCCCTTTATAATTTTTACCGCGTAGTTTTTATTATACCATACGCCGATGTGGGCCAAATCGTCACCATTTTTATTTAAAACAGTGATAGCTGCTTTAATGTGATAAATAGTATTATCCAACGATTTTACCTCTATCACCTCTTCTTTATCACGCACCACAGCGCTGGCATAAGGTAATAAATTTTTAGGGATTAAGCTAACATCATAATTACCCTGTGCGTTAGCTGCGGTATTAATTATAAAAAGACAAAATATTATCAGTAATGATCTCATTGTTTCGTTTTAAAAACCATTTCTGATTTTTCTGATAGGATGATCTTATTATAAAGTTCTTTCAAGTATGAATATTCTTCGGATTGATATATTGAT
>DHIR01000013.1:8565-11173 GCA_002403905.1 Mucilaginibacter sp. UBA4741
ATTGATTTTTTGAACGATATGATATGTGAAAAAGTGAATGAATTTTCACCAGATTCATAATTTACCAAAAAACTACCGCCCTGGTTTGGTAAGCCAATTGCTATGTTTTGCGGCGGATTTTCTATTACATATTTATCGGGGAGGTGCATTTGTAAAACAAACCTTGTTTCTGAAGGCATGCCCCAATCAACCGGATAAAGCCGTTCTGTTAACTTAAAAGGATTGTTAATTATCCTGTCAAATAGGTAAGGGTTAAAACTAAGTTTCTGATGATTTAGATCATTATACGCGTCCATCTCTATTTCATATTTTTCTGACACCGACAGATCCAGACTATCCACATTTGTAACTTCTGATTTTAAGATCTTAACCTTGGTTAGTTTTTCATCAAGGTTCTCAACATACTCATCAACAGAATTGAATTTTTTTATCGCTTTGCGTACCTTAAAACCTGCATAACCTTTGGAGTAAATGGTAAACGTGCCTTTGAGCTTTCCATTGTCTTGTAATGTCAGATCAAGTGTATATATCCTGTTTTCTTTTTGTGGCGTAGTTATATCCATCCAATAAGATGGTTTATTTAAATTCATTACACGGCCCTGGTCATTAAGGCATCGTAAAGGCAGCATGCCAAATGATAGTAACGGGTCGCTTGCGTCTAATAAATAAGTTTTATCATCAACTGTTAATTTGACGATAATGTAATCAAACTCGGTTATAACGGGGTAAAGTTTGTTTATTATGCCGTGGTCGCGGGTAGACAAAATCACCGGCTCTGGGTTAAGCCCCGCCGCGTTAAGCGCCGATATTAAAGATAAATTTATGTCGCCTATAGAGCCGGTATGGTTATCCAAAGCTTTACGCAAACCATCGCTGCTGCCTAATGAATAGTAGCCATTCCATTTAATTGTTTTTTGTATGTAAGCATATACGGCCTTTGCTTTATCCAGCTCTTTTGTTTTGCCGGCTATTACAGGTAATATGCGGTCTTTTAACAAGTCTTTTCTTTTTATTTGGCTGCCAAAATTATCATCGTGTTTAAGCTGATAATCAACATCGCTCCATTGTTTTGCTAATTTAGTAACCGTCCCTGTATATGGATTAGTAAAGGCTGAAAGTTCAAAGTATATGGCCGACATGAAGTTTTTAGGCGAAGTCATATAATCTTCCTTTATAAATGCGGGTATGTTAGCCATTTCAAAAACCAAATGCGAACAGTCGGATTTTGCTCCATGACTTGTAAAACAATCACGCTCCAACGTTGCAGTATTGCTAGCCATTTTTAAATCGCCCCTTATAGAAATATTAAAGGTCCAGAAACCAGGAATATGTGCTTCATATTTAGAATGCACCTTTGGTATATCGGTTTGAAAATTCCATGTACGAAAATTTTCGAAATAAGGCGATACGATTGTATAAGAATATTCAATGATAGCGCCATTTTTTACTCCTGGCATTGCAAACTTAGCTGTAGAGTGGTTCTTGTTGTCTCTTACCCTATATATTTTTGCCGGATCAAGCTTTTCTGTTTTATAAACGCCGTTATTATCTTTATAAGATGAAAAACCGGCTATTTCTGACACGTCTTCAAATACCTGGTCATTGTTATAAAGCGGTATTTCTATTGTGCCTTGTTTAATACCGCTATCGTCAAAAATCTTTATTTTAACGTGATACTTGTAAACCAGCCTTATACTGCCATCACTTTCGGTATTGTCCAGCCTCGCGTCCCCATATTCATTTAGTACTACGGCGTGGGCCGATGGATCATTAGCATATTTGGGCATATCGATTTCCTCATGCGACCAAACATTAGCGGGGAAGTTTTGTGCTTTAACACAGATTGTAAGACAAATGATAAGTAAGCTGATAAGTAAAGTTTTTTTCATTTTGATAACGGCTATTTAGGCGCCATTAAATTAAAACATTTTAACAGATATATTAAATACATTTAAATAGTTTTCTGTGCTGATTTTTTTTAAGACTTTTGCAACCTTAATTACACTGATATCAATAATATGAAATTACATTTAAAACGCCCGTTGGCATTCTTTGATCTTGAAGCTACAGGTATTAATATTGGTGCAGACCGCATTGTTGAGATATCAGTAATTAAATTGCACCCGGATGGGAGTGAAGAGGTAAAAACCTGGCGTATTAATCCCGAAATGCCTATACCTATCGAGTCATCGTTGATACATGGTATTTATGATGAGCATATAAAAGATGAACCCACTTTTAAAGCTGTTGCGTCTTTAGTTGCCGAGTTTCTGGATAATAGCGACCTGGCCGGCTATAACTCAAATAAATTCGATATCCCAATGTTGATGGAGGAGTTTTTAAGGGTAGGTGTTTTGTTTGACTTGGATAACCGTCATTTTGTTGATGTGCAAAATATCTTTCATCAAATGGAGCAACGTACTTTAAAGGCCGCTTACCAATTTTATTGCAAAAAGGATATCATTAATGCCCATAGTGCAGAAGCTGACACACGCGCCACGATGGAGGTGTTATTGGCCCAGATAGAACGCTATGAGAACCAGGAATGGGAAGATAAAAAAGGAAACAAAAGCATACCGGTAGTAAACCATGTGGAAGGCTTACACAA
>DHIR01000013.1:11266-11908 GCA_002403905.1 Mucilaginibacter sp. UBA4741
GGCTTACACAAGTTTACCAATCTAAACCGCCCGGTTGATTTTGCCGGACGTATGGCTTTTAATGATAATAATGAAGAGGTGTTTAATTTTGGGAAACATAAAGGCAAGAGAGTAGAGGATGTGTTTAACCTGGAACCCAGTTATTATTCATGGATGATGAATGGCGATTTTCCTTTATATACCAAACGCAAACTGGAGCAAATATACAAACGCTGGAACGATAAAAGGCAGGCAGATCGTCAACAAAAAGCGACACAACCCAAACCTGTTGAAAATATAGAGAAAAAGGATACTGTAACGCCAAATATCCAAAAAGATCTATTTCAGCAACCGGTTCAACAAAAAACATACAACAAGCCTTACGAGAACAAACCTTTTAAAAAGAAGGAAGAACCCGCCGCGCCTGTTAATGAGGATATGCTGAAGTTATTGGCTGATAAATTTAAGAAAGGGCTATAAATAGAGATAAGTGATTAGAGGTTAGTGATTGGTTAGCTATTGATATACCTAATTGCTGATCTCTAATCACTGTTTCGAAGAAACTCAATATTCCGCTTCAACCCCGCAAATTTTGTGCGCTTCACGGCCGAATTTTTAAATACTTTCTGAAACACATCCTCGGTTATTTCTTTAAGATCGTTG
>DHIR01000013.1:12005-30756 GCA_002403905.1 Mucilaginibacter sp. UBA4741
TCGGTTATTTCTTTAAGATCGTTGCTATTTAAATGTAACAGATCAGGGTGAGGATCAAATGACGGTTCGTTATGGATCACCGAAAATTTATTCCACGGGCAAACATCCTGGCAAATATCGCAGCCAAACATCCAGTCGTCCATTTTGCCTTTAAATTCCTGCGGTATTTCGTTTTTAAGCTCAATGGTCAGGTATGATATACATCGGCTGCCATCAACCACATAAGGGCCTACAATGGCATCAGTAGGGCAAGCGTCAATACAACGCGTGCAAGTGCCACAATGGTCGGCAGTGGGTTCTATATCATACTCCAGTTCAATATCAACAATCAACTCTGCCAGGAAAAAGAATGAGCCGGTTTTTTGATTAATGAGATTAGTGTTTTTACCTATCCAACCCAATCCAGCTTTTTTCGCCCAGGCCTTATCTAATACGGGTGCTGAATCTACAAACGCCCGTCCTCCAACTTCACCAATCTTTTCGTTTATAGTTTGAAGGAGCTGTTTCAGCTTATCCTTAATAACGGTATGATAATCCTGCCCGTAAGCATATTTGGATATTTTAGGCGCTAGTAGATCAGTTTGTGTATTATCGGTATAGTAATTTAATCCTAATGATATAACAGACTTTGCACCATCAACCAACAAACGTGGGTCGAGACGCTTGTCAAAATGGTTTTCCATGTACTGCATTTCGCCGTGCATGTTTTTATTTAGCCATGCTTCAAGGCGAGGGGCCTCTTCCTCCAAAAACGCAGCTTTAGCAATACCACAAAACAGGAAGCCCAGGTTTTGGGCCTCTGCTTTAATAAGTTCACTATATGCCGGTCTGTTTTGCTGCATTGCCACAAAGATAACATAAATACAAAACAGACTTTTTAATTAGGTGTTATCTATAAACAGCTTGCCTAAAAAACAACCATTATGGAAACTACAGCATATAATGATCCCAAAGACGATCAGATAACTAATGACGATACATCAGTAACTAATAAAGACGGAGACAATGACCTGGAAAAGGGGGAACATCCAGTTGCCGAAGCCGATATTGATGTAGATAAAATACCTACACCCGATGATAACTTAGGCGATCCAACACCGCTTACCGAAGAGGACGAAGACACCTCTAATAAAGGGCAGGGGCCAAAGGGGGAAAATCTGTAACCCCCTAAAGGGGGAATAATAAGAATAAACGGAGAAAGCCACATTAGTTAATGTGGCTTTCTCCGTAAAAAATATGCGTTTCAAAAAACTCCCCCTTCAGGGGGCAGGGGGGCTAAAAGCTATTCCTAATACTATTACTTAAAGTTTTAGCGCTCCAGTAACCGCTATCTAATATCCTTCTAACACACATTAACGGATCATTAGCATCACGTTTATCAGCCAACGCAAAAGCGATCTTGAAGCCACGTTTATGAAACTCAGGGAAACCTGATTTATTCCAGATACCAAACGGATAAGCAAAGTAATTTATCTTTTTGCCGGTTATTTCTTCCAGTTTTTTAGTTGGTTTGTCAACTTGTATTACCCAATCATCTTTCTTAGGATTAGGGTCATGCTTGTACTTGCTGGTCATGTGGTGATCCCAGGTATGGCTGCCGATAATGTTACCAGCATCTGATAACGCTTTAACCTGTTCCTTAGTCATGTAATGCGGACGGCCTATTGATACAGTCATTACAAAATACAATGCTTTGTAGCCATATTTTTTTAACTCTGGCGCGGCAATAGTGTACTGATCTTCATCCGTATCATCAAACGTAAGCATGATAGGTTTTTTAGGCAATGCGGCACCTATTGTTAAATAAGCATATAACTGATCGGGTAATATGGTATGATAACCGCTATCAGCCAACATTTTAATATGTTTTTTAAACTCGGCGATTTGTACAATATAATCCTTGGCGTTTTTAGAGTCTTTAGGGCGCCAGTCGCGTATTTGGTGATAGCATAAAATAGGTACTTGCTTGCGCGCCATAATAGCTGCCGAATTTGACGCCTGGCCAAAAACTGACGTTACTAATAAACAAAATGATAATAAAGTGATAGATACTTTTGACATGTAATAAATGATATTTAATAATTAGAAAGACTTACGAAGTTGTAAAACCTCGTAAGCCTGATAATGTTTTATGGTTGTAAAACAATTCTTTTTCCTTCGTTGATTGATCTTTTGGCCGCATCTAAAATCTCCATAGCTATCATGTTATATTTTAGAGATGCCTGGTCATCAGTACCCGGTATTTCTCCCCGTAATACAGCAGTTAAATAAACCAGCGGGTCGTTATTTGGCGCAGGTATAGATTTTGGTTTATTAACTAAACCAAAACTACCTTCTTTAACTTTAAACTGAACGTTGTTGCCATCAAAGGCGTGTATAACACCCCGTTCGCCCCAAACTTCCATGTCTTTTAAATTTACTGCCCAGTTCCATGATGCTTCAATTGATGCGGTCGCGGTAGGGTACTCAACCAATATAGTAGCATCGTCTTCAACTTTAGGGTAAATAGCCGGTTTGTAATGTTTGGCAATAGCGGTAACAGCTATTGGGCGTTGGCCATGCATTAACCAGGTAGCCAGATCGGCACCATAGCAACCAAAATCATTAAGCGCGCCGGCTCCGTTTAAAACAGGGTCTGTTAACCAGGCTAAAAACTCTGGGCTACAGCCAATCTCAACAGGGCCACGGTGTCCATCACGAATAACCATCTTACGTATTTTACCTATGCTGTCTTTATTAACCACATCATAAATGTATTGGAATGATGGATACCATGTAGTTTCATAATTCACCAATAATTTAATGTTGTATTTAGTGGCCAATGCTTCCATACGTTTAGCCTGGGCCAGTGTTGCTGCCAATGGTTTTTCAACCATAACAGGTATATGCAATGGAGCGCATAGCTCTACAATATCAACGTGTTTGCCAACCGCGTTATAGCCTAGCATAACATCAGGCTTGCGCGCTTTTATCATTTTATTTACATCATTAAAATAAAGTGAATCTGGCAGGTTAAAGCGTTTTTTGTATTTTTCCCAAAGCGGTTTGCTTGGTTCGTACACGCCCACAACGTTAGCAGTACCTCTTCTCATCTGGCCAAAAAAACCGCTGATATGGTCATGATTTAAACCATATATACCTAAGCGCAAGCGTTTGTCCTGCGCATTGGCGGTGACTGTAAATACGGCTAGCAGCGCCAATAGGGTTAACCTTTTATAAAAGGCCGAATTGTTATTTTTCATTTGAAAGCGAATAAGGGAAGCTTGATTCTTGCGTACCTCTTTGTTTATTAGGAAACGCAGACATTTTAAAGTTTATAACACCGCCTTGCGATAAAGTATTATGGCCAAACCAGTTATTGTTGTATGGTTTACCATTTACAGTTATTGCACTAACATATTTATTGCCTTCGCTGTTGTTTGGTGCATTAAGTATTAGTTTTTTGCCATTTTCAAGGCTAACGGTAATGTTTTTAAATAATGGTGTGCCTATAACGTATTGGCTGCTGGTAGGGCATACCGGGTAAAACCCCATTGCCGAAAATATATACCAGGCAGATGTTTGTCCATTATCCTCATCGCCGCAATAACCATCAGGCGTTGCTTTGTATAGTTTTTCCATAGCATCACGGATATGCTCTTGTGATTTCCAGGGCTCACCCGCAAAGTTGTATAGATACAGCATGTGCTGGATAGGCTGGTTACCATGCGCGTATTGGCCCATGTTTACGATCTGCATTTCGCGGATCTCGTGGATAACACCGCCATAATAGCTATCATCAAAAACAGGAGGGATGATAAAGATTGAATCTAATTTGTTAATAAATGCTTTTTTACCGCCTTCTAAATTGATCATACCTTGAATGTCATGTAAAGCTGCCCAGCTATAGTGCCATGCGTTACCTTCGGTAAATGCATCACCCCATTTAAGCGGGTTAAATGGAGTTTCCCAAGAGCCATCTTTGTTTTTACCACGCATTAAGCCTATTGATTTATCAAACAGGTTACGGTAGTTTAAACTTCTTTTCTTGTAGATATCAATTTCTGATGCAGGTTTGTTTAATGCTTTACCTAATTTATATATAGCAAAATCATCGTAAGCATACTCTAAGGTACGGGCAGCGTTTTCGTTGATCTTAACATCATAAGGCACGTAGCCCAATGTGTTATAATACTCTACACCACGACGGCCTGTCGCATTTGGGCCTGTGTTGTTAGCGCCATGTTTTACTGCTTCCCATAGGGTATTGATATCATAACCACGTATACCTTTTAAGTAAGCATCAGCAACTATCGAAGCAGAGTTGTTACCTATCATACAATCAGCATAACCCGGGCTTGACCATTCAGGCAACCATCCGCCTTCTTTATAATCATTAACAAGGCCTGCTTGCATTTCTTTATCTATCGATGGATAAACAAGGTTCAAGAATGGGTATAATGCTCTGAAAGTATCCCAGAAACCTGTACCTGCAAATTTATAACCCGGTAAAACCTGGCCGTTTTGCGCACTGTAGTGTGTTGGTGCACCTTTTGCATCGATCTCATACATTTTATGAGGGAAGAAAAGCATACGATAAAGACATGAGTAGAAAGTACGGGTTTGATCAATCGTTCCGCCCGATACTGATAAACGGCTTAATGTTTTATTCCATACTGCTCTTCCTTTTTGAGCGGTGGCGTTAAAGCTTTCGCTGCCAACCTCTCTTTTTAAGTTAAGCTCAGCTTGTTCAATACTAATGAATGATGATGCAACACGCAGGTTAACGGTTTCGCCACCACGGGTTTTAAATCCGATAGCCGCTAAAGCATGACCAGCAGTTGTTTCTAAAGAACTGTTTAAGGCAGCAGTTTCTACCTTCATTCGGGCTCCACCACGACCTGTTTTATCTTCTTCGGTTAGGTTGTAGGTTTGTGATAAAGTGAAAGGTTTATCAACATAAATAACAAAGTAGTTTTTAAAGTTTTTTAACTGTCCGGCAGCATACCTGGTTGAGTAACCAACTATCTTGTTTTGACCAGGGATAACTTTTATGTACGATCCTTTGTCATAAGCATCAACAACAATAAATGAGCTGTCGGTTTTTGGGAAAGTGAACCTAAATTGTGCGGCACGCTCGGTAGGTGCTATCTCGGTAGTAATATCATGGTCAGCTAAGTAAACGCTGTAATAATATGGTTTAACAACTTCTGCTTTATGCGAGAACCAGCTTGCGCGATCGTTTTGTGTAACTTTTAAATGCTTGGTCATAGGCATAATTGAAAATTGCCCATAATCGCCCATCCAGGGTGACGGCTGGTGTGTTTGCTTAAAGCCTACAATTTTATGTGCATCATAAGTATATGCCCATCCATCACCATTTGGGCCGGTTTGCGGGGTCCAAAAGTTCATTCCCCATGGTAATGCTATACATGGGTAGGTATTGCCATTTGAAAGATCGGGTTTTGATGATGAACCCATCAATGGGTTAACCCAATCAACAGGGTCAGTAATTTTTGTTACCAGTTGGGCAAAAGTGTTACTGCATATTAATAACGATGCAAAAAGTAATATTCGTTTCATAAAAGTTATTTTATAGTATAAAACTATGGTAATTGGTTGGTTATAATTTAAGGTGTTAACAGTTTAATTGTGACGGCAATAGTAATAATAAAAACTTAAAATAAGGAAGCATTTCCGCCTAGTTTTATTTTACCCAAATGCTTGTAAGCGCTCTCGGTAGCTTCACGGCCGCGAGCCGTGCGCATTAAGAAGCCTTCCTGTATCAAAAAAGGTTCATAAACTTCTTCAATGGTGCCTTCATCTTCGCCAACGGCTGTAGCAATTGTTTTTAAACCAACAGGGCCGCCTTTAAATTTATCAATAATGGTGGTAAGTATTTTATTATCCATTTCGTCCAGGCCATGCTCATCCACGTTTAGTGCGTTAAGCGCATATTTAGCAATAGCAGTATCAATATTTCCATCGCCTTTTATCTGGGCAAAATCTCTTGTACGGCGCAATAAAGCATTGGCAATACGTGGCGTACCACGGCTTCGGCGTGCAATTTCATACGCACCTTCATCGCTTATAGGTGTTTTTAATATGGATGCAGAGCGTAGTACAATAGTGGTTAATAACTTGGCATCATAATATTCTAACCTGGAGTTGATACCAAAACGGGCGCGCAAGGGAGCCGTAAGTAACCCCGAACGTGTTGTAGCGCCAACTAAAGTAAACGGATTAAGTGATATTTGCACCGAGCGCGCGTTAGGCCCGCTCTCCAGCATTATATCTATCTTAAAATCCTCCATTGCCGAATAAAGGTATTCTTCAACCAACGGACTTAAACGATGTATCTCATCAATAAATAAAATATCGCCGGTTTCAAGGTTGGTTAGTAAGCCCGCCAGATCGCCGGGTTTATCAAGTACAGGGCCCGACGTTATTTTGATACCAACGCCCATCTCGTTAGCAATAATATACGATAGGGTAGTCTTACCTAATCCCGGAGGGCCATGCAACAACACATGGTCAAGCGCTTCGCCGCGCTGGCGAGCCGCTTGTACAAATATTCTTAAATTGGCTAATATTTTAAACTGACCAGTAAAGTCTTCAAATGCCTGCGGACGCAATACTTTTTCAATATCGCGGTCGGTAGGGGATAGACGTTCACCGTCAGGATCAAGATGCTCGTTCATTAGGCGAATTTAAAGATTAAAGATTAGAGATTAAAGATTAGGAGCAGTTTTTAGAGATTAAATTAACATGCCGGGCAACTAATCTTTAATCTCTAATAACTAATCTTCAACCTTCAGGATACTTTCTGAAAATGCTATTTATACGCATACGCAATACGCCCAAAACAGCTTCTTTAAATATACCTTTTGACATTTTTGAGGTGCCGGCCGTTCGGTCTGTAAATATGATAGGTATCTCTGTAACCGTAAATCCATGTTTTACGGCTGTATATTTCATTTCTATCTGGAAGGCGTAGCCCACAAACTTTATCTTATTAAGTTCAACGGTTTCTAACACGTTGCATTTATAACACATAAAACCTGCAGTAAAATCCTGGATTTTTATTCCAGTAATAAAACGAACATATACCGATGCGAAATAACTCATTAACACCCGGCTCATGGGCCAGTTTACTACATTCACACCTTTAATATAACGCGAACCTACGGATACATCAGCACCTTCAATGCAAGCGGTCCTCAACCTGATCAGATCTTCCGGATTGTGCGAAAAATCGGCATCCATTTCGAAAATATAATCATATTCATGCTCAATGGCCCATTTAAAACCATGTATATACGCTGTGCCTAATCCTTGTTTGCCTGCACGCTCTACCAGGAAAAGTTTTTCGGGATAAGTATTCTGAAGATGTTTAACAATTATTTGTGTGCCATCAGGCGATCCATCATCGATAATCAGGACATGGAAATCATACGGCAAAGAAAATACCTTACGGATCATCCGTTCAATGTTTTCCTTTTCGTTGTAGGTAGGTATAATTACTATGCTATCAGGCACTTATAAGTTTTTAAGCTTTTGGGTAAACAGTTTACTAAATTACTAGATTTAGTAGTTATATAAAATAAAAAGAGCAGGAAACTGTAAATAATTCCTGCTCTTGTAAAATGTGGTTGATTTACAGATTATCTGTGTCTGCAATTATCTTGTCTTTTTCATGATCAGCTAAATAGGGGCTGGTGATATAATTATGCTCTTTCAAGCGTGGTGAAACAAACATAAACGCTACTGTAAACAAAGTTACCACGCCAACAAAAAACCAGTAATAATTGGTAGTATTGCTAAGGTAGGGTTGTAAAAAGCCCTTATTGGCGATATTGGTATTTATAGCGCCAGTGAATAAATTACCTAACGATACCACTAATAACCAAATAGCTGTCATGGTGCTTTTCATTGATTTTGGCGCATGGGTATAAGCATATTCCAGGCCGGTTATAGATACTAACACTTCGGCTGCTGACAATACTACATATGCAAATATCTGCCACCAGATTGATGGAGTGCCACCATGATCAATGTTAGATTGTATTAATGCAATGATCACAAAAGATAAAGCGGTTAAAACAAGCCCTGCACCTATACGTCTTAGTGGAGTTGTTTTTAAACCAACGCTATCTAAAAACGGATATACCCAATAATTGAACACAGGTATAAAAAGTAATAAAAATATCGGATTAAATGTTTGTACCTGACCGGGCAACATGGTAAAACTTAACGAACCTATGCCGATGGTACGATTCATTTTACCGGCTTGTATAACCCATTCAGACAGATTTTGATCCCATACTGCCCAAAAGGCGAATGCAAAAAAGAATACAGACATTACACGGTAAACCGCTTTTACACCGTCAACCCTTTCTGAATTATGGGCTCCTTTTGCAACATCCAGCCATGATTCGCCTGGTTTTTTCTTGCCCAGATGTGTTATGGCATACCAGGATATAAATACAAAGTTGTCCTTATTTACACCTGATGGTGGAACCCTTACATACATTTTGCGACCTGAAAAGAAAATGATTGTGGCCAGACCCATTAATATACCCGGGATACCAAAAGCCCATTTAGCGCCATATTTGTCATATACTTCAGGGATTATTACGGTTGATAAAACAGAACCAGCATTGATGCTGAAATAAAACCAACCATATACTTTAGAAAGCAAGCTTTGGTTAGTTGCGTCAAACTGATCACCCACATTGGCAGATACGCATGATTTTATGCCACCCGCGCCTATGGCTACCAAAACCAACCCGGCGGTAAATCCGGTTAAGTTAGTATCAAACATGGCTAAAAACAAGTGCCCCAAACAATAAACAAGTGAGATATATAAGATGATTTTATACTTTCCGGTAAACCAATCGGCTACTATACCTCCTACAAAAGGCAATGCGTAAGCAAGCATAACAAAAAAGTGAGTACTTGCATTTGCATGTGCCTCAGCACCTGATTGTAGTAACTTGTTACCTGTAGGGTTATAAAATTGGGCTACCAAAAAAGTTACTAAGATAGAACGCATACCGTAAAAGCTAAAGCGTTCGGCCGCTTCATTGCCTATAATGAAAGGGATGCTTCTTGGGTATTTTGCTTCAGTTTTAACAACATCAGCCGTTAAGGTTTTTGAGGACATAAGATCAGTTTAATTTTGTCTAAAATACTATTATTCTCTTAAATACAAATTATGGTGAATGTATTGTACTTATTGGGTTGGTTTATTAGCGAGATTTATTGAACCGGCGTTTTTTTTATGGGTAAAGTTGTTTTAGGCCTTGGTAGTATTGGTTTTTCTGCTTTAGGATCAATGTAATTCTCGTCCTGCTCGTTAGGTACATTTCGCATGTCCAGATTATCTACGTATTCCCACCTGCCGTCTTTTAAACGATAGCCATTGTAAGTTAGATCCGGGCCGTAAGTTTCGGGTTTATCTTTTGATTTTTTATCTGACGATGCCAAATTATCAAATACAATTAAATGCTGCGAATGGACATATTTTAACAGCATTGATGCCTGGCGGGCGTATTCAAAAACCACACGTTTGCGTCTTTTATTATTCCCATCAAATACGGGCATGCCAAATATTGGCTTATCGTTTTGAAACGAAAGTACATCAATAATTTTTTTTGTTGATTTATCGGTATTGCCCTTCCAGCCTAACAATACGTAATAGGGGGTAACGCCGCTAACAGGTATAATGGTATAATATTGGGCCCCATACCATTTATGATTATCGACTACCGAATCTTCGGGGTTTTTAAGCAGGGGAGAGTAATCCTCCAAACCATATAATTTTAACGGACCGCTGGTATTTACCTGTATAGCACCATAAAAACGGTAGCTGCCGTCATCATGAGTTACGTGCCAGCTAAATATCCTGAATTTGTTATCAGGCGAATTAGTAAGGGTTATGGTTTTTATGGAATCGAATGGAAAGGCAAACGAGTTGGGCGTTTTTAAAGCTGCAACCAAGGTTTTTATAAATTGGTAATTGGCGTTTTTTCGGATAAGGTCATTGTCATTATTAATGAAAGTGTTACCTAAATGCTTCAGGCTATCCTGGTAAAAGTTTAATTGTTTTAAATTACTGCTATCAGCATGTTGCGCGAAAGCCTGTAAAAAGAATAATGTAGAAAATATAGTTAAGACGAAGCTTCGTACCACCACCAAAATATTAATGCTCACTTATTCGTAAATATATAGGTTTTTTATCCTTAACGTAAATTTTCAATAACAATTGCGCTGGCACCACCGCCGCCGTTACAAATTCCGGCAACCCCATATTTACCTTTATTTTGCTCCAATACGCTTAATAAAGTAACTACGATACGTGCTCCAGATGCACCCAATGGATGCCCCAAAGATACCGCACCGCCATTAACATTTACACGGGTTGGGTCTAATTTTAATTTTTGATTATTGGCAATAGATACTACAGAAAATGCTTCATTGATCTCATAATAGTCAGCACCTGAGGCTAAGCCCGCACGTTGTAATGCTAACGGGATAGCTTTTGATGGGGCAGTAGTAAACCACTCAGGCGCTTGTTGGGCATCAGCGTAAGATATTATTTTGGCTATTGGCTTAATGCCTAGCTCGTCAGCCTTTTCTTTACTCATTAATATTACTGCTGCGGCACCATCATTTAAGGATGATGCATTTGCCGCGGTAACGGTTCCATCTTTTTTAAATACAGGTTTTAATGAAGAAATCTTATCAAATTTTACTGTTGCAGGCTCTTCATCATCACTAAATAAAGTGATCTCGCCTTTTTTGTTTTTTAACTCGACAGGTGTAATCTCATTAACAAACTTCCCGTTGTTTTGCGCGTTAATGGCCCGGTTATATGATTCTATTGCATACGTGTCCTGGTCTTCACGGCTTATGTTACATTCAACCGCACAAAGTTCGGCGGCTGAGCCCATGTGGTAATCATTATAAACATCCCAAAGGCCATCTTCAACCAAGCCATCTATTAACAGATCGTTCCCTAATTTATAACCGGTACGGGCTTTAGTTAAATAGTAGGGTACATTGCTCATACTCTCCATGCCGCCCGCTAATACAATATCATTTTGCCCGGAAATAATACTTTGAGCCGCAAGCATAATTGCTTTCATGCCCGATGCGCAAACCTTATTTACTGTAGTAGCCGGAAGATAGGGCAGACCGGCATATATTGCAGCCTGGGTAGCCGGTGCCTGGCCCAAATTGGCCGACAATACATTGCCCATAAAAACTTCCTGAATATGCTCTGGCTTTAAACCGGATTTCTCAACTACCGATTTAATAACAATACTGCCCAATTGTGTTGCTGTAAGCGAAGCTAAACTGCCGCCAAAACTGCCAATAGGGGTACGGGTTGCCACTACTATAACTACTTCTCTCATCAGTTTGATTTTAGTAGCGCAAATCTATTTAATTTATTTGAACAATTACTATGCTTGCATAGTAATTGTTACTCGTTATTATCTTCTTTCTTTTTCTTGTTTTTTTTATGCGCAAGTAAAGCCTGTTGCAGTAAATATTCTACCTGCCCGTTGGTGCTTCTAAATTCATCAGCAGCCCAGGTTTCTATTTCCTTCAACATATTGGGGTTTACCCTTAAAATAAATGCTTTTTTTTCGGCCATAATTAAGTAGCTATTGCTGCCGCCTCTGCTTGTCTCAATAAAACTAAATTAACCCCAATAAGGGTTATTAACGCTAGCGGAAATTTTGTTTTTGCTAATTCCTGATCAATACTTACCGTAAATGGCCTGGTGCATTTGCAGGTGGTTTTAACTTGAATGCAGTCGCCATATTGGTCATTTGTCCAATTCAGTGTTCTTGAAAAAAATCCTTTACCGCATGTTAATGCCGCGTTAAAGCCATTGTTCATTTCAATAGCGGTTTTGGTCCCCCAGCCATTTCTTGTGATCTTACCAACTACCTCACTTTTTAAAGCATCTATAATAAGTGTTTCTTTACCTAAAAAGCCAATACACCTTACTATCCATTCTCCGTCACTGGTTATTATATTTTTTTCTCTTTGCCAAATATCTCTGCAACTTAATGTCCCATACTCAAACTGTCCATCGGTTAATGTATATACAGGCTTAAAAAAACCTTTACGTATCAACTGTAACTCTGTAGAGCGCGAAGAATCAATTTTTACATAGTTGTTTATCATAACTTAATGAACCGCCCTTTTGCATCGTCTTAAAATAATTAAATGTGCACCTAAAAATATTAATTTAGGTATTACCGCCGCGGGGGTATTTGTTGGATACAAATGTACATCAGTAGTTAAAGTAAACGGAAAATGGTTTTTTAAACTCATGATCTTACCATAACCTTCTGATTCCCACACATACTCTCGCGAAAATAATGAAGACCTGTAAAAACTAGCGCTAAAACCGCTTTCCAATGTCAGTAGTCTTGTTCTGCTAAATAATTCGCGGGTGCACTTACCAATCACATTACCAGTACTATCAGTTATTAAAATTGTTCTGCTAAAAAATTCTTCAAAATTAAAATAGAGGGTAGAGGTAGCAGTTCTAACTTCGGCATTACGTTTAGAAATGCCATCATAACTTAACTCACCATATTTGTTTAATCCATCGGTCAGCTCATATTCGGGGCTCCACCAGCCATGCCTTAATAAGGACAGCTCATTGGTTGTTGTAATATCTAGTTCCTGGTACATAACAATTAGTGATATAAGGTGCCAGTGTTTACAACCGGGTTTACACTCCTGTCGCCGCATAAAACAACCAATAGGTTGCTTACCATGGCAGCTTTACGTTCCTCATCAAGGTCTACTATGTTTTTTTCTGATAGTCTTTGTAACGCCATCTCAACCATACCTACCGCGCCTTCAACAATTAACCTTCGTGCAGATATTATAGCCGATGCTTGTTGCCTTTGCAACATAGTATGTGCGATCTCTGGCGCGTAAGCCAGGTGTGATATGCGGGCTTCTAATACTTCAATACCTGCACGGTCTAATCGCTCATTCAATTCTTTCTCTAACAATATACTAACCTGGTCGGCACCGCCTCTTAAAGTAATGCCGGCGTTTTCGTCTTCAATACTATCATAAGGGAATGAATTAGCTAAATGCCTTACTGCTGCTTCGCTCTGTATATTTACATATTGCAGGTAATTTTCAACCGCGAATATAGCGCTGGCTGTGTTTTTTATTTGCCAAACAATAACAGCGGCGATCTCTATAGGGTTACCAACACTATCATTTACTTTAAGCTGCTGGCCGTTTAAGTTAAAAGCTTTTAATGAAACCTTCTTTTTTACAGTAAAGGGGTTTACCCAAAAAAAGCCATCTTGTTTAACCGTACCAACGTATTTACCAAAAAGTGTAAGCACTTTAGATTCGTTGGGGTTAACAATTACTAGTCCCGGTAATATCAATACAAAGTCAACTATAAAAATTACTATAGCCGGTACTGCATTACGTTCATAAATGAAAAAGCCGGTAAATGCTAATAAAAGCAGAAATAAGGCAAAGGTTAAATAACCTGATGGCGGGTTAATGATTTTTTCAGTATTCATGATTGGTTTTGATTTTAAAATGATATCACAAAGATATCATAATTGATTTGACAAAAGCAATAAAAAAAACATATAGCGTAAAATATATTATTTTTGAGGGCTTAACTTAATAAATGGCTACACTTTCTTCTTCGCGCCAAAAGGCTTTGTTACGCAAATACGCACGCAACGTTAAGTTTTTAATGATGGCGGTGAGTATTTGCTTAATTGTTTATTCGCTGCCTAAACAGGCTAAGTTTAGCTATGAAATTGAAAAGGGAAGGATATGGAACCAGAAGGACCTGGTATCGCCCTATAATTTCGCGATATTAAAAACGCAGGCCCAAATTCAGAATGACCGCCGCAACGCGTTATCCAGCACTAACCAGTTATACCAGTTAAATAATGATGTTGCCCAGCAGCAAATGGATGGTTTTAAAAACGATCTGGAAATAAAATGGCATAACGCCGGTATTGATGACAGGCTAAAACCAAAATATATTTTAGCAGGGAATGAGCTATTAAAAGATGTTTATGATAAAGGTGTATTTACACTAAATCCTAAATATCAGCAAAATCAGGGCTACACCATTACTATACTGCAAAACAATATATCGACCGAGAAAAGCACATCAGAATTACTTACCCGCGAAAGCGCACTGGCGTATTGCAGCCGGGTATTAAACAGGAGCACTGATGTAAATAAAACCTTTTTGCTGGATCTGCTGCAAAACCATATACAAAACAATATTATATATGATGATAAGCTAACAACCCGGCTTGAAACAGAAGTGCTGGAGGGCCTATCATTAACCGGTGGTATGGTAGAAAAAGGCGAAGTTATTATATCCAAAGGGTCTGTTGTAAATGATGAAGTATATCAAAAATTACAGTCGTATAAAAAAGCGTTTGAGGATAATGCCCGAATAAATGGTAACCCCAGGCTGGTATTGGCCGGTCAGTTTTTACTGGTATCAATTACCATAGCGTTGCTCATGATATTCCTTTATATTTTCAGGAAGGATATTTATGACGACAACAGGCTGGTGAGTTTGATATTGCTGGTAATTACGGCCATGCTGTTCACTTTATCAATGGCGATAAAGTTAGAGTTGCCTAATTTGTATTATATACCTTATTGTATAGTTCCAATTATCATCCGCATTTTGTTTGATACCCGGTTGGCGCTAAACATACATCTGTTGGTAGTGCTTATAGCAGGTTTCTTTGTGCCTAACAGCTTTGAGTTTGCCTATTTTGAAATTACGGCGGGCATGGTATCTATCTATAGTATCAAAAACCTGGTGCGGCGCGAGCAATTCCTTATATCAGCGGTTATTATAACCTTTACCTATTTTGTTTCTTTCTTAGGCATATCTTTAATTAGAGAGGGAAGTTTGGTTGATATTGACTGGAGAAACCTTATCCCATTTGCAGTAAGTGTTTTGTTAACCTTGCTTGCTTACCCATTAATTTATTTGTTCGAGAAGATATTTGCTATAACATCAGACATTACATTAATAGAGCTTACCAATACCAATGCGCCGCTATTGCGCGAAATGGCATTTTCGGCACCGGGCACATTTCAGCACTCTTTACAGGTAGCTAATTTGGCCGAGAATGCTATATATGCTATTGGAGGTAATGCATTATTGGTTAGGGCGGGAGCATTGTACCATGATATAGGTAAAATGGAAAACCCACTGTTTTTTGTGGAGAACCAAAGTTCGGGCTTTAACCCGCATGATAAATTGCCTTATGAAGAAAGCGCGCAAATTATCATCAGGCACGTTTATAAGGGTATTGAAATGGCCCAGAAAGATAATATTCCCGAAATAATAATTGATTTTATACGCACCCACCATGGTAACACCAGGGTTGATTATTTTTATCAATCATTTCTTAAAAATTTCCCCGAAAAAATCATCAATGAGAACACTTTTAGGTACCCGGGGCCTATTCCTTTCTCAAAAGAAGCTGGTGTTTTGATGCTTGCAGACTCGGTTGAGGCCGCTTCGCGCTCATTAAAAGAGCCTGATGAAAAATCAATTAGCGCGTTGGTTGACCGCATTGTAAAATACAAATTAGATCAAAACCAATTGAAAGACAGTAATATAACATTGAAGGATATTGAAACCATTAAGACAATTTTTAAGCGAATGCTGATGAGTATTTACCATGTGCGAATAGATTATTAATTTTTTTTTGATGGCTTAGCCTAATTGCTATATTTGCAGTCCCTGAAAAAGGGGTTTTATTGAAAACAATAACACGGTGAGGTGCCTGAGAGGCCGAAAGGATCAGTTTGCTAAACTGACGTACGGGAAACTGTACCGAGGGTTCGAATCCCTCCCTCACCGCGGATATCAATATCAAAGTACACTAAAAGCCTGCAAATCAAATGATTGCAGGCTTTTGTTTTTTAGTCAAAACCCCATTTTATCCACCAATTCGCATAAAAAAGGAGCGTAATTCGGTGAGTAAAATAAGGAAAATTCTTACTCACCGAATTCTTTATATCCATTTGATTATCAACCTGTTCAATCATTGAACATCTTGTTTGAGATTACTTGTAAGCTTAGTTTTGTTTCACTTTTTAATTCATTAATTATGAAAACTACTTTCAGCTTGCTTTTTTACTTAAAAAAGCCAAAAATTCAGCAAAATGGACTGGTAGCCATTTATTTGCGTATTACCGTCAATGGTAAACGCGCCGAAACCACATCAGGGCGGGAATGCCTGCCAGCCAATTGGAATAGTTCCGCCGGGCGCTTACGTGGCACAAAAGAAGAAGTCAAATCCTTTAACACTTACCTCGACAATCTGCAAACACAGGTTTACGAAGCCCATCGCATCTTAACAGAAGCTGGTGGCGCGATCACGGCAGAAGCCTTAAAAAATAAGCTTCTGGGAAAAAGTGAAAAGTCCAGAATACTGATCAGTATTTTTAAAGAACATAATCGCAAAATGGCCGGCCTTGTTGGAAACGGTTATGCACCGGGAACACTCACCTGTTTTGAAACAACCTTAAAACATACCGAAGACTTTTTGGTATGGAAATATAAAGCCACAGATATCGATATTAAAAAGATCGATCATGAATTCATTACTAATTTTGAGTATTACATCCGTTCTGAAAAAAAATGCGGTAATAACTCAACAGTCAAATACATCAAAAATTTTAAAAAGATCATTCGCATCTGTTTGGCGAGCGGCTGGTTAAGCAGTGACCCGTTCTTAAACTATAAAGCCAATATGAAAGTGGTGACAAAAGTTTATTTAAATCAGGAAGAGTTAAATAAAATGGCAAAAAAAGATTTCGATAATGAACGGCTTAGCCAGGTTCGGGATATTTTTTTATTTAGTTGTTATACTGGATTAGCTTATGCGGATGTACAAAAATTAAAAAGAACGGAAATATTCAAGGGCGACGATGGGGAAATGTGGGTAATCATTAAACGGCAAAAAACGGCTACTCCAAGCCGGATACCGCTGTTACCGGTGGCTTTAAATATCTTAAATAAATACGCAGATCATCCGGTATGCGCTCATAATGGAAAGGCGCTTCCGGTTTCTACCAATCAAAAGATGAATGCTTATCTCAAAGAAATATCAAATATCTGTACCCTTAATAAAATGCTCACCTATCATATTGCCCGCTATACGTTTGCAACAACCGTAACGCTTTCCAATGGCGTGCCTATAGAAACCGTGAGTAAAATGTTAGGGCATACGAATATCAAAACTACACAGCACTATGCAAAGGTGCTGGATTTGAAAGTAAGCCAGGATATGGCCTTACTCAAACAGAAGTACGCTACAATTTAATTAACCCAATTACAAACCATCAATTGTTAAATATCGTACAATATTGGTATTGTGGAAAGTTCTGATTACCTTTACAGTATGCAAACAGCCGAAGATAATGGCCGCAGGGTGGTACTGGTTCAATGGAAGAAATTGGCAGAAAATACGATAGAAGTATTTTCCAGCCTGAAAAACTTTTGTGACAGCCACCCGGCATATAATTATAATACGCTAAGCAATTACTTCTCCAAAAAGAAAACAGCATACGAGAATGAGGAGATCAGGCTGGAAAGAAAGCCGATACAGGTAAAATCCCCCAAACCCGATCTTCCAAAACGATTGTTTTGGGAGTTTGATTATGACACGTTCGACTGGCAGCGAAGCTACCGCGCCGTTATCGAACGTGTGATTGAATTTGGTATGCCCGAAGAATTAGAGGTCATGATCGATTTTTATGGACGGGCAAGAGTGGTAAAGGCACTAAAGGCCGATATACCTTACCTGACCAATATGGGGGTAGAAACCGCATGTACTTATTTTCAGTTGAACAAAACTGAACTCAAATGTTATACAAAGAAACAGTCCACGAAAGAACATTGGATCTGATCCGTCGCCTGATGGATGACGAAAAATTAAAGGATTTTTATTTAGTAGGAGGAACGGCGCTGGCGCTGATGTTAGGTCATCGCATGTCGGTAGACATCGACCTGTTTACCACTGCGGAGTTTAACGGCGATGAGACCGCAAGATACCTCAGAGACAATTATAACGCAGTATTTAAGAACTTCCGCAACAATTATATTGCTGGGTATATGGAAGACATCCAGTTTGATATGCTGATACACCAATACCCCCATATTAATCCACTGGTAAACGCCGAAGGGATCAGGATGTCAAGTCTTGAAGATATAGCCGCTATGAAAATTAATGCAATAGCGGGTAACGGGTCGAGGATCAAAGATTTTGTTGACATACATTACTTGTTAAAAGTAATTTCCTATGAACAGATGCTGGATGCCTATTCAGCAAAATATCCAAATATTGATGTTAAACAAGCCCGGATGTCACTACTTTATTTCGACGATATCGATTTTACCACAAAGGTAGTGTTGATGAAAGATGTCTTTAAATGGAATGAAGTCAAAAACAGCATCAAAAATGCCAGCGAACAGTATGACCGGATATTAAAAAATGCATTGAAGCCTGAAGAAAAGACTGAAACAAAACAAGGACTCGCCCGAAAAAGGGGTTTGCGTCCGTAGTAAGCCGCCTTACCTACACACTCATTGGCATTACATTCCATATTCACCTGTGCCGCAAAGATAGCCCGCCGCCGGGATAAAATTCAAGCATATATGTTAAAGCGTTGTTCAATAATTTAGCAACAAAAACATAAGCTTATGCAA
>DHIR01000126.1:0-166 GCA_002403905.1 Mucilaginibacter sp. UBA4741
TTTAAAAAGAACGATGAGCGCACCGTTTATAATATGATATATAAAGACGGACAAAGTGGCGTGAGCTATATTAAACGTTTTGCAGTAACCGGCGTAACCCGCGATAAAGAGTACGATCTGACTAAAGGCAGCAAGGGTTCCAGGGTATTATACTTCTCTGCCAATC
>DHIR01000126.1:404-9666 GCA_002403905.1 Mucilaginibacter sp. UBA4741
GCCAATCCTAACGGCGAGGCCGAGGTAGTTAACGTTGCGCTAAAACCTCATGCCAAGTTAAAGAAACTACAGTTTGACGAAGACTTTGCGCAGCTGGCTATTAAAGGCCGGGCATCTATGGGTAATATTATTACCAAATACCCGGTTAAAAAGATATTGTTAAAAAGCAAAGGTATATCAACCCTCGCGGGCCGTAAGATCTGGTATGATGATATTTTGAAACGCTTAAATGTTGACGCGCGCGGTAAATTTTTAGGTGAGTTTGATGGTGATGACCGTATACTAACGGTATTTGCCAATGGTGTTTACGAACTAACCAGTTTCGATCTGAATAACCACTTTGATGATAAAATGACCATCATAGAAAAGTATAATCCGGAGAAAGTTTACTCGGTTGTGCATTATGATGGTAAATCAAAAAACTACCTGGTTAAACGTTTTGTGTTTGAGAATACGGTAATAGGCAAAGAAACCAGCATCATCAGTGATGAGCCCGGATCAAAAATGACGCTAATATCAAATGCTGCTGAGCCAATTGTTGAAGTAAAACAACTAAAAGGCGCTACCAGAACTCCTGAGACTATCGAGCTTAATTTGGCCGAAGTAATAGATGTGAAAGGGATGAAAGCAATGGGTAACCGCATCTCGCAGCACCAGGTTGAAGCGGTAAAATTGATAGCCGAAAACAACCCGGTTGAGGAAGTAATAATAGATGACGTTGAAGAAGAAGTAGCGGAAGAGTTGATAGATACAGATGAGGCCTCGGAAACTGTAGCGCAACAACCCGAATCAACAGCGGATGTACCTAAACCTGTAAAGAATGTATCAGAAACTGTTGAACAACCCCAAACTGAACTGGTAGCAGAGCAGCAACCCGAAAAAGCAGTTGAGCCGGAACCTATCGAAAAGCCTAAAACAGAAGAACCGCCACCAATTAAAAAAATAGATTTTGAGATAACCAACCCGGATGATATCGATATAGACGATAAAGGGCAGTTAGGGTTGTTTTAAAATATTCCAGACTTACGAAGTTTTGAAAACTTCGTAAGTCTTACTATATTACATACTTATAAAAAATGCCGCCTCAAATACGTGACCAATTCCTAGTTTTTGTATAGCTTCTTTTTGGGTTATGTCTGCATGTTTGCCTACGCTATCAGCGCAGCCCAACCATGGTTCAATGCAAACAAAATCGGCACCGGGCTTATTCCAAAGCCCCAGGTAATTAAAATGCGGGAACTCTACCGTTAGTGATTGATCATGCTGTGTGCTTTTTATAGTCACCACCCTTGAGCGTAGGTTTTTAAATACCAACGCGTCATTAGCAAATAGGTCACGGGTTAAAAACAGCTTGCCTTTATCGGTGGCTACCGGCTCGGTTTCGCCGTTAAATGTTCCTTCGGGCGCTAATAAGTGTGTTTTTAATTTCTCGTCAACTTCAAATTCTATATAATAATCCTCATGCTTCTCGCCTTTATTAAAGGGTACATTAAAGGCCGGGTGCCCGCCAACCGAAAAATAAATCGGTTTTTTATCCAAATTAATAACCTTATAAGTTACGCGCAGGGCATCATCTATCAGGTCATAATGGATCTGGAAATCAAACTTATAAGGATATTTAGCTAATGTTTTTTCGCAATAAGGTAAAGAGAACCACGCCGATTGTTCGCTGGATGAGATCAGCAATAATTCAGACGTACGCGCAAAACCATGTCGCGGCAATTCGTAAGTTTTACCATCAACTAAAAGCTCATTATCAATCAGCTGCCCAACAATGGGGAACAAGTTAGGCGCATGCCACGGCCAAATGGCGGCATCGCCTTGCCATAAATGTTCAACACCTGTAGTTTTGTTAAAAAATGATGTTAACTCGCCACCCTGATTACGAATAGCTACTTTAAAAAGATGGTTCTCTATAATTGTCATCGGATATATATTGGAACGCTAAAGTTAACAATTATCGTACATAGTGGTTTTAACTTTATATTAAAGCATTAAAAATGATCGTAATAAAAAGAAAGGTTTCGTGCGTTTCTCCAGTAATCAAACCCTAACTCATCAAAGGTAGCTATAATGCCTATATAATCTTTAAATACTTGCACATCAGGATATCGATCCAGTTCCTTTTTGCTGGCAAAACTATAAGTGGTAAATTTATTGTTGATTTTATATTCTACCACGTAAGACTTGTAAAAACCCTTTTTATCGATGTCGCCCTGATTGGGAAGATTATCTATATGATAGGTAAGCAATTTTGAATAAATAGACTTTAGATCTTTTTGTTGTATATGGAATTTTCTGTAAGGAAACACCTCCCATTTTCCATATTTTTTAATCGAATCAGGATATCTTCTATTTGCTGTTATTGTCTTGGAATAAAGATATGCGTTGTATTCGCCATGATTTATGGTAATAACCTCTTCCACTAAAGCACGATCGCCTAGCATTGAAAACCTGATTTCAGTATCGTTCTTAGATTCGTGAATATCCCTTAACCGGAATCCCAAGTTACCCTGCCATTCCATTTCGGGGCAATTGCAAAATCTATCAACTACAACAAAAGGATAATCAGAAGGGAAACCGGTTTTTTGCGCTAAAGCATCAAGGCTATAAAGCGTGAAGATTAAAATTAGGTATTTATACATATTTACGCTTTAGTGGTATTTCACCATGTCTTTAACATTTAATCATCATCCTTTTTCTTTTTTTGTTCTAAAATAACAAACGCGCTTCTTCTTGGAGCCGGCATAACAGAATTTTCGCCTTTAACATATTTCCAAACGACGTCGTTCAGCTCAAGGTCCGGCACTTTATCTTCATCAGCAAGATTAAACATTTCAGAGCGTTTGCTGCTTCTGTTTACGGCTACGTTGCGTTTTTCAACGTCAACCTCCGGCGCTTTTAAAGTATATGGTGTAAAATTGGGTTTACTGGTAAAGCAATCGTATAAGGGCATTGCGGCTGCATCATATTGGCTCATTGGCGGCAAACCCAGAATGAGCTCCATAGTGCGTAATACACCTGATGTTGAGTACATGCCATGAACCACAGCATCGCGCTTAACATACGGCCCGGCAAGATATACCGGCGAACGGTGCGCATCCACATGATCTGATCCATTTTGCGCGTCATCCTCCAGAATAAATACTACCGATTCTTTCCAGATAGTGCTTTTTGAAAGATGTTCTAAAAACATACCTACGCCCTGGTCATTATCAGCAACCGCGGCTATTGGCGATATGGCACCCTTGCGCTGCCCGCTGGTGTGGTCGTTACCCATACGGATGATGTTCATCTTAGGTACATTGTTTACACTTAATAACGAATCAAAATCATGCGCCCACACATTAGCGCGAAGCCTGTCGGTAATATCTAAAGTAAAACCCGGCGTTTGCACACACATGTGGCCTTTTAAAGCTTTAATAGTGGTTTTACCATAAGCTGCAAATTCACCATAACTGCGATAGCTTATACCTGCTCTGTTGCAATAGTCCCATATAAAACCATCGCGTGGGTCGTTAGCAGTACGTACACCCTCGCCACCATAATCGCCGCCGCGGCCACCGTAACTGGTGGGCCAGGTTTTTTCAATATAATCAGTAGCGTAAGCTGCCATACTCCAGTTGTGTCCGTCAGCACTCACTTCGGCATCAACATAAAAGTTGTCCAGCAAAGAAAATTCATTAGCAATAGCATGTTGGTTAGGTGTAACCTTGTTACCAAAAATACAAAGCGAGGTATCGCCATTGCCTTTAGTCATATCGCCTAAAACCTGGTCGTAAGTTCGGTTTTCTTTAATAATATAAAACACATATTTAATTGGCGATTTATCGGCTTTGCTGCGCGGGATAGGATTGCCTGCTTCGCCGGGCGCCATTTTCTCCAACTTATTATTATAAGGTGTATTGGCATAAACCTGTTTGGTAAATATCTTTTGCTGATCGGCAGTTGGCGTTAGGATAAAAGATAAAGTTCCTTTAAATAAGCCTCCAATATATTGCTCTTTGGAATTAGTAGCACCACGCTGGTAACTACTGTTATCTGCTTTTTTAATTGGCATTGGCCCACGCGGGTTAGCCATTGATGTAAAACCCTTTCCGTTTGACACCAAAATTTTGCTGCCCAAAGTTTTAACATTGGTAGGATACCAGCCAACCGGAATAAACCCACGGCTTTGGCTTGCGCCAGGTTTGCTAACATCAAACACTGCTAAACAATTGTTGTCGGCATTGGCTATATATAATGTTTTTTCATCGGCTGATAAAGCCAGTCCATTAGTTGTAGAGCCGGTTAATTTTGTTGGATAAAGCGAAGTGGATAATACTTCTGTTACCGCATTAGTAGCAGTGTTTATAATGGATACCGAGTTATCATTGGCATTAGCTACATATAAACGGGTGCCTTTTTTATTTAATAATAATTCGTTAGGATGGCTGCCCACCTTAATAGTGCTTATCCGGCCAGATGCGGTATTGTACATAGCCAGTTCGCCGCCGTTCCAAACAGAAATGTAAAGCGTTTTTTCATCAGGCGATAGTACGCAGCTATATGCCTCGGCATCCAGTTTTACTTTACTTTTAACGGTGTTGGTAATCAGGTCTACCACGTATAAACTATTGTCCTCTTTAGTTACGGTGAATAACAGTGTGTTGCTTTTATTTACCGCGATACCCGTAGCGCAAACTTTGTTTTTTGGATATGCTTTCGGAGCCAATTTAATGGTATCGGCAGGGATAAGCTTGTTGTTTTTTATTTCAAAATCAATGATCCAGTTATCATTACCGCCAGATGCATACAAGTGTTTATCGTCATGGCTAAAAGTAAGGCCGTACCATAATTTACCTATTACTTTTTCGTCTATTAGTTTTTCATTAACAGGGTCGATCAACTGTATAGATTGCGTGCTTTGCCCGTTATTAGTAACGGCCAGCAATTTGCCTGATGACGATAGCTGAATATTTAGCGGCAGATCGCCCAAAGGCAATGAAGTGCCTGCGGGGCTTAGTTTCCATCCGTTAGGTAAAAGTACCTGGCCTGTTTGTGCTATTTTACCTGGTAATTGGGCCTGAACTTTTAGTACAACAGCTGTAAGTGCTGCAAAAATTAATAGTTTTTGTTTCATGATTTTTTAACTGGTAAACCAAAAATACTAATTGATTTACTGTAAAATCCCATTTAACAAAAACTTAATATAAATGTTACTTATCTAGCTTAATTAAAGATTTGATAACCGAATCTTTTTGAGCCGAAGTAAGTTTATAATTAAACTTAAATATAGCGTTCTCAAAATCACCGTATGATGGGTTGGGTATAATGATGTACTTATTTCCGAATTGCTTTTTCAATTTCTCAGTAGTTGCCATACGGCTTTCTTCGGATGGTTTATTGTCATATAACGCATCAAAATCGGGCAGGTTATCACCGCAAAGCAGTACGATATTATATTTTGCTAATACCTGTTGGCGGCGGGCCTCCTTGCTGGATATTATTTGTTTTAAAATGATATGCTTATCATCAGCATAAGGTAAATGGTAGAGCTTTAAATTTTGAGTTGTTCCCGCACGTTCATCCTCATCTCGATTAGTGATATAAAATACAACAACGCCTTTTGAAGCGGCGTATTTAAAAAACGATGGCGCTCCCGGAACGGTATCAGCAATGCCTTTGGCGGTCCATTGTTTCCAGGCTTTCAGGTCGAACTCCTGATTATTAATAGCTCTTCCCGCATCATAAGGGCTATTATCTAATAGCGTTTCGTCAATATCGGTAACTACAGCAAGCGGCTTTTTGCCTTTATGTCTAAGGGCCATATCCAAACGCAGCTTAGCCAGGTTATACGCCTGGAAACACAGAGCCTTATACTCGGCCGCACGTTGCTGGTATAATGAACCCCATACTTTGCCACCGTTAGCAATAGATAAATTATTTGGCGCATCCTGCGCGTTGCCAGCTACAAACGCAAATAATAAGCCCGTTAACAACAGTGTTTTTTTCATGAAGATTAGCTTAATAACTCCGGCTTTATTTTGTCGAGAAACTCTTTGGCAAACTTATTAAGCTTGGGTTGTATCACAAACGAGCAATAAGGTTTTACCGGGTTTTCGTTAAAATAGTTCTGATGATAATCTTCGGCCTTGTAAAACTCGCTTGCTGGAGTAATTTCAGTGACGATGGGTTTGCTGAACACATGCTCATCGGTTAGCTTTTTTATCATGGCTTCTGCTGCTTGCCTTTGCTCATCGGTAGTATAAAATATAGCCGATCGGTATTGTGTCCCTACATCGTTACCCTGACGGTTTAAGGTAGTGGCATCATGCGTTTTAAAAAATATCAGCAATATTTCATCGAGGCTAACCGCGTCTGCATCATATTCTACCTCAACCACTTCGGCATGTCCGGTGTTGCCGCTGCAAATTTGCTCATAAGTAGGGTTTTTAATTTGGCCACCCATGTAGCCTGAAACAACGGCCCTTACACCTTTAACTGTCTGAAATATAGCCTCGGTGCACCAAAAGCAACCGCTGCCAAATGTAATTTTTTGTGTATTCATAATATTATAACGAAGGTATGACACTTTAGTTTAAATATAGATGTTTAAACATTTATATTTGGCCCTTTAATTGAGCAACTTTAAATCACAACAAAAAAACTTAAAAATTATGAAAATTGCAGTATTAATTGCCCGGATATTACTGGGTCTGATCTTCGTGGTGTTTGGATTGAATTTTTTCTTTCCGCAGGTATTACACATGGCGCAGCCACCTATGAGCCCGGCAGCAACCGCATTTTCCGGCGGACTCTGGGGTTCGGGTTATTTTTTCCAGTACATGAAAGTTATTGAAATTATAAGCGGATTATTTTTGCTGATTAACCGTTATACCGCTTTCTTTCTGCTAGTATTGCTACCTATCAGCGTAAACGTATTCTTGTTTCATACCATATTAGTTCCGGCAGGCATACCTGTAGGGGTTACTGTATTGGCATTAAACATATTTTTATGCATTGGTTATATTAAATATTATGCCGGTGTGTTTACTGCTAAACCAACGGTTAGCTAAGTTAATTTGCAATTTACAAAGGGTAAAAGATTTGACAACTTTTAAAAAGTTGTCAAATCTAATTATCCTGGCAATCTTCTAATCCTAAAAATCTTAGTCTAGCTAGCTATCGGCAATTCCTCAGCATCTTCTGCATCCTCAGCAATTGTAGGGTTAACCGTTTCATCATCCTTCTCCACCCTTAAATTACCGATGATGTGTTGTTGCCTGGCCGGGGTGTTTTTACCCATAAAGTACTCTAACAAACCTTTAATGTTAGCGTCTTTCAGGATAACCGGGTCCAGGCGGATGTCTTTACCTATAAACAAGCCAAACTCATCCGGCGATATTTCGCCCAAGCCCTTAAATCGGGTTATTTCTGGTTTTACACCTAGTTTGGCAATGGCGTTGCGGCGCTCTTCATCGCTGTAGCAATAGATGGTTTCTTTTTTATTACGAACCCTAAATAACGGGGTTTGTAGTATAAATACGTGCCCGGCTTTTACCAGGTCGGGGAAGAACTGCAGGAAGAACGTCATCAGCAACAAGCGGATGTGCATACCATCCACATCGGCATCGGTAGCTATTACTATATTATTATAACGCAATGCATCCAGGCCGTCCTCAATATTCAGCGCATGCTGCAACAGGTTAAACTCCTCATTCTCATAAACTACTTTTTTGGTTAGCCCGTAGCAGTTTAACGGCTTACCTTTTAAGCTAAATACAGCCTGGGTCATCACATCGCGCGATTTGGTGATAGATCCGCTGGCCGAGTCACCTTCGGTAATAAACAAGGTGGTGTCTTGCTTACGCTCGTGGGTATCATCAAAATGCAGCTTGCAATCACGTAGTTTGCGGTTATGTAGCGAGGCTTTTTTGGCGCGGTCATTAGCCAGTTTTTTAATGCCGGCAATATCCTTGCGCTCACGCTCCGATTGCATGATCCGTTTTAATAGCGCATCTGCCGCAGACGGGTTTTTATGCAGATAATTATCTAATTCTTTCTTTACAAAATCGCCAATAAATGTGCGGACAGAGGGGCCCTCCGGACCAATGTTTTGCGAACCCAGCTTGGTTTTGGTTTGCGACTCGAACACCGGCTCCTGCACTTTTATAGCAATAGCAGATACGATAGATGCACGTACATCCGAAGCATCAAACTCTTTTTTATAAAACTCGCGGATAGTTTTTACAATCGCTTCACGGAAGGCCGCCTGGTGGGTGCCGCCTTGTGTGGTATGCTGACCGTTTACGAACGAATAATACTCCTCGCCGTATTGCTGACCGTGGGTCATGGCTATTTCTATATCCTCGCCTTTTAGGTGGATGATAGGATAGCGCAGAGTTTCCACATCGGTCCTTTTGGTTAGCAGGTCATAAAGCCCGCGTTCCGAAAAATATTTTTGATTATTGAAGTTAATAGTCAGGCCCGAGTTTAGGAACACATAGTTCCATATCATGCTATCTATAAACTCGGGTATAAAATGATAATTCCTGAAAATGGTCTCATCAGGATAAAAATTAATAGCGGTGCCGTTGCGTTGCGTAGTTTCTTTTTCGGGTTCGTCTTTTACTAACTCGCCCTTTTCAAACTCGGCAATTTTGGTGCGGCCATCGCGGTATGATTGTACAATGAACGAATTTGAAAGCGCGTTAACCGCCTTTGTACCCACCCCATTTAAACCTACCGATTTTTGGAACGCCTTACTATCATATTTACCACCGGTATTTATTTTTGATACGCAATCTATCACCTTACCCAATGGTATACCCCGGCCATAATCGCGTACGGTAACTTTATGGTCGCTTATATTAATCTCGATGGTTTTGCCCGAGCCCATTACAAACTCATCTATCGAGTTATCTACAATTTCTTTCAGTAATACATATATCCCGTCATCATAAGCCGAGCCATCGCCCAGCTTGCCAATATACATGCCGGGGCGCAGGCGGATATGCTCTTTCCAATCAAGCGACCGTATACTATCTTCACTATAACTTACTGCTTCTGCCATTTTAATATGTGTGTAATTTCAATCCGGGACGCAGGAAGCCTCCCTACAGCAAAAATAAAGTTTAGCAGCTCAAATTCTAATTCAAATCTGTTAACTTATCAACATTGTTGTTGAAGATTAGTTATTGAAGATTAAAGATTAGTGATTAAAGATTAGTACCTGTCGCTTTTAACAGGCGATAGGCACTAATCTTTAATCTTCAATAAC
>DHIR01000126.1:9831-11867 GCA_002403905.1 Mucilaginibacter sp. UBA4741
AATCTTTAATCTTCAATAACTAATCTTTAAACTTCAAACAATTACTAGCCAGATTCATGTTTTTGAAGAATTCGGGGCCTTTTTCGTTGGTGAAACAAATGGCCATGATGGTGCCCGCACCGTTTTTTTGGAGTACAACCAACAACGCGTATTTATAATGTTTGGTAATGGGCGAGTCATCCAGGTTTAATAAATAGGTGCTGCCTGCATCGGCATTATACCTGTCTAATATGTATGATGGAAGGCCTCTTTTTAAATAGCTGTTCTCGGCACTAAACGCCGTGATCTGATCTTTTGCCAGGCTTTTATATAATGAATCGGTAGCTATATGAATGTTTTTATCCGCTAAAAATTTCTCGTTCTCTTTTTGAGTGTTAATGCGCATCCATACTTCAAAATCCACATCGGGTAGTTCCATTGCATAATCAAACGGGAAAGCATCGGTATTAGGTGCTTTAATTTCTTTAAAACCTTCCGGGAAAGTAAACGTAATATTTACCTGGGCCAATGAGTTGGTAAAGTTTTTAAGCTGATTTCCTGCAGGCGAATGATTTACCTGCGCAAATACGGGAGTCGCCAACAGCAGCAACAAAACAGAAAACAGAAAACAGTTAATACTTTTTGTGATAGCGTTCATTATATAAGCAATGCTAAAAACGTTAATTTTTAGCATTATTGTATGCCCAATTAAAATTATGAAATTTTATAATATAAATTTAAAAAATAAACCATTAGGTTAAATTAAAACTTTATTAGAAAACACCAGTTAATTTAATTACAACTGATATTCAATGATCTTTTTTTGCGGATCAAAAGGCGCCAATTCATTTAAGCCCATTGCTTGTATGGCGGCATCAATTAATTTAGTTTCGTTAAGCACATAGGTAATGCCTTGCTTGTGTAAAAAATATTGACCGGCATCAACCATCGCTTTTAAAGGGATCATGCCTATCAATTCGCTGCCGGTAACGGTAACACCATGTGCTGTTGCACGGGCGCATACCTCATCAAACACTACATGAATTGGGGTTGCGGTTATATTGGTTAAATTCATAGATACCTGTGCTTTGGCATACTCTTCAATATACCAGCCAATAGCTTTTACGTGTTTTAACGTTCCTTGGATTCGTTCTTTTCCATTTTCACCAATAATAATTTTACCCGTCTCTCTTACCTCCTGCGCAATCTCGTTGGCAACGTGGGTTGATTGTGTATCCAGGTTAATATTATAGGCTATTAAAAAATCGCGGGCACCTATTACGGTGGCACCACGTTTGGCATCCAGTTCGGCAGGGCCAAAATCTGGCAGCCAGTTGGCCAGTTTTATTTTTTTGAAGAACCCTTCATACTCGCCGGCACGTATAGCCGCCAGGTTACTGCGTTTTTTATTGGGCTGCGAGTGCTCATATAAATAAACCGGGATCTGTAGTTCGTTACCAACCCGTTTGGCCAGTTGCAGGGCATATTCGGCAACCTCGTCAATGGTGATATTGCTAACCGGTATCAGCGGACAAACATCTGTAGCGCCCATTCGGGGGTGCTCGCCGGTTTGCGTGCGCATATCAATTAACTCGCCGGCCATTTTTATGGCGAGGAAGGCCGCCTCAATAACCGCCTCGGGCTCGCCGGCAAAGGTTACTACGGTACGGTTGGCACCACGGCCCGGATCTACATTCAATAATTTAACGCCTGTTACCGATCCTATTTCGCCGGTAATACTGTTGATGATGTCATGGTCAACACCCTCGCTAAAATTTGGTACGCACTCTATAATTGGTTTCATTGGGGGTGCAATTTAAATATTATTTGGGAAGATAGCCTCTCTATAGATCATCCTTCTAAAAAACTACAGGCACATCTTTTGAGCCATCATCTAATACAAATGCTCCTTGCCATTCACACCAGTATTATGGGTTTTGGCAGTAGTAAAATGGGCGGGTTTTAGGGTATATGCCGTTTTACCGGTAGTAATTTTACGCATTTATCGGGTATAAGCCTTTTTACCGGTAGTAATTTTTGCCATTTATCGGGTATAA
>DHIR01000126.1:12051-12406 GCA_002403905.1 Mucilaginibacter sp. UBA4741
TTTTTGCCATTTATCGGGTATAAGTCGCTTTACCGGTAGTATTATTTATGTTAATTTATTGATAATTAGAATGTTACGGTAATTCAAAGAACACAGGACGGGTTTTTACTAAACCAATTTTTTGCTTTAATATTTGATAATTGGAAGTATTGTGATTATAGCAATATACAAAAATTACAGTGCATTAATGGTGGCAATCGTTTGACTTTTTTAAATAAATTTTGAAATACAAATTCTTTGTCTACATTTGTAGTGTACTACTTAACTAATACACTAAATCAATGATCGAATTATCACAATTAACATTTGGGTACGGCAAGCAAAAATTATTTGATAACCTAACCCTATCCTTAAA
>DHIR01000126.1:12688-13336 GCA_002403905.1 Mucilaginibacter sp. UBA4741
CCCGGCCATATTTACGGGTTGCTGGGTATGAACGGAGCGGGCAAATCAACGCTGTTAAAAAACATAGCCGGGCTGGTTTTCCCGTGGTCAGGCACTTGTATCGTAAACGGGGTAAATGCTGATAAACGCCTACCCTCTTTTTTGCAGGAGCTGTTTTTTGTACCTGAAGAAGTATATCTGCCATCGGTTAACGCTAAACAATTTGCAGAAACCACCGGTCATTTTTATCCTAATTTTAATGTTGGGCAATTTATTAACATACTTACCGAGTTTGATGTACCTATTGATAAGCTATTAACCAAACTATCATTCGGTCAGCAAAAAAAGGTGATCATTGCCTTCGGCCTGTCAACCAATACATCCTTATTAATAATGGACGAGCCTACCAACGGTTTAGATATCCCTTCAAAAACGCAGTTCCGTAAGATCATTGCTTCGGCATTGACAGATGATAGATGTGTCATTATTTCAACACACCAGGTACGCGATCTCGATAATTTGATAGATACGGTATTGGTACTGCATAACCGCCAAATAGTACTGGCCAGCAGTTTGGATGAAATTGCAGATAAAGTAAACTTTGGCTCGATATCAATAGATAGTACAGATCATATCTATGCCGAGGAGAACATGAGCGGACTGCACGCC
>DHIR01000031.1:0-5365 GCA_002403905.1 Mucilaginibacter sp. UBA4741
GTAAAACTCACCTCCTAAAAAATTATCGTCAAATTGAATCACGATTGAATGAGCAAGTTCTCCTGATTTAATTAACGATTTATCATTTATAAAATAATGAGGAAAACCTATACCAAATAAATATAAATCGCCTTCTGTAAAATTCAATATGTTATCACCACCATAAAACTTACCATGTCCTTTAACAATATAGGTAAATTCATACCCTTGATGGAAGTGAAACGGCGCGGCAAACTGTGTTGCAATCTCTTCTTTGACGATATAACTTGAATTTTCTGGTTTAGTAAGTTCCCGTAAGATCTTTTTCATTATTTTTACCAACTTGGTGCAAATGTAAATAATGTATCAGAAATAGCAAATGATGTGTTTTTTTGGGACTTGCACCATTTATTATATTTGAATAACTAATTATCCTAATAATGAAGAGCTTATCGCTATTTATTTTATCCTGTTTCCTTTTTATTAACCCTTCGGATCATGGAAATTACAAGAACCGGTTGAAAATTAATGACCGTATTTCTAATACAAAATTTTCACTTCCGAAGAAAAAAAAGGACAGTAAAAATATAACCACAAACCAGAAATTCACGCAGCGGAAATATACTGATTGGAAAATTTATGGTGGCAATAGCAACAATAACAAATATTCGGATCTTAAACAGATAGACATAACTAACGTTAATCAGCTACAGGTTGCCTGGACGTACCATTCTGAAAATGAGAATAGGTTTAAATATGGCCCAATGGAATGTAACCCAATTATCGTGAATAATACTTTGTTTGGTGTGTCCCCGCATCTCAAGCTTTTTGCCCTTGATGCGGCTTCCGGTAAAGAAAAATGGCATTTCGATCCTACTGATACCAGTGTAAATAAAACATGGGCCAGGAGAAGTGTCAATATGAACAGGGGCGTAGCCTATTGGGCAGATGGAGATGACAAGCGGATAATTTATACAGTTGGTCCAATTGCGTTCGCTGTAAATGCAGAAACAGGTAAGCTTATCCCCGGTTTCGGTATAAATGGTGGTGTAGATCTGAGGGTGGGGCTTGGCAGAGATGAAAAAACTGTATCCATTTCACCGACTACGCCTGTAATTATCTATAAAAACTTATTCATTACAAGTGGTTTGGTAAGCGAGTCAACTCCTGGCCATATCCGCGGTTTTGATATCAGAACAGGAAAGCAAAAGTGGATATTTCATACCATCCCCTACCCGGGCGAAACCGGATACTCGAGCTGGGACGACAAAGATGCTTACAAGCGAATGGGATCAACCAATGCCTGGTCTGGATTTAGCCTAGATAATAAAAGGGGGCTGCTATTTGCCGGGGTAGGAAGCCCTACAAATGACTTTTACGGCGGAGATCGTTGGGGAAAAGGTTTGTTTGGGAACTGCCTGCTGGCGCTGGATGCCGCTACAGGAAAGCTAAAATGGCATTTTCAAACAGTGCATCATGATGTGTGGGATATGGATATATCCAGTGCCCCGGTTCTTGTCACTATTGCAAGGAACGGAAGGAAAATCGATGCTGTTGTGCAAACCACAAAATCAGGTTTTGTTTTTATTTTTGACCGCGTAACCGGTAAGCCTCTTTTTCCAATAAAGGAGAGACCCGTCCCTACAAACGATGCCGCGGCAGGCGAGAAACTAAACGCGACACAACCCTTTCCTGTTTTACCTAAACCTTTTGTAAGACAGATCATGACCGAAAAGGATTTGAACACCGTAGTTGGCGATTCCTCTTATAGGGATATTAAAAGACGTTTTAACACCTACCGTTCGCAGGGGATTTTTACGCCGCCAACAGAAACCGGAACAATCATCTTACCCGGCTATGACGGCGGGGGTGAGTGGGGCGGTCCGGCTGTTGACCCGAAAACAAACATGCTTTATGTAAATGCAAATGAAATGGCCTGGGTGCTAAAATTGGTCAAAGAAAAATCGGACAATAAAAAATCAATGACCAATCTCCAGGCGGGTGTGGTGCTGTATCAAAAAAACTGTATGGGGTGTCATGGCCCGGAACGTTTAGGCTCAGGAGATTATCCTTCATTGATAGGGGTCGAGAAGAAATATCCATTTGCCCAGTTCAGCGAATTGTTATCTACCGGGCGAAGAATGATGCCAGGATTTGCTCAACTAACTGCATCTGAAAAAACGGCTATTGGCTCATTTGTTTTGAATTTGAAAGCCGAACAGGAGAGCCCGTACACAGGCCCTGAGATCAAAAACAACCTATCACGGCCTTCATACAGCTTCACGGGCTATAATAAATTCCTGACTAAAGAAGGTTATCCTGCATTAAGCCCGCCTTGGGGAACTATCAGCGCAATTGACCTAAACACCGGAAAATATCGTTGGCAGGTACCGTTCGGAGAGTTCGAAGAACTAAAGAAAAAAGGAATACCTACCACCGGGCGCGAAAATTACGGTGGTCCGGTGGTAACAGCCGGTGGATTGATCTTTATAGGCGCATCGGCAGATGGAAAGTTTAGAGCTATAGATAAACGAACCGGGAAAACAATATGGGAAACAGATCTCCCCGCCCCCGGGGTTGCCACGCCAGCCGTCTATGAAGTGAACGGTAAACAATACATTGTGATCGCCTGCGGCGGATCAAAATGGGGAGGTAAATCAAGTGATACCTATGTTGCCTTTTCCTTGCCTGACAAATGACTAAATTTCAATAAACTATTGGATAGCTAACCGATGGGAATATTGAATGCTATCTTAATTACAATTATTAAATCAAATTCATGAAAAAAAACATCAAGTTTGTTCCATTTTTAGTTTTGTTAGTAGCAGCTATAATGGCCTTCAGGGTTCCGCCGATTACTACCGGTAAACCCGGCAATCCATTTGCATCTGCCGGTTTTAAAATGGGCGTTGCATTATATTCATTTAATCACTATTCCTTTAAAAAGTCACTTGATCTGGCAGACAGCTGTGGTGTAAAATATGTCGAGGGATTTTCTTTTCACAAATTGGGTGAAGGTTTCGGCGATATTACCATGGATAGGCTCGATAAGACCACCATTGCCCTGATGAACACAATGCTCCTTAAAAAACATCTCGTGATGGCTTCCATGTATGCCGGGGGCGCTAATAACCTGGCAGGATGGAAGAAATATTTTGAACTTGCCCGCGAACTCCATCTACAATATTTGGTCTGTGAGCCCGGAAGAAGACAATGGGATATGATTGATAGCCTTGCCGGAATTTATCATATAAAAATTGCTATTCATGACCATGTAAACCCAAGCCCCTATTGGCATCCGGATTCTGTTCTGGCCATTGCAAAAGGACATCCGAATATTGGGGCTTGCGCAGACATTGGACATTGGGCAAATAGCGGTCTTGATCCTGTTAAATGTCTTAAAATTTTAGCCGGACATATCATTAGCCTGCACCTAAAAGACGTTGATCAGGCAAATAATGATGTTGTGCCCGGTAAGGGGATCATTGATTTTGCCGGTATAGTAAAAGAATTAAAACGTCAACACTTCAATGGTATAATAGACGTGGAGTGCGAACACAATATGGATAATAACGTGCAGGATGTAAAAGCTGCCGTTGATTACATCAATCAGATAGCCGCTAAATAAAGATTTTTGATAGTTAATTTCAAAAGATAATGCTTCGCGAAAGAAACATAGTCTTATTCTTTCACCAATCGCATAACCTGCCCTCCACCCGCACCTAACGGTGCAATAAGCATATCCGAACTATTGGTTATGCTTATTTGTTTAGTAAGATGATTAGGATTAGTAGCAACATCTTTTGCATCCAGGTAAACTTCAGTTTTATAATTTCCAGTGGGCAAGAAATTCAAAGGTATATTTAAAGTGCGCGGTTGGCTGTTATTAATTGTGCCAACATACCAGTCGTTGCCATGCCTACGGGCAATGGTTAAAAACTCGCCGGGTTCGCCGTTTAATACTTTGGTTTCATCCCAAACGGTGGGTACGTTTCTTACAAAATCAAAGCCCGGCTGCCCTTCATAAGCCTGCGGGTAATCGGCAACCATGTGCAGGTAGCTTTCCATCACCACATACATACCCAGCATGTGGCAGCGGGTACCAATCATAAACGGCCTTATAAATTGCGTTTTAAATTCGGCAGGAGATACGGCCCTAAATCCGCCCAGGTGGTAATCAGTTGGGCCGGCTAGCAGGCGGGTATAGGCAATGTCCAGATCATGCTCTGGCGTTAAGCCTGTTTTTAGCCATTTGTTGTTTTCGTAATTATAGCTGCCTTCACGGGTAAATTCGTTAGGGTAGGTCCGGCTTAGCCCCGTTGGTTTATAGGCTCCGTGAAATTGGATAAACAAATGGTGTTGTGCCGCTTTCTGTAATATCTCTTCCTGTATTTTTACCATCAATTGGTCGTCCCGGTCCAGAAAATCAACCATCATTCCTTTGACGCCCCATTTTTCAAATTGGGTAAAGGCTTCTTCCAACTGCGGATACAACGCGTGCCAGTTTACCCAAACGTGTATATTAACGCCCTTGCTTTTAGCATAGTCGCATATTTTCTGCATATCTAAGGATGCAACAGGTTTGGTCACATCCGAATAGGTACCGGGTGTGCCATAGCCTGGCCAATCGGTACGGTACCATGAAAAGCCCCCATAACCAATTACCGAGTGGTATTCTATATGGTTACGGGCGCAAAAATCAATGTAGTATTTATTGAACTCAAAATTAGCGCCGGGTGTTATAGATGTATCGGGCATTACATCACCATTCCACCAATGGAAGGAGGTTTTGCCCGGCTTTATCCACGATACATCTTTTATTGTTGATGGTTCGTTCAGGTTGGTCAGGATGTTTGATTCAATCAAAGCCCCGGCCCGGTCGCTGATCATCATTACCCGCCACGGCGTATGGTGCGGGATAATGGCTTTAACCTTAATTGCCTGTTGACCCGGTAATGGCGATAACTTACTAATAAGCCCGCCGTTGTGTTTGCCCAGGTACATCCCCGCATAATCGCGCAGATTAGCTTCAGTTATGGCCATATAGATCTTGCCTGGGAACTCAAACAATGCCGGCATATCCACCAACGAAGTTTCTTTTAACTCGCTAAGTGGCATTTTTTGATATAGACCCTCATGGCTGCTGGTATAGTTATTAAACAGCAAAACCCGCAGCTTAGGGTCGCCCACTATATTAAATTCACTATTCTCATCGGTCAAGGTATAAGCACCCCAATTTTTTTGTTCGGGGAATTCATATCTAAAAGCAACGCCATCATTAAACACCCTGACTACGATATTAATAACTCTTTTAGCTGCCGCGTTTTCTATAAATGGGATGGTGGCCTGTTGGTAATTGCTCACTACATGCTTGGCTTTACCCACC
>DHIR01000031.1:5490-5697 GCA_002403905.1 Mucilaginibacter sp. UBA4741
CTACATGCTTGGCTTTACCCACCACCAAATCATATTGCTCGGTTGCTGTTTTGTATGTGGGTTTATGCATTTTAAAGTTGGCAGAAAAATCGCCGCTGTCTTTAAAAGTCAGGCCAAGGCTTGAATTTTGTATCAGCAGTTTGTTTTTGTAGAAAACCTGATATTGCGGTTTGCCATTTTCCTGTGCTAACGTGAAACGGAGATTGC
>DHIR01000031.1:5847-6243 GCA_002403905.1 Mucilaginibacter sp. UBA4741
GTGCTAACGTGAAACGGAGATTGCCATCCGGCGATTTTAGCGCGACATTTTTCTGCGCAAATACGGATTGCGCAACAAAGATCAAAACAAGCCAAAGCGGGTTCTTGAATAGTTTCATCAGGAGGTTATAATTGGTGGTTGCGCTAATGTATAAAATAGTTGAGCCACTACCAATAAAATGAGGCTGTATCAAAAGTTAAATCATAAGAAATTTAATTTTACATTATAAAATTAGAGTGCTTTTTTGTTTTTAGATTATTGATTGGTAGCATTTTACACAAAACCACCCAAAGCCGCCGTTTATACACCTATAAACACCATTAGTACACGTTGTGTGACCGTCTAACAACCCAAAACTGCCACTTTTTACCAACTTTTATACATACTCATTGTCGC
>DHIR01000031.1:6541-6680 GCA_002403905.1 Mucilaginibacter sp. UBA4741
GCCGGGCGAAGCGATAGGAAATAAGCAGGACATTACTCGCCGGGGTATAATGGGTATACTTACTCTTTTTTATTTCTGCGGATTGGCCCTTTGCAACATAACCGGGCCAATTAGTCCCGATGGATATAGCGGCGTGTCT
>DHIR01000030.1:0-1082 GCA_002403905.1 Mucilaginibacter sp. UBA4741
TCCTTACAGCGCTGGACAGATACCATCCCACAAGAAAAAGTGTACCTGCATATGGATAAACCATATTATGCTTTAGGCGATACCATCTGGTTTAAGGGTTATATAACCATCGGGATCAGGCACCAGCTATCAAAGCTAAGCGGGTCGTTGTATGTCGATTTGATAACCGAGAAAGATTCTGTTATCCGTACCTTAAAACTCCCCATAACCACCGGCATGGTGATGGGCGATTTTACTTTAGGCGATGAATTTAAAGAAGGCAGCTACCGCATCCGTGCTTACACCCAATGGATGCGCAATGCCGGCGAAGATTATTTTTTCGACCATACCTTTACTGTAGGCAACATAGTCAGCAGTAATATTATAACCAAATCCGACTATCAATATAAAGACATAGACGGCAAACCCGTACTAACCGCCACGCTAAACTATACCAGCGATGACGGCAAGCCCCTTGCGGGCAAGGATGTGCATTATCAGATCATGATCAACAAACGGGTGGCCTGGTCATCCTCTGCAAAAACAAACACGCAAGGTAATTTACAGGTTAAGATATCTAACGAAAACCATGTCGACCTGAGCGGCGCCTACATTACCACGACTTTAGATGGCAGCGATAAAAACACCATCACAAGAGATTTCCCCATAAAAGCCCAGCTATCGCAAAGTGATGTGCAGTTTTTCCCGGAGAGTGGTAGTTTGGTTAATGGTATAACCTCAAGAGTCGCCTTTAAAGCCGTTGGGGTTGATGGTGCGGGCATCGCCATAAAAGGAACAATAACTGATAATGAAAACAAAGAAGTAGCCGAAATAGAAACCCTGCATGCAGGCATGGGCAGCTTTTTATTAAGACCAGAGGCAGGTAAAACCTACAGTGCGAACATCATTTTTGCGGATGGCACAACTAAAACTATCGCCCTGCCAAAAGCTATAAATGAGGGCTATGTGCTAAGCGTTTATCAACCTAATAAAGATAGTATTTTGGTGAGGATAGGCGCTTCGACTGGTTTGCAAAAAGTATTTCTGAACCTTGTTGCCCATACCAGCGGCGAAACCATTTTTGCATCGCCCATAAAAATAGA
>DHIR01000030.1:1253-1461 GCA_002403905.1 Mucilaginibacter sp. UBA4741
TGCATCGCCCATAAAAATAGAAAAGGCTATAACCTCTATCTGGTTGGAGAAAAAAGCGTTCCCTACCGGGATAGCCCAGTTTACCATCTTCAATAACAATGGCGAACCATTGAATGAGCGGATAGCATTTATCCGCAGTAACGACCAGTTGCAGTTAAGCCTTAAAACGGTAAAGACCAATTATAAAAGTAAAGAGCATGTATTGGTT
>DHIR01000030.1:1630-6171 GCA_002403905.1 Mucilaginibacter sp. UBA4741
TAACCTGGATGCCAAAGACAGCAAGAACAAACCCACATTCGGCAATTTCTCGGTGACGGTAATCGATGAAAGCAAAGTGCCGGTAGATGAAAGTGCCGAGAGTACCATCTTCTCCAATATCCTGCTGACATCTGACCTGAAAGGATATATAGAAAAGCCTAACTATTATTTCGCAAATGAAACCGATGAAATAAACAAAGCATTAGATAACCTGATGATGACGCAAGGCTATAGGCGGTTTACATGGAAAGAATTAAATAATACTATAAACACAAAACCGCTTTTTGAGGCAGAGGGCTTGGGCGTTAATATATCGGGCAGGGTGACTACGCTTGGTGATAAGATATTGCCCAATGCAACGGTTAACCTGATATCTTTAAGAGCTAAGATCACACAAAGCACCAAGACCGATGCTAACGGCAGGTTTAGGTTCAATGGTATATTTTTAATGGATAGCATTAAGTTTTCCTTACAGGCCCGCACAGCAAAAAACAGTGATAAGGTTAAACTGATACTGGACAGCATACCTAAACTACAAGTAACCAAAAACCGCAACCTGGCCGTTGTTAACCTTAACATAAACGGTACGCTGCAAGCCTATATTGATAACGGTAAAAAACTAGATGAGATTTATGAAAAAACCGGGCAATTAAATAAAGTGCAACGGTTAAAAGAGGTTAGGATAAAAGCTAAGAAAGTTGTAGTGCCTACTTATGCCATGCAGGGGCAGTTACAGATTCCCGAAGGGCATTCTGATCAAACGTATAAAATACCGGAACCGGAACATTGTGCAACCCTTGGAATCTGTCTGCAAGGCATGTTGCCGGGTATTATTTTTAAAGATTTAGTTGTAGTTCCGCCGGATAAAGTTGTATATCACGAAATGCCGTTTTGTCGTCAAATTAATGGCAACCAAGAGCTAATGCACATAATTGTAGATGGCGTACTAATCAGACATTTAGATGAAATGGAAGACATTATGCATAACAACACAATTTTGGCTGATGATATAGTTAAAATAGAAGTTGTAAAGGATAACCAGGCGTTGATTGCTGTTTTAGGCGGGGCCGCTATAATGATCTATACCAATAGAGGAATGGGTCATAAATGGTATACCCCAAGTATGGCTAACATAACCCCCAAAGGTTTTAATAAAGCGCGCGAGTTTTACTCGCCTAAATATGATAGGCCGAGGGGCGATGCGGATAAACTGCCCGACCTGCGCAGCACCATTTACTGGAACCCTTATTTAAAAACAGATGTAGCCGGCAAAACCAGCTTTAGCTTTTACAATGGCGATGGGCCGGGTACCTACAAGGTCATAGTAGAAGGTATAAACGCCGATGGCGAGCTGGGCAGGCAGGTGTACCGCTATACGGTTGAAGAAGGGCAGGCTGATAGTTATGTTGCGCCGCCGGAACCATCTAATAATACTGCGAAATTTATAACCGACCCGCTGGCTAGCTTTAACAAACGCCTGCCGGTTGAGAAGGTGTACTTGCATACCGATAAGCCTTATTACAATATCGGCGATACCCTTTGGTTTAAAAGTTATTTGTTGGATAGGGCAAGTCTTACCGGGTCAAAGTTAAGTAGCTTTTTATATGTGGAACTGGATGATGACAGTACAGAGATGATAAAGCGTATAAAGATCCCTATTAAAGATGGCATGGGTTGGGGACAGATACCCCTTACCAGGAAAGCGTTTCACGAAGGTGGGTATACCTTACGGGCCTACACCAACTGGATGCAAAACTTTGGCGAAGATTATGTTTTTAATAAACGTTTTTATTTGGGGTTGCCTACCCGTAATACCTGGCTGGTTAAATCAAACGCGACGATCAATCATGCCGAAGATAAAGATCAGCTGCAAGTGCAGTTGTATTTAAACCGTCCAGATCAACAGGCATCGCCAATTGCCTTAAAAAAAGTAGAGGTCAGGATATATGATGACTGGCATTATTTATATAAAGAAGAATTGCAAACAGGTATAGACGGCTCACTTAAATTCAACAATATTTTACCTGATAAATCAGACGGGCGGCGGATAAGGGTAGAGATAAGAAGCCTTGAACAGGCAGACCGTAATAAATTGGTAATGGTGCCATTAACCATTAATCGCAGTCAAAATATTGATCTACAGTTTTTGCCCGAGGGCGGCAAATTGGTTGCCGGGCTTAAATCGGTAGCTGGTTTTAAGGCGATACAGGAAGATGGCAAGGGCGCACCTGTTACAGGCGATTTATATGATAGTAAAGGGAATAAAATACTATCATTTACAGCCCTGCATAATGGTATGGGCGCGTTTGAGTTTACACCAAAAGCAAACGAAGCATATACAGCTAAGATCACTCAACCTGTCATCAAAACCTTTCCCCTGCCTATGGTAAATGCCGTGGGCACAGTTATGCATGTTGATAATCCCGAAAATTCTGAATCATTAACCGTAACGCTTTCTGGTCTTAATTCATTACGTTCTGATAGTGTTTGCTACCTCATTGGTACGTCAAGAGGTAGCTTGTATTATTCGCAAAGGGTTGATCCAAACCAGCCCATTATAAACATTTCCAAAAAACTATTTCCATCAGGCATTGCAAGGTTTACCTTATTTGCAGGCAAACGGCCATTGAATGAGCGGGCGGTTTTTATTGATAACCATGATCAATTAAGCATTAAGGTAATACCAAATAAACCTACTTATTTAAAACATGACAGCGTTGACCTGGCAATAGAAGTAAAAGACAATAACGGTATGCCGGTACAGGGCAATTTTTCGTTAGCAGTAACCGATGATTCGCAGGTTAAGCCGGATACAGCCGGTAATTTTGGTATCGCTGCCAATTTGCTCATTAACTCGGAGTTGAAGGGGCACATAGAAGCACCGGGCTACTACATCACCCGTAAAGATAAACAGGCGTGGCAGGCTTTAGATAACGTGATGTTAACGCAGGGCTGGACGGGTTATGACTGGAAAACTATTTTCGATAATAGTAAACCGATTAGATTTAACTCCGAAACGGACTTTAAAATAACAGGAAGAGTATCAAATATCTTGAATCATCCTGTAGTAAATGCCCCGGTATTGATATCATTAGAAAAGCGCAATTTTATAACTACCGTTAAAACGGACGTTAATGGAATATATACGTTTAAAGATCTTCCCGTAGTAGATAGCGGATCGTACTTTATACAGGCAAGCACACGCAAAGGAAATTATATGCATTTTGGATTAGTCACCGTTGATAGGTTCAAAGAGATCCCTATCCCCGAAACTATAAATAGCCAGGTACTGCCATGGTATGTTAATAGTGACAGCACACAGATAAACTATGTAAAAAGGAAAATTGAAACTGATAAGGAGGAAAATATAAAACTATCCGGAATAGTTTTAAAAGAGGTAAAAATTAAGGAAAAGAAAATCATACCCGGATCAATGAATCCTTATGGCCCAGGTAATGCCGATATTATATTAGATGAACAGGATATTAAAAAGTCCGGCGTATTAAACCTTTATGATCTTTTAAAACAAACACTCCCGGGATTTAGAGTGATAGGATCGAGGGTGGCAACGTATCTGAGTCAAGATATAAATATACCGATTGTTAAATTTGGTATATATGCAGTTGACCCGATTCAAATCGATGGCGGTTTATTACCAATAGATAATATGGATTTGACTTTGGAAGAAGTTAAAGATGAATTAAGAAAATATAAACTTTCCAGTATCAGGGGGGTAGAAATAGCCTACAGCAGAAAATTTACAAATAAATCGGCACTAACAGAAGGCAGATTCAGGCCTTACGATTTCGCTAAAATCGAAGTTACTACCTACAAAGGCCAGGGCTATTTTAGAAGTTTTAGTAACAATGTGGTCCATTATACCCCATTAGCAGTATCCCAACCACAGCAATTTTACAGCCCTAAATATGAAGTTAAACCACCTGCTATAATTGAGCCTGACTACCGCTCGACATTGTATTGGGAACCCAACATCACCACCGACCAAAGCGGCAGGGCAAGGGTGTCTTTTTATACATCGGATATTAATGGCAAATACACGGTTAAAATAGCGGGCCTTAATGCGGATGGACAATTAGGGGACGGTACTTTTAAACTTAATAAAGCAGCGCATGAAAATAATTAATACATATATGAAATCTATCCTATGTTATCTATTATTTGCGGTCATTATTTTTGCCGGTACTCAGACTTATGCCCAGCAATCCGGCCCATCTGACGATTTACATATTGCGCCGGATAATGGTGCAATATTAATAACAGCGCAGCTGGATAGCTTGAACAAACGCCTGCCGGTTGAGAAAGTCTACCTGCATTTAGATAAACCCTATTATAATATTGGTGATACCCTTTGGTTCAAGAGTTATTTGGTTGACAGGGTGAATATGACCCCATCCCATTTAAGCGGGTTGTTGTATGTTGAACTGGATAATGATAGTTCTGAAGTGGTTCGCCGTATCAGCATCCCTATTAAAGACGGGTTGGGCTGGGGGCAGATACCTTTATCTAAGTTCATTTTTCAT
>DHIR01000097.1 GCA_002403905.1 Mucilaginibacter sp. UBA4741
CCTAACAATGGGGAGTACATTAATTAGCGTCTTTAAACAAGGTCGATTTCGTCAAATCATTTAAAAGACAAACGGACGGCTCTTTTTTTAATCCTGTAACAAAAGGCAATGAATTTAAAAAAAACGTAAACAAATTGCTTAGAGTGACTAAACCAAAAGGAAACCCTGAAGAGCCAGAAGTTTAAGCACATATCATATTCTAACCATTAGTAAAATATGATAACTAAATTTACCCAATCCAACTATCACCAAATTTGCGATGAATTAGCATTAAACGATGTGGATCTAGGTGATATCATTAAAGCCCACGGCTATCCGCCCCTATGGAGCCGCCCCAATACGTTTGAAACTTTAGTACATATTATTTTAGAACAGCAGGTATCGCTGGCATCGGCATTATCAGCCTTAAATAAATTAAAAGAGCGTGTGCAGGAGTTGACACCTGCACGGGTTTTATTACTTAACGATGAAGAGTTTAGGGCGTGCTATTGCAGCCGTCAAAAAACAGCCTACATTAAATATTTAGCCGAGGCATTGATAAGCGGGCATATCAACCTTGAAGCTTTTGAAATATTGCCCGATGGAGAGATCCGCGCGCAACTGGTAACTCTTAAAGGTATTGGTAACTGGACGGTTGATGTTTACCTGATGTTTGTACTGCAACGTGCCGACCTGTTCCCTATTGGCGACCTGGCGGCGGTTAATGCCTTAAAACGCATCAAGAATTTACCGGCCAATGTTAACAAAGAAGCATTAATAACCATTGCCGTCCAATGGCAACCTTACAGAACGGTTGCTACTACGTTGTTATGGCATTATTATCTATCGGCACCAAAGAAGGTGCCCGGTAAGTAACGGTCCAAGGGGACCAACTGAAAATAAAAAAGCGACCGCTAAGCCGTTAGGTCCCGCGATCGCTTTGTTTCCCCGCCATGGCGGATGCCGGGTATATCTTATTTAAATGTTACACTTGTTTTACCCATAGTATACCCATCGGCATAAAGCAATACGGTATAAGTTCCTTTTTGAAATGGCGATGAGTAGGTCCAGTCGACCGTATAATTAACACCATCGTCTTTAAAGTCGATAGATGTTTTATAGGTGTATTGCAGGTCCTGGCTATCGGCATTAAATGTTCCCGCGTCTGCACCTGTTATCAGGTTGCCTGTTGGGTCAATAATGCGGATATAGATATCATGCGATCCTTTTACCGCTATAGCATTGCTGGCAACGGTAAAGTTTATTTTTAACTTATTAACGTTTTTAGCTTTTGTTTCATCGCTTTCCTTACCATTCTTTTTAACCTTATACCCAACCACGCTGGTGGTTGCCACTTTTATAGCTGATGCCACTTTTACTTTACTATCAAGGTCTTGATTTTGTTTTTCAAGGTTGGTAGCTTTTTCACTAACCGAGGTAAGATTGGTTTTTAAAGTATCCCTTTCGGTCGTTAATGATACATTTTCTTTTTTAAGCTCGTCAATATCAGCAGTGTATTTGGTGACAAAATAGCGCAGTTGTTTTACGTCTTCCTGCGCCTTGCTTAATTCGGCAGTAGTAAGTTTGCCTTTGGCCAGTTCGCCTCTTAAAATCTTTATTTTGACTTTAAGTGAATCGTTTTTTGCCTGCAGCTCGGCCGACATTTTTGTTTTGCCTGAATTTACCTGCTCTATCTGTGCTTCTAAACTATCCAGTTCTGTTTGTAGCCGGGTCTTTTCATCGTTCTGATACACAACTTTAAGGTCCGAATTATTTTTCTTCATGTATAAATACACGTCGGTGCCTAATAATGCTACAATTACTACCACTAAAAAGTAAATAACGTTCGAATTTTTTTTAGGCTCTTGTGTTTGTTGGTTCTCCATAAAAATTATCTGATTTTGTACTTAAATAATAATTAAATCCGGACTTGCCGCTTTTAAAGATGGGCTGGTTTTACTCCGCATCAATCACTGTTAGCTATATAATATGTAATAATGTGAATTTTATGATATTGTTTTTACAAATGGCTATAAATATTTTAGCTGTAATTTGCTAAAAGTAGCTACAAATTGCATAAAACGCAATTATTATTTGCCATAATAAACCGCCGTATTAATGAGTTTATATCTTTGCACTTCTAAAAGAAAGCCTGTTAATGCACCAATTACGCTATTTTATACTCCTGTTTGCGTTACTAGTTATAACAAAAGCAAAAGCAAAAGCCCAAACAGATACACTGGCCATGCTTAAATATATAGCCGATCCTAAACGCGAATTTAGAGGTGCATGGATAGCAACTGTTGTTAATATTGACTGGCCACAGCAAGGTTCAACAGTTGATCAGCAAAAGCAACAGTTGGGTAATATATTGGACCAGCACCAGCGGACTAATCTAAATGCAGTAATGTTCCAGGTGCGTCCCGCTGCCGATGCTTTTTATGGGAGGGGCCGCGAGCCATGGTCTAAATGGCTGATGGGTAAACAAGGACAAGCCCCCGCACCTTTTTATGATCCGTTAGATTTTGCCATTGCAGAAGCGCACAAACGGGGAATTGAGCTGCATGCCTGGTTTAACCCGTACCGTGCCACATTTGATAATAAATACTCGGCCCTAAGCCCCGATCATATCACCAATAAAAAACCCGAGTGGTTTTTTATTTATGGGGGATTAAAACTGTTTAATCCGGGCATACCCGAAGTGCGTGAATATATTGTGCAGGTTGTTTTAGATGTAGTTGATAATTATGATGTAGACGGCATACATATGGACGATTATTTTTATCCATACGCTATTGCCGGGCAAAAAATAAACGATGCGGCTACCTTTGCCAAGTATGGCAGCAATTTTAGTGATATAGGGGATTGGCGCCGCGATAATGTTAACCAGCTGATAAAAATGCTGAGCGATAGCATTCACAAGCACAAACCGCGTGTAAAGTTTGGCATTAGCCCATTTGGTATTTGGGCCAATAAATCGCAAAACCCGGAAGGATCTGATACAAGGGGCGGTGATTCGTACTATGAATTATATGCTGATTCGCGCAAATGGATAAAAGAAGGCTGGCTGGATTATATTAACCCGCAGATATACTGGCCAATAAGTTATTCATTGGCCGGTTTTGAAAAATTAGTGGATTGGTGGGGGCTTAATACCTATAACCGTCATTTGTATATAGGGCAAGCCGCTTACCGTATAAATGAGCGAAAAATAGGAGCCTTTAAGTACCCGCAGCAAATGCCTGATCAAATAAAGTTGTTGCGTAATAACCCGCGCGTCCAGGGCAGCGTATTTTTTAGTTCGCAATCATTAACAGATAATAAACTGGGCTTTACAGATTCATTACGATTAAATTATTACAAGCACCCGGCATTACCACCGGTTATGTTATGGCTGGATTCTATACCGCCTAATATTCCGCGAAACCTGCAGGTGGCCAAAATACCCAATACCAATAAAATACAATTAAAATGGGATGCCCCATTGCCGGCAAAAGACAATGAACTGGTTTATGGCTATGTTATTTACCGCTTTGAGGGTAATGAAAAGATAGACATATCAGCGTCCGACCATATATTACATATACAATATGATGCTAACCCGATGTATGTTGATACGACAGCACAACGCGGGAAAACGTACTTGTATGTAATTACGGCCCTCGACAGGTTAAAAAACGAAAGTGACCGCTCGCCTACTATGGCGGTGACGGTACAATAGACCACCTAAGCCCTCTCATTTGAGGAGATGCTTTTTAACATTTGTTTTTTATCTTGCTTCCTGATTCTTAACTTTTGATTCTATAAATGAGGGCTGTAATACAACGCGTTTCTGAAGCTATCTGTAAGGTTGACGATGCCATAACCGGCGAGATCGGCTTGGGCTTTTTGGTGCTATTGGGTGTTGAGGACACAGACACCGAAGAAGACACACAATGGCTGGCTCAAAAAATAACCGGCATGCGTGTTTTTGGCGATGAAAACGGTTTGATGAATAAGGCGCTGGCAGATGTGGATGGCAAAATCTTATTGATCTCGCAATTCACCTTGTTTGCACAAACTAAAAAGGGTAACAGACCATCATTTATAAAAGCCGCCCGGCCTGATAAAACTCATCGGGACTTAGGTTGGGTATAGTTATCAATTTTGGTAACCCTTCGCTTGAATATCAACGGGTAATAATTTAATTCGGATAGCTAATTCGTGTAATTCGACACAATTCGTGAAATTAGTGCCCATTATGACAATTGAAGAAGCACAAAAACTAGTTGACAACTGGATAAAAACAACCGGCATTCGTTATTTTAACGAGTTAACCAATACGGCCATATTAATGGAAGAGGTTGGCGAGGTTGCCCGGATAATGGCCCGACAATATGGCGAACAATCCTTCAAAAAATCTGATACGGAAGTTAACCTGGCCGATGAAATGGCTGATGTTTTATTTGTGTTGATATGCCTGGCTAACCAAACCAATATTGATTTAACCGATGCCCTGCAAAAGAACATGGAAAAGAAAAGCATCCGGGATGCGGACAGGCACAAGAATAACGAGAAGTTAAAATAAGTTGAAGATTAAAGCGGCAGTGTTTAGCGCTACGGCAATTTCACCAACTTATCCCCATCCAAAATCGGGATAGCGGTAGTTAGATCGATCTTTAAACAAAACTCAATATCAGCGTCAATACCCAGTTTTTTAAGGCGTTCGCTATGTGATGTTTTTTTGAGGTATTTATCCAGATCGTCTTTGGCAATGTTATAAAGATCGTTGGCAGCAAGCGCTGGGTCATCAACCACAAAACCGCTATTCTTTAGTTGCTCGACAACCGCGCCTGCAAACAGGGTGTCTTCCAGGTTAAAGTTGTTTTTCCAGCCGGAGCATACCAATAAGATGTTCTCGTTTTGTTGCTTTAGCCAGTTGCAAATAGCGGTAAGGTTAATAAAGGCACCTATAACTATTTTTTTTGCGCTGCGCGATAGGTGTAAAGCATGGGTGCCGTTAGTTGTAGTGAGTACAATGGTTTTGCCGGCTACTTTTTCTTTAGTGTAAGAGAATGGCGAATTGCCAAAATCAAATCCTTCAACCACCTCGCCATTGCGTTCGGCCGCCAGTAGGTAATCAAACCCTTTTTCTAAATAAGCGCTGCATTCTTCCACCTGCGATACGGGGATAATAGCCTCGGCACCATTTTCAATTCCGTAGCAAATAGAGGTAGTAGCCCTAAAAATATCAATAACTACAACAATGTAATCCTCAACATTATAAAGCGGGATCAGTGCGGGTGTAAGGCAAACATCCAGGCCATTTGCAGACGGTTTGTTTATTGGTTGACTCAAAATACTATTTATAAAAAGGTGGTTTAACTATTTTAGCTTTAATACTGTTATCGCGTATCTTAATAAAGATCTCGGTACCTTCTTTGGCAAACTCATTCTTAACATAACCCATACCTATAGCCTTTTGCAAGGATGGCGATTGCGTGCCCGATGTTACTTTGCCAATATTATTGCCATCGGCATCAATTATCTCATAATCGTGGCGGGGTATGCCACGATCTATCATTTCAAAACCTACCAGCTTTTGCGTTACGCCTGCCGATTTTTGCTCTTGTAAAGCTGCCGAGTTAGTAAACTCTTTATTAAACTTAGTTACCCAGCCTAAACCAGCCTCTAAAGGCGATGTAGTATCATCAATATCATTACCATAAAGGCAGAACCCCATTTCCAGGCGTAATGTATCGCGTGCGCCCAGACCTATGGGTTTAATACCAAATGGTTCACCGGCTTTAAATATGGCATCCCAGATAGCTTCGGCATGCTCGTTGTCAACATATAACTCGAAGCCTCCTGCACCGGTGTAACCCGTTGCAGATACAATTACATTATCAATACCGGCAAATGTTCCTTTTTTAAAGGTGTAATATTCCATTGATGCCAGGTCAATATTTGTAAGGCTTTGTAAAGCCTCGGCTGCTTTTGGCCCTTGTACAGCTAATAACGAGGTGCGGTCTGATATGTCTTTCATTACAACGCCATCAGTATTAAACTGGTTTATCCAGTTCCAATCTTTCTCGATGTTTGACGCGTTTACTACCAGCATATAGGTTTTCTCGTCAATACGATAAACCAACAGATCATCAACAATGCCGCCGGTTTTATTGGGTAGACAAGAGTACTGTACTTTGCCATCATATAATTTTGAGGCATCGTTACTGCTTACCCGTTGTATCAGGTCGAGCGCGTTATCGCCTTTTAAAATAAACTCGCCCATGTGGCTTACATCAAATACGCCAACGGCTTTACGCACGGTTTGGTGTTCGGCATTAATGCCGACATATTGTACCGGCATATTGTAACCGGCAAAGGGCACCATTTTGGCACCTGCTTTTATATGGGTTTCGCTAAGGGCTGTGTTTTTCATAACCAAATTATATTTGGCGTAAAAGTAATAAAAATACAGGCAGGTTGCGTGCGATTAAGAAAGGATTTTGATAAACACAGGATTCCGCTATTTATCCACACAAAACCACATTATACGCACCTCCTGCCGCCGTTTGTGTTGCTGTAGACACCAAAAACCACCATTTATCACCACATTTTATGCATACTCATCAGGCGTTAACACCGCCCCAAAAAGCAGTTAAAAATATTAACTCAAAATGTGGTGACAAAATACCGCCACCATTTAATTGTAATGAATTGGCGTAATTTGTAATTGCAGGAAAGCCGTAGGGATAAGGGCGTTGTCTGCGGATGACATTAAGAATGCAGATCATTTATGAGTGAGCATGAGCAATTGGGCGGTATGGCAGTGGAGTATTTATTGCCTCGTTATATAATCGTCCGAAGTCAGAGACATTCGGACAGCGTCCCGGTTAATAGTATGAACAACGTGAGGGTAATTAGTTATCCCTTACAACAAGTCTTATAAAACTTCACCAAATTTTTGGTAACCACATTTATATCATGTTCTTTCTCTGCTAACAGGCGTGCATTTTTACCTAATTGAATACATAACTCTTCATCGGTTATGCAGCGGTGTATGGCATCAAAAAACTCGTTGCGGTTATTGGCGATCATTATATCATGGCCATTTTTAAAGTTAATACCCTCGGCTCCCAGCGAAGTAGATATAATGCATTTCTGCATCGCCATGCCCTCTACAATTTTTACCCGCATACCACCACCGGATAATAACGGAACTATCATTATCGATTTACTATTCACAAACTCCAGCGCGTTATCAACCTCGCCCTGGATAAAGATCTTGCCCAACGCCTCGTAATCATCAAATCGCTCGGGGATATCATTGCCCGCTATATATAGTTTAACAGGCAGGTCTCCCTCTGTAATGTCTTTTATAAAATTGTCTAAAAACCACTCTACTCCTTCCCGGTTAGGTAGCCAATCTAACGAGCCGAGGAAGAACAGGCTTGGGAATTCTGTTTTCCTGATGTCAACCACATATTTTTCTAATCGTAAACCTACCGGAAATATCTCAATAGGCACGTTGATGCCATATTCCTGTAAGGTGCTTTTGTCTTGCCCGGTAAATACAGCAATGGCATCAAACTTATTTAACTTTTGCTGCTCATAACTTTTTATGCGGCGGGCATGCATCCGCAGGTATGATTTTTTAAACGGATCTATCTTTTGTTGCGATAGCCGCCACCATATCTGGTTCTCAATATTGTGTGCCCGATAGATCAGCTTTGCTTTAGAGTGTTTGCGTACCGCAGGCAGGTATAAAGAAACAAACAAACCCTCAAACTGAATGATATCGTAATCGTTGTTACGTAATTCGCGTACTAACAGGGTTTCAAATTCCGGGTCGTAATACCGGTCTACGTTAAAAGATGTTTTGCGGAATAAATTAGCAGCCACCCCCAACATGGTAATAGTGGTATCAATATCATAGGCGCGGTAATGTATTTTGCCCATCAGGTCCTCATCGGGCAATTGGCTTTCGTGATTGTTTCTTTTAGCGTTGAGGGCCACGAGCGAAACGTCATGCCCGGTATTAACCAAGCCTTTTATGGTATTAGCTACCACAATCGCGTATCCGCCATTTTGCGGAAATGGAACACGATGGCTTAGTATAAGGATCTTCAATGACTTTGGGTTTTACCAAAAATACTAAAATCAGGTTAAGAATCAAGGCATAGGCTGGCCCAATTAATAATAAAAAAGCAATATTATACTACCTGTATGATTACGCCATCACTTTCAAGCGTTACTTTAAACGAGCGGCGGTGGTAGGGGGTGTAGCCGTTTTTAAGAATACTTTCGCGGTGTTTAATGGTACCGTAACCTTTATTATTGTGCCAATCGTATTCGGGATGCTCGGCAGCAATTTGTTTCATGTAATCATCACGATAAGTTTTTGCCAATATAGAAGCCGCAGCGATGCTGAAATATTTGCCATCGCCCTGTATTATACAAGCATGTGGTGTAGTTTCGTATTTATTAAACCTATTGCCGTCAATAATCAGGTACTGCGGCTTTAAATGCAGCTTGGCAATTGCCCGGTGCATGGCCAGGAAGGACGCGTTAAGTATATTGATCTCGTCTATCTCTACATTGTCAACAATGCCTACGGCGTGCGCTATGGCGCGCTGTTCTATTTCGGCCCGCAGTGCATACCTAACGCTTTCTGTTAGCTGTTTAGAGTCGTTTAAGATGGCGTGATCAAAGTCATGTGGTAATATTACAGCGGCGGCAAATACTGGGCCTGCAAGACAGCCGCGCCCGGCTTCATCGCATCCGGCTTCAATTAATTCGTGCTGGTATCTGGCTAATAACATTGGTGCTTAAACGTTGGCTACAAAATTATTATTTTATGGGGATGTGTTTTTAAGGATTTATCAACAGTCTTGTTAAGACACACTCAATTTAGCGCATTAAATTTCTGTAGGATATTTAAAAGCCAGTTGGCCTGTTCGTCTTTTGGGTTATTTTTTAAAAAATAATAAGGATAGCCAAATACATAAGAGTTTGTGCGTTTGCCTATCTTATATTCAAATATCACCGGTCCGCGCGGTAGCTTCGGGTCGATCTGTGACTGATCTTGAACAGTAAATGCATTGCCCGATACCAGGTCCTGGAAAAACGAATCTAAATTGGGATATTTTATCACGGTTTTATGATATTGATATTTGTAGATACCATCAGGAAACGTAAGATCAATTGAGCCATGATCTTCTTTAAGATACCGCGCAGCTTCCCATTTTCCATGATTATATTTAAGGATAGTTAAGCTGGAATTATTGCCATGTTCAAATGCGCCCGCTTGGAACAATCGAATCTCTACCTCATTTTTAGATGCTGTTATTTTTACGGGGGCGTAAAGGGCTAATTTATCTAATTCAAAATCAGGGCAATCACAATAAGCCGGGCGGATGCCGGTTGGCTTTGCGATGTTTAGATGTATTACATGAGAACTATCCTGAGCGCTGACAATGAAGGAGAAACACATCGCAAGCAATACAAGTGTGGTTTTTATCATTTTAAAAAATCCTCAACGTCAAAATCGTAATATCATCAATAGGCTTCCCTTTTATGCCGATATTTAAATGGTCCAATAAATTCTGATTAAAACGATCAGGAGATAGGTCGCCGTTGGTTAATACAAAGTCCATTAGCTTTTCTTCGTTCCAAACCCTATCCCCGGTAGGTTCAAAATCAAGGAGACCGTCTGTATAATTAACCAACAAACTGCCGGGTTCTATATCAATTTCGCCCTCGTTTAAAAAGGGGAGTTGCTCAAACGCGCCTATCATGGTAGTGCCCAGTTTAAGTGGTATCGCTTCACCTTCCGAGTACAATATAGTGGCATTATGCCCTGCGTTAATATAGTTTAGCTTTCGGGTTTGCTCGTTGTATTTGGCAATAAATAAGGTAATGAACCGCTCGCCTTGAGTATTTAACACCACCTTTTGGTTCAGGCGGTCAATAATATTGGTCAGGTCATCCTCTACCGCGGCCCAGGCATGCAGGCTGGCCTGGAAGTTTGCCATCAGCAGCGCCGCTGATACCCCCTTGCCCGACACATCTGCAATGCACCATAAAAACTCATGGACGTTAAGACGGATAAAGTCATAATAATCGCCACCGATGTTTTGATGTGGCAGGTATTTGGCATCGATCTCCACGCTTTCATCCTTATGCATCCTTAACGGGATAAGCATGTTTTGCACTTCGACAGCCAGTTCCATTTCGCGCTGTAGGCGTTCAGACTGTAATCGTTCCTTGAAAAGTTTTTTGTTTTCCAAAGCCACAACAACCACGTTGATCAGGGTTTGAATAAAGTTCAGGTCGTTATTCAGCATTTCGCCCGATGTATTGAAGTCGCCTATCAGGGCAAATGCCAGCGCTTTGCTTTTATGGTATATGGGGATAAAGTAATTGTACTTTTTAAGGATGGGGTTAGTGTTTCCGGCTAAAGATTCGGGCGCCTTTATTTTGTTGAGGGTATGGCAGGCGCGTTGCAGCGCGCCAACCGGCTCAATATCGCCGCCATATTTTGATATGCAGGCATACGAGCCATCTTTTTCTATCAAAAACCGAAATTTGCCAACTTGGAGATAGTTTTGCAAAATAACCTCCAACATCTGTGTTAGCACAGGCGTTGGGGCATTTTTGTTGATAGCACGTGTTACCTCCAAAAGGGAGTTTAACTCGGACTGCCTCTTCAACAGTAACCTGATTAATTCGTCCTCTCCGGAGGACTGTCCAGTATTTTGCATTTTGGGTCTCGGAGGGCCTAAATTAGATAAAAAAATATAATTTAAATGCGGGTGCTTTGCGATTTTATATCAAACGCGTCTCTTAAACCAACAGTTACCAGGTTAAACGCATAGACAATCAGCATGATAGCTAATCCAGGTGTTATAGACAAGTATGCCGAATCCATGATAATATAACCATAATGTTCTTTGATCATGCTACCCCAGGTAGGCATGGGCGGCTGGGCACCAAAACCGAGGAAGCTAAGTCCTGCCTCCAATAAAATTGCTGAGGCAAAGTTGGATGATGCCATAACCAATATGGGCCCGACTATATTAGGCAATATATGCCTGCGGATAATGCGGAAATTGTTATAGCCCAATGACCGCGCTGCTTCAATATACTCGGATTGTTTAATGCTTAGTACCTGGCCGCGTACCAAACGGGCAACCTCAACCCACATAGAAAGCCCCACCGCAATAAATATTTGCCACAAGCCCTTACCTAAAGCAAAGGATATGGCAATAACCAAAAGTAATGCAGGAAGTGCCCATACAATATTCATGAGCCAGCTTAACGCGGCATCTATCCATCCGCCAAAATAACCGGCTATGGCCCCAATAGTTATGCCTATGAGCAAACTGATAATAACCGCCATTAAACCAACAGACAACGATATGCGGGCTCCTAATATTAACCTGCTCAACATATCACGGCCATAAACGTCGGTACCTAATAGAAAGGTTTTATGGATAATATAGGCTGATGGCCCTTTTGCTACTAATTCCGGTGAGAGCTGATAAACCTTTTTTTCAGGCTTGTCTTCATCGCCGATATACTCATTAACCACCAATGTTTCTTTTGATTGTTTGTAGCTGGTAATTGGGATATCACGATAAAAAGCCGGTTGGCCGAAAAGCATTTTGTTAAACAAGTTAACCGTATCTACATGTTCTGTTTTTTTTAAATGGAGCATAATAAAGCCAGCTCCAGGCTTTTTTGTACTTAGTTGGATGGTCTGGTTATTAGCAAGCGGGGTCGAATCGGGCATTATTAAATAGCCCAATATTGAAACAACTACGCAGAAAATAATAAAAAGCAGCCCGGTAACGGCAAACTTATTGCGTTTAAAGTTTTTCCAGGTACGTTGTGTGGGTGTAAGCTCTGCCAAGTGTGTTTGTGTTCGTTTGGCTAAAGATAACACGATTTTACACGATTTAAGGATTATAAGATTTAGCCGGATTTAAGTTGATATTAAATAAACATGACACGATTTGAGGATTTAGCAAGGTTAAGCCGATAATATCCTGTTTAATCCTCAAATCGTGCCGTTTAATCCCTTAATCCTTAAATCGTGTAAAATTGTGTCATTTTACCATTCGTCCCTTCCAGATATACTTTTTGGTATTACCCATTAAGCCAACATATACGAAATATAAAATATGAAAAGGCTGTATTAGTAATAGTAACGACATCAATCGTTGCCTTTTAAAGAATAATGTTATAGGTAGCAGGAATACAAACTCAAACATATACTTTAATAAAAACTGTATCAGAAAAAGATAAAAAAAGCAGCTCTTATAAACACCTAAGCCCATATTTACCAATAATGAAATATTAAATAACCAGATGCAAATAGTTAAAAACACTACTTTTTTGTCTTTATATTTTATTGATTTGGAAGCCCAGCGCCTGCGTTGTTGTAAAAACTCTTGCAGGTTTGCTTTGGCATGGGTATAAACTACAGCTTCGCGTAATTTTATGAACCCAATTTTGCCGGGAAAACGCTCTGCTATTTTTTGCAGCAATAGTTCGTCATCGCCTGATGCCAGATCGTCAATACCACTAAAACCGCCAACCTCATAAAATATATCTTTGCGATAAGCCAGATTGGCACCATTGCAGGTTGACGCACGTTTATTACCAATAAATGATGCGCCAATACCTATTAAATAAGCAAACTCAAGGGTTTGCATACGCTCAAACAATGATTTTTCTTCAAAGAAAGTTACCGGTGCAGATATCATAACCGGCTGCTCGGCCTCATAATAACCAACAATGGATGATAGCCATTTTGGCCCCATGCGGCAATCGGCATCAGTGGCAACCATTAACTCACCTGTTGAAATACCTATGGCAGTAGCTATCGCCTTTTTTTTATATGAGTTTAGCGGTTCTGCTTCGTTAAGTTGTAATAGTTTAACACCCCGGTCTGCATAGCTGCTGATAATCTCTGAGGTTCTATCAGTAGAGTGATCATCTACAATAATTATTTCTGTTAAATGTTGGGGGTAATCCTGTGCTAAAAGATCTTCGATGGTATAATGTATACGCTCTGCCTCATTACGAGCTGCTATCATTACCGTTACCATGGTATTAAAATTGCCGGTATTAGCTTTAACGCGTTTTAAATTAGCCCATCCTGTTATAAAGTACGACACCAATAACAGGTAGCTGCTTGTAAGCAATAAACAAATTATACTATACGTTGCGATCAAAGAATTTGAGTTTAAATACAAATACGGAGCCTAAAATAGCCGGAATAATTAAATTAATTAACCATATCAGGGAAAACGCCGCTATAATGGCTATCTGCTGCTTGGTAACATAGGCAAATAATGTGGCCGAGGCGGTAGCGCGTACAGACACATCTAATAAATCAAGCGATGGCATTGCCGATTGTATAAAGTGAACAACAAACACCAGCAACACCACTTCATGAAATGGTATTTCGGGCACTAACAGATGAATTAACAGGTAATATTGAAAAGAAAAGATAAAATACCGTGTAAGGCAAAAACACATAATGTTTAGCAACTCGGTAAACTTATAAGAACCCATAATGGCAAAAAACCGGTGGTACTTTTGCAAGAACGACACCTTATTTAGTAACCACACCAACCACTTTATGTTAAAATAAACCAGTATAAAGAGCGCTATTAGAGCTGCGGCAAGTATGATTATGATAGCTAAAACCCAGCCATTAAGGTTTAAAAAGGTAAGGCAAAACCATACAGTCGCACTGGCGCCCGCCACATTGGTGATAACATTTTGGCCAAATGAGCCCACTGCCATAGCAAAAACACCGTGTACACGTTTGCGCGGGGGTAAAAACATTACGCGTCCGCCATATTCGCCAAGACGGTTGGGGGTAAATATGGCCCAGGTAAGGCCGCAAAAAACACCTTCAATAGCTTGCCATAAATTAATGGGGTACAGTTTATGCGTTAGGTGCTGCCACTTTAAACATTCAACCAGCCAATTGGCAAACATTAAAAATACCACTACCGACATTATAATAATAACATGGTTATGGCTAAGCCGGCTAACGGCAATTTCAAACTGTTTTAAGTTATCGCCCTTTTCAAGGTACTGGTGATAGATAAAAATAAAAGCCAACACCAGTATAGCGGCTTTTAAAAAATAAGAGAAGAATTTCTTAGCGATAGCGGTCAATGGTGAATGTTTTGTGCAATGTTACAAAAAAGACTGTAAGTGGTAATTGCGTAAGTACAAATACAAAAAAAGTTGCTATTTGTTTGTTGCCTCGCTATAGTCAGTTCTTTTGGCCACCAGTATGTAATGATTAAACAAGAACTCCTGTTTAACCAATTCCGTTTGCAATATAGTACAACCCAGAGTAGTTAGCATTGCTTCATATTCAGGAAGATCATATTGGTGCGGATGTAAAATATCGGCCGGCTGCATCCTGAACAAATGTTTGAAGAATTGACGATTATGCGCGTCTATAGAAACCACAATCCGGCTGCCTTGTTTAGCTTGGTTGTACAGTTTTAAAAACGCTTCGTCAAGTTGCGACACATGGTTAATAGCGTTCATACAAAATATTACATCAAACATTATTGGGCTCTTAAAGCTTTCCAGTGTATCGGTAAAGAAAGTGACATCAGGGTACATTTCCTTTTTAAAATGGGGAAGTGTTTGATGATAGGTGTCCAATAACGGGTCGAAGGCAATTACTTTATAATCGGCCAGTGAAATAAAAATACCTGCAGGGCCACAACCGGCATCAAGTACCACCTGCCCCGGTTTCAGGTCGAGGGTTTTATTAATAAGAACTAAGATACTATCCCAATAACTTTTCTTCGACTTAAGGTAGGAACTCATATCTTTGCGATGTAAATATTTTTTCCACCAACGGGCTTCAAACCATTGAGCAACACGCCAGCGCAGAGTTTTTTTCATAGAAAGGTATTTGTATGATCGTGCGAATGTAAGATTTTTAAGGCTGGTGGCAAAGTACTGGTGTTTAATAATGATACCTGCATTGATAAACAACAACCGTTTCGCCATCAATTTTATAAACCAATCTATGTTCCAGATTAATTCTGCGAGACCAATATCCGGCTAGATTGTGACGCAAGGGTTCGAGTTTGCCGCTACCTTCAAACGAGGTTCGTTCAATTTCCTTAATTAAAGATTAATGTACATATAAACTTACAAGCCCATTTCTTTCTTCAAAAACTGACCAGTAAAGCTGTTCTTAACTTTACATAAACCTTCCGGTGTGCCAGAGAACAGGATGTTACCCCCGCCCGACCCACCTTCCGGCCCCAGATCAATTACATGGTCAACAACCTTAATAACATCAAGGTTATGCTCAATAACTAAAACGGTATTGCCCTTATCAACTAGTTGATATAACACGCCTAGTAAAACATTTATATCCTCAAAATGCAGGCCTGTTGTTGGCTCATCCAGTATGTAGAAAGTATTACCAGTATCTTTTTTAGATAACTCTGTAGCCAGCTTAACCCGTTGCGCCTCACCGCCTGATAATGTGGTTGATGATTGCCCCAAACGGATATAGCCCAAGCCAACATCAAGCAATGTCTTTACTTTACGGTAAATAGACGGTATATGCTCAAAAAACGGAACAGCATCTTCAATACTCAGGTCCAACACATCGCTTATAGATTTACCTTTGTAACGCACTTCCAAAGTTTCGCGGTTATAACGCCTGCCGCCACATTCTTCGCAAGGGACTTGTACATCAGGTAAAAAGTTCATTTCGATAACTTTCATACCGGCGCCCTGGCAGGTTTCGCAACGGCCGCCTTTTACGTTGAACGAGAACCGGCCCGGTTTATAACCGCGTATCCTTGACTCTGGCAAAGCTACATACAGGTTACGGATATCAGAGAAAACTCCGGTATAAGTTGCCGGGTTTGAACGTGGTGTACGGCCTATGGCGGTCTGGTCTATCTCAATTACTTTATCAATGTTTTCTAAGCCTTCAATTTTCTCATACGGCAACGGATGTTTCTTTGCTCTGAAAAAATGATGATTTAGAATAGGATATAGGGTCTCTGTTATCAAACTTGATTTACCACTGCCGGATACCCCGGTAATGCCAATCAGCTTACCTAACGGAAACTCGACACTAACTTTCTTTAAGTTATGCCCGGTTGCTTTTTTAAGCGATAATGTTTTACCATTACCCTCGCGCCTTTTCTTCGGGATAGCGATCTCGCGCTCGCCATTGATGTAAGATGTAGTAAGTGTATGGCATTTCATCAACTCGGCAGGTGTGCCTTGTGCCACCACCTGGCCTCCGTGCACGCCGGCTGCCGGGCCCATGTCAATAACGTGGTCGGCTTCCAGTATCATGTCCTTATCATGCTCAACTACCAAAACGGTATTACCCAGGTCGCGCAGGTTTTTAAGAGCGGTTATTAAACGCGCGTTATCGCGCTGGTGCAGGCCGATGCTTGGCTCGTCCAAAATGTACATTACATTCATCAACTGCGAACCTATTTGTGTTGCCAATCTTATACGCTGCGCTTCGCCTCCTGATAGTGTTTTGGCTGTGCGATCAAGCGTTAAATAGCTTAACCCAACATCCATTAAAAACACAATACGGGCACGGATCTCTTTTAAAATTTCTTTGGCAATAACGTTTTGTCGCTCGGTTAATCTATCTTCTAAATTTTTAAACCACTCTTGTAACGTACGGATATCCATAATGGATAGCTCGAATATGTTTTTATGGTCGACTTTAAAGTTTAACGATTCCTTCTTCAATCTTGCTCCATCACAAACCGGGCAGGTTTTTAGCACACGATAGTTTTCCATATCGTCCATGCCTTCATCGCCGCGGCGTTCCTGCTGCTCTTCGAGCATCCTGATAATACCATCAAAAGTGATCTGGTAGCTTTGCACGTTCCATTTATTGTATTCAACAGAAACCGTTACCATTTCGTTAGTGCCGTTTAATATAATGTCCAGCTTTTCCTTTTCCAATTTTTCAATAGAAGTAGATAAAGAGAACTCAAACTTTTTGGCTAATGCTTTTAATACCTGGAATATCCATGTTTCGCGGTATTCACCTAATGGTGCTAACCCGCCATTAAGGATACTTAACTTGGGATTGGGGATAACCGAAGCTTCATCAACTTCAAAAATATAACCCAGGCCATTGCATTTCTCGCAAGCCCCGTAAGGCGAGTTAAACGAAAACGTATTAGGCTGAGGCTCATCATAAGATATGCCCGAAATTGGGTCCATCAGGTACTTACTAAAATAAGCTACGTTATTATCCTTATCGCCAATGCGGATAATGCCTTTGGCAATTTTTAGTGCGGCTTGTATAGAGGTATAAAGACGTTTGCTATCAGCTTCGCTAACTACCAAACGATCTACAACAATATCAATATCATGTATCTTATAACGGTCAAGCTGCATTTTGGGCTCCACATCGGCAATGGCACCATCAACCCAAACCTTTAAATAGCCTTGCTTGCGGATCTGTTCAAATAGCTCGCGGTAATGGCCCTTACGTGCTTTTACAACGGGCGCCAAAATATTTATTGGCTGACCATCAAACCGCTCGAAAATGGTCTTTAGGATCTGGTCCTCGCTCATGCGCTCCATTTTTTCGCCGCTTACGTAGCTGTAAGCATCGCCCGTACGGGCAAAAAGCAAGCGCATAAAATCATAGATCTCTGTAATGGTACCAACTGTCGAGCGGGGATTTTTACTGGTGGTTTTTTGCTCTATAGCAATAACCGGGCTAAGCCCCGATACCTTATCCACATCGGGACGTTCCATACCACCCATAAACTGGCGCGAGTAGGCCGAAAATGTTTCCATATAACGGCGCTGGCCCTCGGCATAAATGGTATCAAACGCCAGGGATGATTTGCCACTACCACTTAAACCGGTAATAACAACCAGCTGGTTACGCGGAAAAGAAACATCAATATTTTTTAAATTATGTACCCGGGCTCCGTAAACTTCAACTTCACTTTGTTCGCCCAGGTCTATATGTTTTTCGCTCATGTATTAATTATAGAGTTAATGAATTATTGATTTATTGAATTGGCTTTTACTCATTTAACTCAATAATTCTGCTATTCAATAATTCAGTAATTAACCTTCGCAAAGGTAAACAAAAAAGCCCGATCTGTCATCTGGACAGACCGGGCTTGTGGTGCTCCGTAAAAAATTTTACTGTTACGTGTTAGTTGTAAGTTATAAAGTTTTTAGGCTGTAAATAACTGTAGTAATTGTTGTAACCATATTGTTTTGGATTATCAATAATTGCTTTCATAGCAATAAGGTTATACACATAATTGCCGGTCTCGCGGTTTAACTTCATTCTGAAGTAATTGTCTTCGCTTTGGCTGTGAATGGCTTTCTCTAATTTAATAGATCCATTATTGTAAGCCGCTGCTGCAAGGGTCCAGCTTTTAAACTCGGCATGCAGCTCTTTAATGTACCTGCAAGCCGCTATGGTTGATTTTCGAATATTCATTCGCTCATCTACCCCATGCCCTACTTTTAGGCCATAAGTGCGTGCGGTACCCGGCATAAACTGCCATAAACCTGCGGCGCCCTTTGGTGATGTGCCTTCTTTTAAACCCGATTCAACCAACGGCAAATACTTAAAATCATTAGGGATACCGTAAAATTTTAAAATTGGCTCAATTATTGGAAATAATTTGTCGGCCTTAAATTGCAGAATGTGTGATTGAATATTCTTATAATTATGCTTTCTTAGTGAATTCTGCATTTTGCGAGACACGGCATTGCTAACAGGAAGCGATTCATCGGCGAAGCTGTAATCATTTGCTACAACGTGGTTGTAAGCTACAAATTTGGCGGCAAAAGGGCTTGTTATTGGCCCCGGTTTTGCTGTCGAAATACTGTAAATGTTAAGCTTGAAAATGATGGCCAGCACAACGATTACGGAGCACGTAATTAAGTGTTTGTTAGTCATTTTTTTTGTATTCATAGAACGATCCATTTTGGTAAATGTTGTACAAAGGTACTTTATATAAAGCAGATTGTCAAACACTTAACACCCCCTTAGTGTTTTGAGTTTTTTAAAATAGTTTAAAAAACGTGGTTTAAAGTGGTTTAAACGCAGTTTTTGAACCGATTAAAAAAGTTGAAAAAAACCGCAGGAAACGGCCTAAAAAGCGTACTTTTGCGGCTCACGCTGCGAAAGCGCAAACTAAAAAACTATGGTATTTAAAAGACCAACAAACAGTCGCGATGACCGAAATGGCAAGTCAAAAGGGCCTTCAAAAAGTGGCGATAATAAACGACCTTCTGCCCCTCGCGGCAAGTCTTCAAGAAGCACGGACAAACCCGCTAATGATGGTACAAAAAAAAGATACTCGAGTGGCCCTGCTGCAGAGCGTAGTTCTTTTTCGTCAGGAGCCGAGAAAAAAAGCTTTGGTCCGCGCAAGCCATACTCTGGCCGTCCAACAGGCGGAGGAGACGAAGAAAGACCAAAAAGATCATACGGTGATGAATCATCAGGCGAAAAGAAAACCTTTACTCCACGCAACAAACCATACACTGGCCGCCCAAGCGGTAGCGAAGATGACCGCCCGAAAAGAAGTTTTGGTGGCGATAAAAAAGAATTTACACCACGTAGCAAGCCGTATGGCACTCGCGACAGTGGCAGCGAAGACCGCCCGAAAAGAAGTTTCGGCAGCGAAGACCGCCCGAAGAAAAGTTTCGGCAGTGATGACCGCCCTAAAAGAAGTTCTGGAAGCGGTGATTTTGCACCGAGAAACCGCAAACCAACTGGCGCTGATTTTGGCGATAAACCCAAAAGAACCCCTAATAGCTATCAAGCTAGTGATAAACCGGCAGGCGATCGCAAGTTCAGTTCGAGACCAACCGTCGCATTCAAAAAAAGCGAAGATGATGATAGGCCGGCCCGCAAACCGGTTTATGATAAAATAACCCGCGATCGCGATGCGCCGGTAAAAACACTACGCGCAAAAAAACCAACTAAGAAAGCAGAAGATGAGGGCCTTATACGCCTTAATCGTTATATAGCTAATGCCGGGATATGTTCACGCCGTAAGGCTGATGAGCTGATCATAGCGGGTGTGGTATCTGTTAATGGCGAGGTGGTTAATGAATTGGGTACAAAGGTTGATCCGTTTAAAGACGAGATACGCTATAACGGCGAAACACTTAAACGCGAAAAGAACGTTTACGTATTATTAAACAAACCTAAAGATTATATAACTACTACCGAAGATCCGCAAGAGCGCCGCACGGTAATGCACTTGGTTGAAAAAGCCAGCCGCGAACGCATCTATCCTATCGGAAGGCTTGATCGTAACACAACAGGGTTATTGTTAATGACCAACGATGGCGATTTGGCCGATAAACTTTCGCATCCGCGCAGCAACATTACTAAACTTTACCAGGTCGAGCTAAATAAAAGCTTAACCCAGGGCGATTTGAATAAACTACAATTTGGTTTAGAGCTGGAAGACGGTCCGATAAAACCCGATTCAGTATCATACGTTGCCGGTGGCTCAAAAAGAGAAGTAGGAATACAAATACATAGCGGCAAAAACCGCATTGTGCGCCGGATGTTCGAGCATTTAGGTTATGATGTGGTAAAACTGGATAGAGTAGTATATGCTAATCTAACCAAGAAAGACTTACCACGTGGTCGCTGGCGTTTCCTTGACGAGAAGGAAGTTATACAGTTAAAGCATTTGATAAAATAAGGGGCTTACCCCAACCCCTCTCCTTTGGAGAGGACTTTAAAATATAAACGCTCCGCACTCCGGGGCGTTTTTTTATGGATTTTATTTACCTTGCAGGTAATAAACCAATACATTCCGTCAAGCTATGAAAAAGTTATTGTTGTTAATTGCACTGGTATCACCGGTGTTTTGTGTTGCTCAGAAAAAAAATCAAGGGCCTAAAGTATTTGATCTGTTAATAGGTACCTATACAGGCGATAGTGCTGATGACAGCAAGGGCATATATGTTTATCGCTTTTATGCAGAAAGAGGTGAGGTGGCTTATTTAAGCGAGGTTGAAACAAAAAACCCTACTTACCTTACTATAACCCAGGATGGCAAATATGTTTATACGGTGAATGAAAACACCATAGGTACAAGTAGTGTAACCGCCTTTAAACTGAATAAAACCACGGGTAAAATGGATCAGTTGAATACGCAACCGTCGATAGGATCACCGGCATATATATCGGTTGATAAAGCTCAGAAAAATGTATTTATAGCTAATTATGGAGGCGGCAGCCTACAGGCGTATCCGGTTAATAAAGATGGTTCATTGGGAGCCTCTATCCAAACCATACAAGATGTAGGTACCGGCCCTGATAAAATGCGCCAAATGGAACCGCATGGACACTCGGCAGTATTGTCGCCTGATGAAAAATATTTAATGTTTGCCGACCTTGGTACTGATAAAATAAATATTTTTCGTTATCACGCATCTAAAAACCCGCCGTTAACATCGGCAGATGTTCCATTTGTAAGCACAGCAGGTGGCGCAGGTCCTCGTCATAATGATTTTGCCCCCAACGGTAAATTTATGTACAATATACAGGAAATGAAAGCTATGATAACCGCATATACCTATCATGACGGCGTGCTAAAGGAAATACAAACCGTTAAAATGATGCCCGATAGCTTTAAGGGGATAAATGGCGCGGCCGATATACATGTATCGCCAGATGGCTTGTTTTTATATGCGACTAATCGTGGAACAGCTAATGAGATATTAGTTTACGCTATTGATCAGGTAACGGGCACGCTAACTTACGTTGATCGTTATAAAACCGGCGAAAACCCGCGTAATTTTATGATAGACCCTACCGGAAACTATGTGTTGGTTGGCAGTGTTAAGCGCGTTGATGTTTTTAAAATAGATAGAAAAACAGGTAAGCTTGCTCTTAATGGCAAATCTATTTTAATGAAATCGGCTGTTTGTTTGAAGATGACACCGGTAGAATAAAAACACATCAAGCCTAAAAAACGCCTCGCTAAATGTGGGGCATTTTTATTTATAGTTTTTGTTAACTTGCTGCATAAACCAAATTTATCCCGCTTATCATGAAGAAGTTTTTACTAGTTGTATTACTGCTATTGCCGGTAATAGGCTTTTCGCAAAAAAAGAATAAAACGTACGACCTGCTGTTAGGCGGATATACACGCCCCAATGAAACTAAAGGCATATTAGTATACAGATTTGATACGGGAACGGGTAAGGCAACATATTTAAACCAAATAGATAATGTGGAAAACCCCGATTTCCTGGCTATTAGTAATGACCGCAAGTTTGTTTATGCTTGTAATGTAGATACCAAAGGCGGCGAGGCCAGCGCGAGCGCGTTTAAGTTTGCTCCCGCATCGGGCAAGTTAGTGCTGATCAATAAGCAACCGGCAGGCGGTATCAACCCGGTTCATATAATTTTAGATAAGGATAATAAAAATGTATTTATATCGCATTACACCAGTGGACGCCTTACGGTATTGCGGTAAATACGGATGGATCATTAGGTACGGTATCACAAACACTGCAATACACAGGCTCTGGTCCGCATAAAAATCAAAAAGGACCGCATGTACATTCATCTATATTTTCAAGTGATGGAAAGATTTTATTAGTTGCCGATCTGGGAACTGATAAAATAGATGTTTACAACTACGATAACACCAAGAGCCAGCCACTAACCCCAGCCGATCCGGCAGTTGAAACAACTGCCCCTGGTGATGGCCCGCGCCACATGGAGTTTTCGACTGATAAAAAATTCTTGTATATAATAGATGAGCTGAGCGTAAAAATTACTGTATACAAATACAACAACGGTAAGCTAACCTTTGTGCAAGCCATTAATATGATGCCCGAGGATTATAAAGAAACCGGTGCTGCCGATTTGCATGTATCGCCGGATGGAAAATTCTTATACGCCTCAAACAGGGATACGGCTGATAATATTGTGCTATATGCCATCAACAAACAAGACGGTAAGCTAAGTTTTATTGAACGTTATGGCGTAAGTAAGGCCCCTCGCGGTTTTACTATAGATCCAACAGGAAACTTCCTGTTATCGGCAGGCCAGGAGGGCAATGCAATTATTGTTTTTAAAATTGATAAAGCCACCGGTAAATTAACACTTACGGATAATAAAATAGATGTAAGCCAGATCACTTGTTTAAAGTGGGTAGCTGCAGAATAGCGCAAATAATTATATTTACCGCATGAGATCCTTTATTATAGCTTTAGTAATAATATTAACAGCATCAGTGGCCAATGCGCAAAAAAATGCAGCTAGCGATGCCAACGCTGATAAATTTGTTAGTTATTATAACGATGGAAAGGCCGATGTTATTTATGCAATGCTTGCCGATAATCTTAAATCCGAAACATCTGTAACGGCAATTGATGCCGCATTGAAACAATTAAAGACCGCATTAGGAGGGTTAACAAAAAGCGAATACGTTAATACAGATAGCCAGGGCGCTAATTATATAGCCGCTTTTGAAAGAGGCGGGCTGATAATGAAGTTTAATTTTAACAGTGATAATAAATTAGCCAGCTTTTATACCGCAAAAGACGAGCGCGAGCAGCCCGTTATTGCCGATGTGCCCGGAACGGTTACAGTTGAAACAACCGGTGCTGTATTAAAGGGGACGCTTACTATTCCAGACGGGGCGCAAAATATTCCGGTTGTGTTATTAATTGCAGGTTCGGGCCCAACAGATAGAGATGGAAATTCGGCATTATCAAATGGGAAATCTAATGAATACCAAATGCTGGCCGAAGCGCTTAAAGTAAAAAACATTGCGGTGTTGCGATATGATAAACGTGGCGTAGGGCAAAGCACTAAAGCACAAAACTCAACGCTGTTTAATGATTATATAGATGATGCCGCGGCTATGATTAAATTTTTAAAGGCCGACAAACGCTTTTCGAAAGTCATTGTTGCCGGTCACAGCGAGGGTTCATTAATTGGTATGATCGCCGCTAAACGTGAAAAAGCCGATGCCTTTATATCATTAGCCGGTGCCGGCTTCCCGGTGGATGTTGTCTTGAAAACTCAAATTAAAGATCGGGCATCGGCAAAAAGTTATAAAAAAGCGGTGTTAATGATAGATAGTATTAAAGCGGGGCAGTTTGTAAGACAAAAACTTGATCCTGGTTTTGAGGGATTATTTAGCCCTGCAATACAGCCATTCCTGCGTTCGTTAATGCAATATGACCCACAATTGGAAATATCCAAATTAACCGTACCCGTATTATTAGTACAGGGAACAACTGATATGCAGGTAAGTGTTGAAAACGCGAAGCTGTTGAAAAAAGCCGACCCTAATGCGCAATTAAAGCTAATACCCGGCATGAGCCATATATTAAAAGAGGGGCCAACCAATATGAAATTAAACCTGGCTACTTATGAAAAAAGCGATCTGCCATTGCATCCGGGATTGACACCTGTATTGACAGATTTTATCAATACATTAAAATAAACTCTTTGCACAAAAAAGCGGGCAATCGGACCCTAAACCGACTACCCGCCAAACAATTAATATACAACTTCTTTATAATACAACTGTTGTGTTATTGGTAACCTTCCAAATAGCTGAGCCCGGTGTTGGGAAACTTACGCCTTTGGTACTACCACGTACGCCGGCATCCTGTCCAAATTGATATAAAGGATGCCCTTTAAATACTAATTGGGTATGTGAAAATACGGTAATAGTAGTAAATTGTGTTTTGTCTAAAACGGTTGGTATGCTGCCTATAGTAGTAACTTCGTCCATAGGCCAAACGGTATTATTACTCAGATCGGCCTTGGTAAATGTATTGGTAGCATGTGTATCTTTAGTGAACATGTAAAGCGTATGGCCGGTTGGGTCGGTTAAAAAGGTTGAGGCGCCTGTACCTGCTATACTTTGGTCTGTATACGATGCTCCGTCAAGGCCGACCAATTGCTGGTTACCAAACATTACAGAATAATCAGCTTTTGCTACCGCCCAAAGATTTCCAAATGCGTCGCCGTTAGCGTCAGCCGCATTAACATCGCCCGAAAAATAATGTAACGGCCAGCCTTTATAAGTAGTTTGTTTAGAGCCATCGGTGCGTGTAACCACCCCAAAATCAGTGGCTGATAAACCAGTGCCGATAGTTGGATTTTCTTTATAAAATGGAGGCCATTTAACAGCGCAGGCATCAACGCAAGTTGGTGTGCCGGCTACATCTTTCGAGAAAAAATAAACAGCCATACCGTTGTTATCAGTAATGATGTTACCCAGGGTAACGTTAGTGGTTAACTTAAAACCTGTAACAACAACGGGGGTTGGTGTTGGCATAGCCGGGTTGTTACTGTTTTTTGAACACGATGTACTCAATAACGTAAGTACCGAGACTGTTGCCAGCAGATAATAGCTTAATTTCTTAGTTTTCATATATTTGAGAATTTAGTTTATCGCTTTAGTTTATTGTCAATACGCACAATAATCGAAAGGCGTTGCTTTCGAATTAAAAAAATTTAATAACTGATACGAAAAACAAAAAGGGCCGCTATAAAGCAGCCCCTTAATAATCAATATATTATAAAGTTTATGATTCAAGTAACTCATCCAAATTACCCAGCGCCATAGTAAAGCCACCTTTAAAGCCCATCGCAACCAATTTATCCATAGCAGCCTCAGTGTCAAATGAAAGCGCTATTTCTACTTTTGATCCGGTAGCTGTCGGCATAAACACATTTGCCCAATGCGACCAGGATGCAAAGTTTGGATCAATATTCCCGTCCTTGTCGCAAAAGCAATTGTCGGCGTTAAAACTATGGCCGGGTGTTATAGCAGTAAAGTCTACGCGGCTCCAGTGTTCTTCACCGTTTGGGCCAACCATGCTATAAAGCCAGGTGCCGCCCACTGTAAAGTCCATGCTTTTAGTTACAGTTTTCCAGGGTTTTGGTGCCCACCATTTATCTAATAGTTCGGCTTCTGTCCAGGCTTTCCATACTTTTTCAACCGGTGCGCTAAACTCGCGGGTTATGTTTAGTTGCCATTTGTTAGGGTCTTTTTCAAATTTGGTTTCGTGTGCCATTGTTGTAGTTTTTAAAGGTCTTTTAATACGTCGTCTAATTGGTCAAAGCGGTCTTCCCATATCTTGCGGAAGGTATCCAGCCATTGGTCTACTTCTTTCATTTTGTTAGCGTTTACATGGTAATAGATCTCTCTGCCCGATTGCTTTTGTGTAACCGCTTCACATTCGGCCAGTATCTGTATATGTTTTGATACCGCCTGACGTGTACTGTTAAAATGTTCGGCCAGCGCATTTGGTGTCATCGCGTGTATGGCTAATAATGCAAGGATGGCTCTGCGGGTTGGGTCGGCTATTGCCTGAAAAATATCTCTTCTCATTTTATTGCAACTGATCGATTGCAAATCGATGTGCAACTTTTCGGTTGCGCAAATTTATTTTCAAATATTTTTATGTAAATGAGGATATTAGGGCATCTGTATAAATGAATTACATTTAGATAGCGTTAATTAAAATTAATTTTTACTTTTATTAACCAAGTAAACCAACCACCCGCTATGCCTATTTTAAGTAAACAAAAAGCTGCTTGCTTTTTTTTAATTGCTTCAGCTATCCTATTAAATGCTAATTGCATTTTTGCGCAAACTACAGTTAGCCTGCAAGGCTTTAATAAAAATAATGGCGTTACTGTTAAAACTGTCGGTTCAAAGATCGATCTAACCTGGCCGGTTGGTACAACAGAACATGGCCGGGTAGTTTTTGATCTGGATAAAAACAATCCGTTGTTTAAAAGTATACAGGCAACCAGTAAGGGAGCTTATAAAGAAATAGCCGCCAACCTTAACCCCGAATTTATCCTCACCATTGGCAAACGCGACCTGATATCGCAAAACGGTTGGAACATCTTCTTTGACCGTGTACCGCTAAAACCGTTTAAGGCCTATAATGTAGAGATGGATAAAACCAATGCCGCTGTAAAAACAGAAGGCTCGCGTACCATTGTAAGCATTAATGGCGTAAAAGCAAGCACCTTTAGCGGGCATATAGAAGTTACTTTTTATAATGGCAGCCCATTGTTTAATGTGGCGGCTGTTATGGCTACAGATGTTGATTCGACAGCAATAGTTTATGATGCCGGCCTGGTAAGCAAAAACCCGGCATGGAGCAAAATTGGTTGGGCTAAGGTTACTGACGAGTTTACTAATGCCACAGTTTCCGCTACAGATACCAGTCGCAATGTAGAGGTAAAATATCGCACCATAATAGGGCAAACGGTAAATGGCAGCGTGGCTGTTTTCCCGGCGCCGCATCAATACTTTTACCCCCTGGACGAAGCCTTTAATTTAAAATTTACCTGGTACGGTACCAACTACCGCAAAATGATACCCGGATTTGGCATAGGCATACGCCAGGACCTGTATGGCGACCATCGTTACGTGCCCTGGTTTAACGCCCCGCCTGCTACCCGGCAACGGCTAAACTTTTTCTGTATGGTTAGCCCCGCCGATGGACAAAACGTTTTAGAACAAGTAAAGAAATTTACGCATAATGATCAATTTATACCATTGCCGGGCTATAAAACCATGGCAAGCCATTTCCATAATGAATATACTACCTCGGTATTACTAAAAGGCAAACCTGTAGAAGATGAGCCTGAATATGTACGGGTATTTAAAACCCTTGGGGTTAATATAGTCCACCTGGCCGAGTTTCATGGCGGCGGTCACCCTAAAGGACCGGACGAACTGCGCTTGAAAGAATTAAACACCTTATTTAAAGAGTGCGAAAAAGAATCACATGGTAGTTTTTTACTGCTGCCAGGCGAAGAGCCTAACGAGTTTTTCGGCGGCCACTGGCTGGAATTTTTTCCAAAGCCGGTTTATTGGATCATGTCGCGCAAAGAGGGGGTACCTTTTGTTGCCGAGGATAGCCGCTTCGGCAAGGTTTACCATATCCACGATAAGGATGACATGCTTAAATTGCTGGAAGCCGAGAATGGATTGGCCTGGACTGCTCATGCCCGCACCAAAGGATCAACGGGCTACCCGGACCTTTATAAAAATGAAGCTTTTTATAAATCAGATCATTTTAATGGTGCTGCCTGGAAAAACATCCCGGCAGATCTGTCAACTGTTAGGATGGGTAAACGCGTTTTTGATTTGATGGACGACATGAACAACTGGGGGCTTAAAAAGAAGGTGCTGGCCGAGTCGGATATATTTACCATCACGCAGCAAAACGAAATGTATGCCCACGTAAATATTAACTACTTAAAATTAAACGCGCTGCCCGAGTATAAAAATGGCTGGCAGCCGATACTGGATGTGTTGAAAAGCGGCAACTTCTTTTCGACCACCGGTGAGGTTTTAATACCAACATTTAAAGTGAATGGCGCCGAGGCAGGATCGACTATAAAAGTAACCAGCGCAACCAAATCAATTGTCGACTTCTCGGTTAAATGGACCTACCCGCTAAACTTTGCCGAACTAATAACCGGCGATGGCAAAAACGTTTATCGCCAAAAAATAGATTTAACCAACACCACCGCTTTTGGCAGCCAGACTTTCCATATCCCCATGAATTTAAAAGGAAAAACATGGATCCGCTTGGAGGTTTGGGATGCGGCGGTTAACGGCGCATTTACACAAACGGTTTGGTTGGATTAACATAAAACGGTATATTGGATCAACTAAACCTTAACCCAATGAAAAAACTAAACTTGTTAACGATACTGTTTTTTATTACTGCTATTGCTAATGCTCAGTTAGCGACAGACAGTACCATCATCAAATTTAAAAAAGTGCTGGATGATAATAAGATGGTATTTACTATACCTACCGGTACCACGCAAGTGCCTGTAGTTAAAAACAAGCAGGTTCGGTATGATTTTGCAGTAAAATTTACAGATAAGCCTATTGAGATCCGATATTCGATTTTTTCATTGAGCGCCAGGTTTGCCGAGTACAAAATTTTTTTAACTGAACACGCTCCAGGAAGCACTATGGTAAACCCCAATAATTCATACAAAGCATTCTCGTACACTGTCGCGCTTAATGTTGGCGGTGGGTCTATGGATCCAACTATCGGGTTTAATCCCTTCCCGCCAGAACATGTGAAACCTGAATTTGGTGCCGACTGGGGTGGTACATGGATCATCCCTATAAAAAACACATCATTTGGTACCGATTATAAATTTTGCATCATGATATCGCTCCACAGAGACGATGTGGCTGATGCGTACATCATGTACCTGGGTAATAGCCGCGAAGAGCTGTTCGAGATGTTTAAAGGTAACGGCGCATTAGGCGGCCTTTTTTACGCGCTTAAATTTAAAGATTAATTGCCTGATCTTCTCCCGTTTGCAAAGTCAAGCACCAGTTTTTGCTTTTTATAATTTATTACCATTTTTTTTGCTGTAAAAGCCGTTTTCCCATATTGATTATCAAAGCGCGGATAGTTATTGGTAGCTATCGCCTGCCCTTTTATTAACAATGGTACCGTCCAGCCAAATTGAGTTTCGCCAATTGACGGGGAATTGTATTTAACCAATAATCCATCGCAATCTATGTGGCTTGCGGTTAAAGCTTTAACAAAGGCGTTAAAATTTTTCCATTGTTTTTTTGAACCAGCCTCGCACACCCAAATGTTTTGCGGGCTTGAAGTTCGTACTTCGTTTGGCTGGCCCTGGGCATCTTGTCGCCATTCTAGGGTATTTTGAGAGTAAAGTGCAACATAGCCATCGGCTTTACGGCCAAATACCCAATGTCCTTGCTCTATAACTTCGTTAAAAGCATTGCGCGGAAAATAAGCATGAGAAAACGGCGCCGGATCTTTTGGGTCAATATTATAAACACAGATCAATACATTTTTATATTGAACCGCGCGGGGCAAAGTTTTATTACCGGCCCAATAAGCAGGGCTTGATTCCTTACCTACCGGATTAGGGGTTGTTTCGCCGGGATGATTGGTAAAAACTACCGCGTTAATGCCTAACGAAGCCTGCCAGATATGCTGTTGATAGCCCGGCGCACCCGGACGATAATCCTGCACGCTGCTCAGCATAAAATCATTGGTGCGGTAAGTTTGTATGTTAGCTTCTGATAACGCATACCTATCCAGGTTAGGGTTTACAATTTTTCCGTATTTGTTTATTTGGTACTGGTACTGCGCTTTATAGAAATCATAATTTTTGTAAGGCCATACATCATATTTTTCTGATACCTTTTGCGACATATTGATAGCATCCGGATGGATAAACTCCTGCATTCCCCAAAACAATTGGTTATCCAATTCGTCATTAAAAGACAATCCATATTTTGGCGCATCACTTACATTAATGCTTTGCCGTTCTTTATCATACAAGGTATGGGTATAATCTGTAGCAATGCTTTCAATAATAGCAGGGCAACGATATTTACTGGTAGCCAAACATACCGCGCCCATGCATTTGGAAGAATTGTATATACCTACTCCCAGCATCAGTTTCATAATTGGCGCGGTTGTTTCTTTTTCGCCGCCGGTTAATGAACGGTTATAGGTGCGGCCATGGGTTGAGCCAAACAGTCCATGGAAATTATTAAGGGCCATTTCATAAAGCACGGCATCAATTAATAAACCCGCCCGTGCGCGGATATTCTTATCCTCGGCAAAGTCATTCAGGTTGGCAAGGGTCATTAAGTCTACATCCAAATAGTGATTAGATAACCATTCGCTAAAACCAAACCGGGTGCGATAGTCCAACCATTTGTTGAGGAGTATAGTTGCGTGCTGCATATGTTCGGCCCCGGTTTTGCCGTTTTTAAACACGCGACCTTTCAGGAGCTGCCCTGCCAATAGTTCATCCTCATGATAAAGACCCTGATGGTTTTCTGTATGGTAACAGCGGTATTGCGTGTCTTTAATGGGCTCATCCCACCAATACTTAAAATCGGCCAGGCAAGTTTCTATTTCATCTACCAGCTTTGCAGACAGTAAATGTTTCTTTTGATTGATATATAACGTGTTGTGCGATTAAAA
>DHIR01000033.1 GCA_002403905.1 Mucilaginibacter sp. UBA4741
ATTTGAGATTATTAATTGGTTGTCACAAATTAGCTGTTTAAATAAATTATACAATAACCTTATCATACATATTTATTGCCATAGCGTACATTTTGCAGATGTGATCGCTAACGAATGCGCACTGCTGGTACCGGAATATTAAAAAGGCCGGAAAGCGCCGCGCTACAATCCCAAGAGTAAAGACCGCCGCCACTGGCCGGGGTCTTTTTGGTACCATCCTGATTCCAGGCATTCCAAATAACATTGTCATTGTTACGGTTGTTCCATGCGGCCAGCACATTAGCTTGAGCCCAGTGCTTAGTGACCGAGTTGAGCGCGCCAACGGAAAGTCCAAAACCTACACCGCGAAAGGCGATTCCATTATAACCGGCGTTATTTTTACCGCCTTGTCCATAATTGGGAAGTATGTTCCAGGTATCGCCATTATAAGTAAATGCTCCGTCATAGGCCGTATGATTGACCGGCGCCATTGTATTGCTGAAATTAAACATTAGATAATTGGCAATGTTCTGCGCGATGATCAAATTGTCGTGCCCCCCTACCCTCAAAGCAGCATTGATCGCGATTCCGTAATTATAGGTAAAGTCACTCGGGCCGACCCGAAGCGCATTGGGAAGGGAGTTCCATGGAGCGATGGTGTATTGGCTACCCGGACTACTATCAATGATCTTGCCGCAGGTGAGGTTGCTATTAGGCGGAGCGCAGGGGCCGCCATTGTGCGAACTGGTAGTGTAGAAATTATCAATGGACCACTTATACACACCGTTGGCTTTGTTCTTGTAGCCAATATCGCCATTGTTATCATAGATCAGATAACCGGCTATTACGAAGGTAAAGTTAGCGGGCGCGTCAAGATTAGGTTTCCAATCTGGCGTGAGCGGTTCCGGTGGCTGAATTTGAGCTATCCCGCCATTGCCGGTAGAAGCCCGGTTGTATACCGTATTAAAGTTGATTTCGGCATCTTTTAACCAGGTAATATTTGGCGCGCCGGCATCTAAGGTGACTCTATAGGCCCGAACAAAGGCGATCGTTGCCCAATTAAGGTCATCGTTAAAGCGATTTGAAGCCCAACTGTGATCATGTTTGTTTACGAAAGCAATACAGAGTTGGTTGACCCCGGCAGCGAGGGCAGACCGCTCTTTAGTATAACCATTACGCATAGCGAAGTCGTAATGATCTTCTGCAAGTTCTATCTCTTCGGCATCTTCCCAGAAGCCACTGCTGCGATTGGTTCCCTGCTTAATAGCGAAGAACTCTCCCCCCTTTCCATCCGATGTTTTAAAGTAAGCATTATAGCTAGCCCACGCGCTATGTGCGGCTGCAGCATTGTATTGTGCAACCACAGAGCGCGGCAGGCTGAAAGCGAAAAAGATCGCTATGAAATTAAGCACATTGAAACTTCTTTGCATAGTGCATAAATATAAAAAAAATGCCCCTTGGTTTGCAAGGGGCATTTAATCGGGTAGTTAATTATTTCTTCTTTTTAGACAGATCTATCTCATAGCTAAAATTAGTAGCGTTAGCATATACCTTATATGGCTCTAACGGGCGCGGACCGCAACCGTTTGAACCTACACCCAGCGTTTTATGGCTTATGCATAATACCGTGCCGCTACTTTTTGGCAGGTCTATTTTATATTCAACCGGGTCCATTTCTTCATCGCTATAAGGCAAGGCACTCATTTGCATAACAGAGTCAACCTGTTTAATGGCCACTCCTAAACCATTAGCTGCGGTTAAATTGGCCCAACGTACATCTTCGTGATTGCCTTGTTCCATTGGTTTTTCATAACCAGTCATTTGTTTAACAACGCTGCTTGAGTAATGGCCCACATTAAAACCGCTTTTACGATCGCCATAGTTTTCCATTGGGCCACGGCCCAGGTAATCAACCTGGTTCAAATCTTTATTCAGGAACATACGCACACCAATACGAGCTAAAACCAGTTTAGGGTCGCTAAAGTCAACGCTATTTTCGGCTTTTATTTCGCCTTTGCCATTGATGGTGTAAACCACTTTATGGTGTACTACAAATGTTTGTTTACCGGTACCGGTAAGGTTAGCGCTTATCTGCACAACGTTAGGTGCAAGCTGCGTGCTCTTAACATCATTGGCTACCCAGCTAATTTCTTTCAGGCCATTTTTAACCCAATCTGTATAGGCCCACATATCATCTTTTTGGTGAGGCGCGCGCCATAAGTGCAGCATCGGTCCGCCTTCATTGCGTAGTATATTATCGCCGTCTTTTTCTATTTTAGTGAACGTACCTTTAGTTTTATCAAACGTTAGGTTAAAGTCTGTTCCTTTAACTTTTATGGCATCTTTCGAATCATTCAAAGTTAAATTACCACCTTGCGATTTGCTTACCATAGCCGGTACAGGTGTATGTAATTCAAATTGCTGCTCGGCAATTTCAAAGCCTGCTTTGGCCCATAGCTTATCTGATTTCAACTGAAATGAAATTCGCACAAAATACTCGGCACCCGGTTTTGGGGTGATAACGTATGGTAGTTTGATATCCTTCTCGTGGAAAGGGGCAACTGAACCAATGGCCAAGTTACCTGATGATATGGTAGTACCATTTTCGCTTACTTCCCATTTGCCATCAAAAGCACCCAGGTTAGTAAACTGGTAGCGATTTTTAATAGTGAATGTCTTTTTATCCAGGTCCTTTGCTTTAATGCTGATCCATTGGTAAGCATGTTTCAATTCAGGGAAGTGAGGTTTAGGCGATCTGTCAGAAAACACAACACCTTTATGGATAAAGTAATGGTCATTCGGGAACTCACCGAAACCACCGCCATATGCTATAATAGGATGTTTAGGATCCCGGTTATTGTACAGACCCTGATCTTCCCATTCCCATATCGCGCCACCTAATAAGTTAGGGTATTTATCAAACAGATCATTATACAAATCAACCGATCCCATTGAGTTGAACATGGCGTGTGCATATTCGCATAAATAATATGGCTTGGTTAGTGTAGCATCGGTAGCGTTTTTTTCAACGCCGGCCACGCCGGTATACATCTGGCTGTCAATATCGGCCGGGTTCTTATCATTACCTATACCAAAGCCTTCGTAATGCGTTGGCCTGTTGTCAATGTTCCTTATCGCTTGTAACGCGGCCCTGAAGTTTGTTCCACCCCTGCCGCACTCATTACCTAACGACCATATAACAACCGAAGGATGGTTTTTAAAGTTCTCTACATTAGCTACATTACGCTCTATAATGGCGGCTTTAATAGTAGGTTCCTCGTTAAACTGGTTCTGCTGGGCATGACACTCTACGTTAGCTTCGGCAACCAAATATATACCGTACTCGTCGCATAGCTCATACCAACGCGGGTCATCAGAGTAGTGGCAGGTACGCACGTGGTTACTGTTGGTTTGTTTGATCAAGACTATATCCTTTATCATTTGCTCCTCGGTAACAGCATGACCATCATCGGGCCAGTTTTCGTGGCGGTTAACGCCTTTTAATTTAATAGGTACGCCATTTACCAAAAACAAACGCCCTTTTATCTCGATCTCGCGGAAACCGGTACGGGCCGACATGGTTTCTAACGTAATAGCGCCGTTATTTAAGGTGATTACTGATGTATATAGTTTTGGCGTTTCCGCTGTCCATTTCTCCGGATTGGTTACATGGAAACTGGTTTCAACCTTAACTTCTTCGCCGGGTTGTAATGCAGGTACTGATTTTTTAACAGCGGCTCCCGGTACTTTAACTAGTCCGTTATAAAGGGTTACCACTATTTGGCGCGCTGGTACAGCAACGCTGCTATAGTTTTTTACTTTAGCCGATACGGTCAGGTCCGCGTCGCGATATTTATTATCCAAATTGGTTTTAATAAAGAAATCGCGGATATGTTCTTGCGGGGCACTCCATAAGGTTACATTCCTGAAGATACCGCTCAAGCGCCACATATCCTGATTTTCAAGATAGCTGCCTGATGTAAAACGGTAAACTTCAACAGCAAGCGTATTTTTGCCGGGCCGTACATATTTGGTCAGATCAAATTCGGCAGCGTTACGGCTGTTTACACTGTAGCCAACTTTTTTACCATTAACCCATATAAAGAAGCCTGCATCTACCCCATCAAAAGTGATAAATATGCGGCGGCCACTCCAGTTTGCAGGCACCGTAAAATCGCGGCGGTAGCTGCCTACCGGGTTGCGTTCTGTAAGGGTTGTATATTTTTTATTTCTAGGCTCGGTCATTACCCTTGGGAAATCGCTCTGGAAAATCAGGGTAAAGTTGCTATAATCGGGCGTTCCGTAACCTTGTACCTGGAAAGATGAAGGCACTTTAATGTCTTTCCATTTTGACACATCGTAGGTTGGTTTATAAAAATTAACAGGGCGCTTTTGGGGCCAGTCTACCCAATTAAACTTCCACATACCGTTTAAGCTAATGGCTAGTGAAGATGCACGGCGATTAGCTTTTAAAGCCTCGGCTAAATTGCTGTAAGGCATTAACGTAACGTGGTCAAGCTCTTTGTTTATACCGATAGTTTCGGGGTTCTCAATTTCTTTTGGAACAGATGCAGTATCTGTTTTTGACAGGTTACTGTATTCTGGTACCACTTGCTGGCCGAAACTTATTTTATGGCTAAAAACAAGAACCAATAGCAACGCTACAACTTCTTTCTTAAATAAGATTTTGTTCATCATTATCACTTAGATAGTTAATTTTTGGAGTATAAACGCGCTTGTCATAACTTAAGCAAACTGCATTTATAGATTTTATTGGAATTGCTGCTAAAAGTATCTTTTTTTACTGAATTCTTTAATTCTTTTCTATGCAATCGTTGCCGAAAACTGCAACAAAACCGTTACGGCGGTAAACGACTCAATGTGTTCTAATGAAGATAAATAGCCTGCAAGTAATTTAATATTACATAGTAAATAAGCTACAATAATTCTATTATACTATTCATAAAGGTTGTAGCGGTAAAAAAGGTGCTCAATAATTGCTTTTATCTTATATATTAATCTATATCGCGCAAAACACAGAATATCTCCAATATATTTGCCTTAAACGAATTATATTATCTTTAAATGTTTTATAATGGTTATGTAATCGTTCTTTTGAGAGCAAAAATAAATCAAACGTCTATTTTCAGGATTTTCACCTTTCTGTTTTGCCTACAACGGCATAATGTGCCTTTAAGTATATGTGAGAGCACTTTTAGTAGTTAAACACACCCATTTTAATAAAACACGGCCTTATTCCCAAAAAACGACTTTTAAATACAGGCACTTGCTTTGCATATCAATTGCTGATGATACTATTTATAAAAAATATGGTTTGTATTAGCTGCCAAATGGTTGTTAAATATGAATTAGAGAAACTTGATTTAAATGCCACATTAATTGAGGCGGGCCGAGTAGAAATTCTTGAGCCTATCTCTGTTGAACAAATTGACAAACTTAAGACAGCCTTATATAAAGCCGGTTTAGAATTAACAGATAATAGAAAACATATTTTAATAGAAAAAATCAAAGCTATTGTTTTAGAAATGCTTGATTATTCAGGGGCTGCATTAAAAACAAACTTTTCCTATTACTTGAGCAAAAAACTAAGTCTTGACTATACTTACCTTGCCAATACATTTTCAGAGGACCAAGGCATAACTATAGAGCATTATATCATCTCCAATAAAATCAGGAAAGTTAAAGAACTAATTTCCTATAATGAGCTTAATTTAACTGAAATTTCCTGGAAACTGAATTATAGCAGTGTCGCTCACTTATCAACGCAATTTAAAAAAGTAACAGGTATAACACCTTCCCGCTTTAAGCATATTGAATGTAATACCTCATTACCTTCTTCAATGTGTGAATTATAGAACTTATTTACAAAATTGTGTAACATCTCACCCCACTTCTCAGGGTATGTTTGTATTGTCCAAAGTCTGTTTATCAAAACTGCAGGCCACCGACATAATTTTTTTAATAACTACCCATGAAAAAAAAATCTACTCCGACTAGCAATAGTACTCAAGTGTGTAAAAGCAGAGGCTATTCAAAAAAATTCCTAACCATTTGGTCCCTGGTTTTACTCTTTGTAGTATTTACTACCGGATGTAAAAAGGATAAATTTGTGGCCGCCCAGGGGGTATGCCCAACTGTTGTTACTGATCCAATGGACAAAGCCGTTGATGTGGTACTACCTAAAGTTATCTCGGCAACATTTAATACCGATATGGACGCAGCCACCATTACCAAAACAACATTTATTATTAAACAAGGCGCCAATGCCGTATCAGGAACCGTTGCCGCTACCGGCGATGCTAAGGTTTATACTTTTACGCCAGATGTACCCTTGCTGCCTTTTGTTTTGTACACAGGTACCATTACTACCGGCGCGGCTGACAAGTTTCATACAGCCTTAGTTACTGATCAGGTATGGACATTCACAACTATTCCACAAGTATCTACATCTGTATTGCCCCTGGCAAGTGGCACAACAACCGGGGCCGGAACATATGCGCAAGGTTCAACAGCATCTGTAACAGCTACAGCTGCAACGGGCTTTGTATTTACCAATTGGACGGACGGTGCAACCGTAGCTTCAACAAGCCCAAGCTACCAGTTCACTATGGCTGGTAATAGAGCGTTGGTAGCAAATTTTGCGGCTATAACCATTGGCAAGGTAGCTTTAAATCTACAATCAAGCCCAATAGCAGGCGGTACAGTTACCGGGCAGGGTCAATTTGCAACAGGTTCAACAGTAGTTGCTACTGCAACACCTAATGCAGGATATTCCTTTATTAATTGGACAGATAACGGAACAATAGTATCTACCAGTTCAAACTATCAATTTGTTTTAGCTGCCAACAGAACGTTAACCGCAAACTTTAGTCTTGTAGCGGCATCGCAATTTGCGGTGGGGTTATCATCAAGCCCGGTTGCAGGCGGATCAACTACAGGCTCAGGATCGTATCCTTCAGGCACCTCGGTAACAGCAACAGCTTTCCCAAATACAGGTTATACCTTTTTTAACTGGACAGAAAATACGGTACAAGCTTCAACAAGTGCGGCTTATACGTTCCCGTTAACTGCCAATAAAACATTGGTTGCTAATTTCGTGATCAACACGTACACTTTAAATGTTACTGCTACAAACGGTACTGTTGCTAAAAACCCTAATCAGCCAACATATAATTATGGCACAACGGTACAGCTTACGGCAACGGCAAATCCAGGTTTCATATTCTCATCATGGAGCGGCGATGCTTCGGGTTCTGTCAATCCGTTAACTGTGAGTATGACATCTAACAAAAACATCACTGCAAACTTTACGGCAGTTGTAGCCCTTGGCCCTATATTACCTAGCCTTGGCGGAGCGGCTAACTTTACCATACTAACCGAATCAGGTATATCTACTACAGGCGTTACCTCAATTACCGGCGATATTGGTGTAAGCCCAATAACATCCACAGCCATAACAGGGTTTGGATTAATAATGGATCCCAGCGGTCAATCATCTCACACCCCTATTGTTAGTGGCAAGGTTTACGCTGCGGATTACGCGGTACCAACACCAGGTAATTTAACTACGGATGTAGGTGATATGGAAACTGCTTATACCAATTCTAATAACCTGGTAACCCCTGCGCCTATTGTTGGTTTAGGTGCCGGCGATATTAGTGGCTTAACCCTACCTCCAGGATTATATAAATGGGGCACTCAGCTTTTAATAACAAATGCTGGTGTAACCTTAGCAGGCGGGCCAAATGATACCTGGGTGTTCCAGATAGGTTCGGATCTTATAGTTAACAATACGGCTATTATTCATTTAACGGGCGGTGCGCAAGCCAAAAACATCTATTGGGTTGTTGCAGGCCAGGCTACTCTTGGAACAACTGTTAATTTCAGCGGGAATATCCTGAGCAAAAACCTCATCTCTTTAAATACCGGGGCTACTGTTACCGGCAGGTTATTGGCACAGAAAGCGGTTACATTAAATGCAAGTACCGTTATTATACCTTAATATTTATACTCCTCATCAGTACATTCCCCTCGGGGAGTGTACTTGATTAGATCAACTTACATTAAAAATGAAATCCTATGTTACTTCAATATAAAACAATTAAAAGGGCCATCATATTTTCATTGATGCTTGTCCTTTCTCAAATTACGGTTCAGGCCCAAACTACGCAACCCACCTGGTGGTTTGGTGTATCGGGCGCTGCCAATTTTAATTTTTATGATGGCACAACTCAAACACTTAATAATTCTTTGATCGTTCCAACTGCTTTTCATAAAGGATTTGGTATCCGTCCATACGGTTCTGTACTGGCAGAGTATCGCCCGGCAGGTATATGGGGCGTAATGCTTAACGTGGGCTATGATGGCCGTGGTGGCAAATTTGACGGCGTAGTAGCGCCCTGTAATTGCGATGCAACCCTGCATACTAATACAAGCTATGTAACTATCGAACCTAGTTTGCGAATAGCAATGCCGTCATCAAACCTATATTTCTTCGTGGGTCCACGTGTTGCTTTCAATATCATGAATGATTTTTCATATACACAGGTTAAACAAGTTAATACAAACTCGCAGTTAAGTGATATGCGTCATACATTGGTTTCGGGTCAGGTTGGTGTCGGTTATGAAATACCTTTATCATCTGCAGCAAGTACTACCCAGATCAATCTTTCACCTTTTATTTCGTATCAGCCATATTTTGGCCAGTCACCACGTAGTATTGAAAGCTGGACCATGACCACCGTAAGAGCGGGTATTGCCCTTAAATTTGGTAAAGCGCATAAAGTTATTTCTGCGGCGGCGGCTCCTATGGCAGTAGCGCCACCTGTTGTGGCCGATGTTACTTTTTCTGTTCGCGAACCTAAAACAGTACCATTAAAACGCCAGGTAAGTGAAACCTTACCTTTGCTTAACGCTATATTTTTCGAGGATGGATCTAACAGCATCCCAAGCCGTTATGTAACACTCAGCAGAGAACAAGCTTCTGCTTTTAAAGAAGATCAATTACAGGAAGAACAATCAGTAACTATGTCGGGCCGTTCGGCAAGACAACTAAATGTATATCATAATATACTGAATATACTGGGCGATCGGATGCGTGCAAACCCGGGTGTAACTATATCATTAAGCGGCGCCCCTGCCGGTGACGGTAAAGTAATGGCCGAATCTATAAAACAATATCTCGTAATAAATTTCGGTATTGATGCCTCACGTATTTCAACGAGAGCGCGCAGCAAACCAGTCAACCCATCAGAACATCCTGGCGGCAACAAAGAACTTGTTTTACTTCGTGCAGAAGACCGCAGGGTTGATATTGAAAGCACTTCGCCTGAATTGTTGATGGAAGTAGGTGGTGGCATGATGAGGCCGATAAATATTAACGCCACGCAAACAGATCCACTTGATAGCTATGTAATTTTAAATGTTGATGGTGCCAAAAAGCAATTTAACAGTTGGTCTGTAAACATAACTGATGACAAGGGCGTGAGCCAGCATTATGGTCCGTTTACTAACGACCAGGAGAGTGTATCAGGTATTAAAATTGTAGGCGATCGTCCTGAAGGAGACTATAAAGTAACCATGATAGGCGAAGGCAAAAACGGGATGACCGTTACTAAAGAAAGTACAATTCACTTAATTCGCCAGGATGTAACTATTCAAAAAGGTTTCCGTTATAGCATTGTGTTTGATTTTGATAGGGCAACAACCATAGCATCATATAACAAGTTGCTGATTGATGTGGTATCGCCTTTAATTGCTGATGGATCAACCGTTATTATTCACGGGCATACCGATATTATCGGCGAAGAGGATTATAACCAAAAACTATCTGACAGCAGAGCGCAGCAAAGCCAAAAAATACTTGAGTCAAGCTTAGCAGCATCAGGAAAAAACACCGTTAAGTTTGAAACACTTGGTTTTGGCGAAGATACCAGCCATTCACCATTTGATAATAACCTGCCCGAAGAACGCTTTTATAACCGTACGGTTGTAATAGACATTATCCCAGGCAATAAATAACAACATAAAACTTATATGAAAAAGCTGCCTTAGGTGGCTTTTTCTTTTATATTTCCTCTATAAATCTTTTA
>DHIR01000117.1 GCA_002403905.1 Mucilaginibacter sp. UBA4741
ATAAAATTTAAACAGGCTCTAATACTTTATTAAATGTAATTTAAGGAATTTTTAAAACAAACTGGTTTGAATGCTTGCCAGCGGCGCATAAGCGGGCACATTTAACCCACCGATATGATAAACAGCCGTTTCGTGATAGCGCGATGCTACAATTATCTCGGCACCACGGGCGTGGGTGTTAAATAAGTTGTGTACTAAGGTGGGGTCGTTATTATCCTTTGATAAATGAGATAGAAATAGATGGCTCATGCAGGTCGGCTTATAATCAATAAATAGAGCAAGCGCCTCTTTATTAGATAAGTGGCCTTTACCGCCACTGATCCGGCGTTTTAAATGGTAAGGATAATTGCCATTCTCCAGCATATCTTCATCATAATTTGCTTCCAGGAAAGCCGCGTGGCATTGCTGAAAGTGCAGGATAAGGTTTTCGCAAACGGTCCCCAAATCTGTAAAAACGCCAACTTTAATATCCCCGCAGGTAACGGTAAAACTATGCGGGTGCGCGGCATCATGCAGTTTAGAGAAAGCGGTAATTATTAATTCGCCAATACGGATGGGTTGGCCGGGCGTAAAGTCTGCTACCATGCCCTCATCCAATCTTAAACCGCCATGAAACAGGGTAAGCGGGGTTATATAAACCGGTAGCTGATACTTTTTGGCCAGCACGGTTACGCCGCGGATATGGTCAGAATGTTCATGTGATACGAAGATGGCCTTCACTTTGCGTATAGATAAACCCAGGCGGGCCATGCGTGTCTCGGTTTCGCGACAGGATATGCCAACATCAACCAATACCGCCTCGTGCTCATTACCAACGTAATAGCAGTTACCGTTGCTTCCGGAATTTAATGAGGCTACAAATAATGACATTAGTACAAATTAACCTGTTTTTAGATGAGGATTAAAATTTTATCGCTCAAATTTATTTAAAGCATTAATCCTAACCCAGGCTCATTACTCAACATATATTTACCATTAGCAAACGCAGGCATTTTATAAGGGTTGTTGGTGGTTAAAAACGGCCCGTCAATATCAGCCCAATCACACAAAGGGGCAAGTGCTGCTGCGGCCAATGATGCACAACTGGTTTCGCTCATGCAGCCCATTAATATTTTTAATCCAAGTTCCCTGGCTTTCAGTATCATTTGATGCGCCTCATACATCCCGGCAGATTTCATAAGCTTTACGTTGATGCCATGGTACACGCCTTTTGCTTTTTCAACATCAGGCAGGCGCTGTATGCTTTCATCGCCAATAATGGGTATGGGGCTGTGTTGGGTTAGCCAGGCGTTATTGTCTATATCGGTTTTTAGCATAGGTTGCTCAATTAATACCACGCCTTGTTCTTGCAGCCAATAGATCATATCCAGGCTTTTGCGGGGATCTGTCCACCCTTGATTGGCATCTACATAAACGGGGACATTGGTTACCGAACGAATAATGTTGATCAGCTCCTTGTCACTATCCCTGCCCAGCTTTACTTTAATCACTTTAAAACCCACTGCTTCTTGTACCTTCTTCCGGAATATTTCGGGCGCGTCCATACCAATGGTATAACTTGTTAAGGGCATTAAGGCCAGGTTACTGCCTGATAATTGCCAGCAGGGTTTGTTTAGTAGCTTGCCTTCCAGGTCATGCAGAGCAATATCAATGGCCGCTTTAATAGCAGGGTTGCCGGGGGCAATGCTATCCAAATAACTAATTATCGCCGCAAAATCAAACGGGAATTTAAATTGATTAACATCAACCATAGTTAAAAACGCCGCGGCGGTTTCATGACTTTCGCCCATATAGGGTACCATGGATGCTTCTCCGTAGCCAACATAACCCTCGTGCGCCAGATTAACCAACATTAACGGGGTTGAGGTACGCGAGAACTTAGCTATGGTAAACGGGTGCTTTAACTCAAGCTCGAAAGGTTGCCACGTTAGTTTCATAATATGGTTTCGCTCAATGCCTTTAAGTATTTCCCCATTTGCCCGCGGTTATCCATCTTGCCTTCTATCAGCTCTTTTGCCGGCGGCTCTTTCGCCATCCAGCGGTTTTGTTTTACAAAAGCGGTAAGCTCGTCAAGGCCATCTTCAGAGAATTGAAAAATGGTATAGTCCCACTTACTGTAGAAGGCCAGCATCCACTTAAACTCATCGTCCAGCTTATCGGCCTGCAACAGGCCATTCAATATTTCGTAAGCGTCATACATGGTATCTTCATCCAGCTCGGTTATCCCGGTTAATAGGTTGGGCTCGGCAATATAATACCAGTTTAAAAATACCAATCTTTTTAAGGCTTCGGTTTTAACGGCTTCATCATCACTGCTTTTATATAAGTTTAGGTATGCGTTATGGATTGCTTTATAGTCGCCAAACTGGGCAGGAGTGTTTGTTTTTTCGCCCGAAACGCCAGCGGCGTGTGCGTAATTAAATACCGAGCTTACTGATAGCTGCAGTTCATTATCCGAAAGTTTATCAAGCTGGTTGGTCATAAGCAAAACATAATCTCAAAGCTAAATTATTCTTTTTAAAATGATGGCTATCTTTGCGGCGTAATTATGCATGGCGGTTGCCTCACCCTAAATCCCTCTCCTTTGGAGAGGGACTTTAAACGTCATGCATCGAAGTCCCCCTCCAAAGGAGAGGGATTTAGGTTGAGGCTTAATTATTTATAAAATGCCCGTAAAAATATACGCACCATTTGATACATCGAACTTTAGCAATAAGGTTTGCTTTTTAACCGGACAAGCACTTAACAGCGAAGAAGAGAAGATACAGGTTTTCCCGCAATGGTTAATGAGTCTTTATGGTTTGGAGGATAAGCCTTTTAAGCTATTAGACGAGAGTATGGCTACTTATAAGGATATTAAACTGCCATGTGCCGCCAGCGTTAACGAAGCCTTTTTAGAACCGTTAGAGGCAGAAATAGCCGAGGCATTTAACGGTGGATATAATGCGATTAAAGGGCTTGACGAATTAAAGCTTTTTCAATGGGCGGGCAAGTTGCTTTACGGGATAATATTTAACGAGATACAAGCCGGCATTCGCCAGCAATACGCGCAGGGCGAAGAGTTTAATATTTCGCAATCTATAATTCATAAATTTAGCAACCTCCATTTAATGCTGCAGAGCATTAACCTGCCGGTGTTTTTTGAGGACTTCACCCCTTACAGCATTTTTTTATTTAAGGTGGATAATAACGAACAGGAATTTGGCTATCGCGATGAGATCAATACACTTACGCTGGCTTTGCGGATAAAAGATTTTGGGTTGATCATTTGTTTCCAGGATAATGGCGCCAATAAACAATATCACAAAGAAACTATAGAGAAAATGGCCGGCCAAACCCTGCATCCCATTCAATTTGAAGAATTTAGCGGGCGGGTGTTTTACTCGGCCTACCTATTTAACCGCTTGCCCGAGTATAATTTGTTACTGGTTGGCGAAGAGTTATTTATTGAAGCCATGCCTTTACGCGGCATGAGCAGTAAACCGCTTTTTGACCATTGGCAAAATAAAATTTATGGACAGGTGCTGGAGAACTTCTGGAAAAACTGGGGATTCCTGCTTTTAGAGATCATTAAAAACCCTGAAGAGCCCATGAGCTTTTTGTTTGATGCCGATGGTAACGCTGTTAATGCAGCATCAATTGCGCTCCCCCGCTAACTTGGTGTATAAATATTGGGATTATTGCCGGGTTTAAAATAATGGTGATAAACACGCCGCATAGCGCGCCAAATAAATGCGCGTCATGATTAACATTATCGCGTGCATGTTTTGAGGCATAGTGGCAATAAATTAAATACAACACTCCAAATAAGATAGCCGGGATAGGTATAGGCAACGGGATGATCATCATTTTGCTCATTGGCGAATATAGAATGTAGCTAAAAATTACCGCGCTTACCGCACCCGATGCGCCCAGGCTATGATACCAATAATCGTTTTTATGTTTGGCTACCGATGGCAGGTCGCTTAATATTAAGCTGGCTATATATAATACTCCAAATTGCCAGTGCCCAATGTATGCCTCTAACTGAAAAGCAAAGAAATAATAGGATAACATGTTAAACAACAAGTGCATCCAGTCTTTATGTATCAACCCGCTGGTTAATAAGGTAAATACATTTTTTTTACGATAGACACTGTAAGGGTGCAGCATCATTTTTTCGTATAAACCCTCATTACTGAAAGCTAATAACGAAACACCAATAGTAATAACAAATATAAAAGAGGCTACAGGAGCCAGGTGTAAGTATTCCATTTATTTTAAATCGAGTTTGGTATTTACCAACAAGCGGCCTACCGGATAGCGAAGATATGTTTTTTCGAAATAGGGTGAATTATGATAAACAAAATTTAACTGCGCGGATGCGCTTTTGGCTAATGCCGGGTCCTTTAGTTTTTCGTCATCCAGCTTTTTGCGTAGTCCGGGGTCTTTTTTAAGTAATTCGGCAGCAACATCTTCAAAAACATAAGGCGAATACCCCTCCTTTGATGCCAATACCGAATCGAAAAAGTTCCAGGCGAAGTAAGAGTCTACGCCTTGCGGTTCCAAAGTCTCAACAATAAAGCGGTTAAGCGTTTGGTTGGTATAAACAACATAATCGCCAGCATGAAATTTGATCTTCATGTTGGTTGGCGTAAGTTTTACGCCGGTATGCAGGTAATGTCCCTCGTAAGGTCGTTGACCGGTTTTGTAATCGGCTATGTAATACATTTGCAGGTCGAGCGTGGTATCATGCACTAATTGACGCATTGCTACTTTGTTTAGCTTATACAAGTCTATTATCTTTCCCCACGCTTGCGGAATGACGTAAGCCACCGGTTTATCTGCCGTTGCAGTAGCCACATAGTTATCAAAATACTTTATGGTTTTGGTGTAGGGCTTGCTACGATCATAATATAGGCGGGGTAATCCGCTTACTTCGCTTGGTTTATAGCCGGCGGCATACCCCTTAAAAGTTAAGGTATCATAATTTTTTGTGTCGACATCCCAGTTTAGGGCAAATGTTTTTTGTTGCTTAACCTGTTCATCGGCTTTGGCTTTCACTTCGCCAATTAGTTTGGCATCACGCTCATTAATATCAACCAAAGCCTGCATAAAATCATAAGTGGCGTATACGCGCTTGTTAAACTCTTTTAGCATGTGTGTTTCGGTAATATAACTTATGATATTATGTTGCGCTGTATATCCCGTTGCAAACCGCGGCGTTTCTAAAAAACTAATAATGCCACCATCCGGCGATTCATCTTCGCTTTCTACATACGGTGTCATTTCAAAGCCGCTTTGCTTCATCCGTTTATACAATTCAGGCGATAGCGTTCTCGAAGTGTATTCGGCAAGTATGGGGTTTTGCTTGTCTTTCTGCGTTTCTATCAACGTCATTACATACTGGTAGTCTGCACCATCGCTGGTGTGGTTATCCAGGAATATTTCGGGTTGCCAGGTATTTATTATGGTTTCTAATGCCAGTGTATTGCGGCTATCAGCTTTAATAAAATCGCGGTTCAAATCAAGATTACGCGAGTTGCCTCTAAAACCATAGGCACTTGGCCCGTTTTGATTAATGCGACTCAATCCACGGTTCATGCTGCCATCAATATTATAAAGGGCAACAATGCATATCACCACGTTTTTAGGCAGCACGTTCTTTTTAAGCAGGTCGCGGGCAAACATCATGCTGGCATCTATACCTTCCGGCTCGCCGGGATGGATGCCATTGTTAATTAGCAGTATCCGCTTATTTTGCTTTTTAATAAGAGCCGGATCGAAAATCTTGTCACGCGATAATACAACCAGCGTTAGCGGTTTGCCAATATCTGTCATGCCGTAATTGATCAGTTTCATCTGTGGGCTTGTCTTAGCTAATTTGTTGTAATAGCTAATAACTTCGGGATAGTTTGCGGTATAATTTTTATCCTTACTTAACTCGAAGGGGGTTAGTTGGGCTTGTGTAGCACCAAAAGTTAAGCAGGCAGCCAGGGCAAATACAAATGTTTTCATGAATTATTCGGAAACGCCGGTAATTTCGGCCTGTATTTTTTTAGGGAGACTTTTTAAGATCAGATCGTATGAGTGATCGATCATGTCAAGCAGCTGTTTACGGGTTAACGAGCCGGTCATGAAAACAGTGTTCCACATTTTTTTATTCATGTGATAACCGGGCTGTACTTCGGCATAGCGTTCGCGCAGTTCAACGGCTAGTTCGGGGTCGCATTTAACATTAAAACGATCGGCTTGATCCAGGCTGGTGATCAGGAAAATTTTGCAGCCAACTTTAAAAACCAGCGTATCCTCACCAAATGGAAACCCTTCAGTAGCTCCTGGTTTTGCCAGGCAATGGTCGCGCAGTTCTTCTATGTTCAATTATTAATTGATTTGTTTGGTATACGGAATAGAGGGGCCGAAGTTTATTTTTATACCAACCACAATCTGGCTGTACTGATCGGGCGAGTTGTTTTTAAACCCGGTTGGTGGGTCGATATAACCATCCAGCCCTTCGCCCCACGTTATGTTATGTATATAGCCAATATTAAGGCCTATAAATGGCTCGTCGTAGGCGTTATATATTTTAAACTCGTATCCGAAACGGATAGGTACTATTAAATTCAAACTTTTATTTGCACCCGGGAAAACATAGGTGCCAACGGGATACCCGGTTGCGTATAAATCTGTACGTTGTATAAAGGCCATATTGTTACTGATAAGGCCAAACCCGGTACCGGCATACAGATCTTTTACAAGGCGAAGAAAAAAATTGCCCTCGTAGTCTATAGCTTCGCCCAGTGCAAAATCACCATGTATAATAAATGCCTTGTAGTGATTGTCGTATTGGCGGCCAGACTGGTCTAAAGTGGTGCTTCCGCCAGAAATGTCGCCAAATTGTACTTCGGCTCCCAGGGGTATATATGGGGTTAAATTATAATAACCGGTAATATTATAGGTTTTGCCCCGGTTGGCTATCTTTAAATCGGCATAAGGCAAATTATAGCTGGCAAAAAAACCAATACCATAAGGCGAATAATTATAACTATCCTGCGCTTTCAGGACCAATGAGGAAACCCCCAGAATAAATAATAGTACAAACTTTTTCAAAATCAAATATTAATCAATCTTTACACCTGTATCTTTGTTAACCAAGCTAAGCATGTGCCAAAAATAACGTGAACAAATATATGAACTTTAAACCCGCCTTAAACTATTCTGTTACAGAGCGTTTTTTACGTTATGTAAGTATAGATACGCAATCAGATCCGGAATCAAATTTACAACCATCAACCGAAAAACAAAAAAACCTGGGTAAACTTTTGGTTAATGAGTTGCAACAAATTGGGGTAAAAGATGCCCATTTAGATGAATTTGGCTATGTTTATGCCACACTACCCACCAATACTATTAAGCAAAATGTGCCTGTAATTTGCTTTTGCTCTCACATGGATACCTCGCCAGATTGTAGTGGAAAGGATGTAAAACCCATCATCCATAAAAATTACCGGGGAGATGATATTATTTTACCGGATGACCCATCGCAGATATTGCGAATGAGCGAACATCCCGATCTTAAAAATCAATTAGGCAATGATATTATAACAGCCAGCGGTACCACTTTATTGGGTGCCGATAATAAAGCCGGTGTGGCTGAAATAATGGATGCTTGTTACCAACTCATCAATCACCCCGAAATTAAACATGGTGACATTAGGATATTGTTTACGCCTGATGAAGAAATTGGACGCGGGGTTGATAAGGTTGATATTAAAAAACTGGGTGCCTATGCCGGTTATACTATAGATGGCGAAAGCGCAGGCAATATGGAAAATGAAACTTTTAGCGCCGATGGCGCTAAGCTGATCATTAATGGGATAAGTTCGCATCCCGGTTTTGCAAAGGACAAAATGGAGAGCGCTTTAAAAATAGCCTCAATAATTGTAACGATGCTGCCCTATGAGCTATCGCCCGAAAATACCGAAGGTATGGAAGGGTTTATTCACCCGGTTGGCATAAGCGGCCATGTAGAGCAAGCGACAATTGATTTTATTATTCGTGATTTTGAGGAAGAAAACCTGGTAAGGTATGCTAACGAGCTCAAAAAACTAGCGGCTGAGGTTTTAGAAGATTTCCCCGGCTCAAGCTACGAGTTACAGATTAAGCAGCAATATCGCAATATGAAACAAATGCTTGATCAACACCCCAAAATTGTTGAATATGGCATGGAGGCTATCAAGCGTGCAGGCATGGATGCCAAGCTATGCAGTATACGTGGCGGTACAGACGGCTCAAGGCTATCGTTTATGGGATTGCCCTGCCCTAATATTTTCGCCGGCGAACACGCGTTTCATGGCAAGCAGGAATGGGTGTCTGTGCAAGACATGCAAAAAGCGGTTGATACCATTTTGCATTTATGTATGGTATGGGAAGAGAAAAGTGAGTAAGGAACTGTCATTTCGAACGAAGAGAAATCTATACACCCATCTTCGCAATAGAAAATGGATAGATCTTTCTCTTCGTTCGAAATGACAAACGTCTGTAAGATTATTTCAAATTATTGCATTTATTAGCCTCATACCATTTTAACCATTCGCTTTTATTTTGACCGAATATTTTAAGATCAGCATAACCGATAGCGGTTTTGTCTGTAGGGAAAGATACCTGCACGCGTTTTTTAATGAATTTAAGCGCCCGTAAAAATTTACCACTTCTTGTTGATGTGGTGTCGCCTGCCGCGTGCTCAGAAATGTATTGCTCTGCAATGACTATCTTTTTAAAGAACCTTCTTTTAAACCGGGCATTTTCTTTACAGTTATTGTCTTTGCCGGTGATGATGTATGACGCGCCAGTAGTTTGATCACGACTGCGTTTAACATAGCCACGGATACTTACTTCGGCAAGCCGATTGTCTTCCTGTTCCAATTTAAGATTCAGCGTTGTCTGGCCGGGTGTGATTTTAACTAACTGGGAAAGCGAGCCTAAAGAAGTAACTCGGAGTGTAGAGTCTATATTGACAGTAATGCGGTACCTTCCATTAGTATCAGTGTTTGCGAATTTGGTCGCATTCTTGATCAATGCACCCGAGATCGGCACACCGTTTTTGTCCGTTACTTTGCCGGATATGGTAATTAAGTTCTTTTTTGCTGCCGCGTTGTTTTGAATATTTAACCCTGTAACCTTGCCTTGTAATAATTGCTCAACATGGCCAACTGGATTGTCCTGAACTTCTTTACCGGTAATAATGTAAGATGCATTATTAGCCTGATCAGGCTTGCGTTTAACATAGCCGCGTATTACAGTTTCTGAGAGGTTTTTGGTGTCTGCTGTTAAACTAATATTCAGATTTTTTTGTCCCGGGTTTAATTTAACGGTTTGGGTAACGTATCCCTGATAAGTAAATACAAGTGTAGAGCCATCATTAACCGTCACCTGGTATCGGCCGCTCGTATCGGCCTGTGTCAAGCCCTTGCCACCAGAGCCAATGGTTGCCGCTGCCATGGGTTCGCCGGTAATAGCGTCAAGTATTTTACCAGTTATGAGGCTTATACTTGCTGGTTTTGTTTTTGCACCAAAAAACCGATTGGCGCTATTGTTATTCAGGCTATCAGCAGCTAAACCACGAATGTTTACAGAGCCACGCAAGCCCGGCGCGCCCGCGTAGTTTTGAATATTTAAACCGGCTACTTTACCCTGTAATAACAGTTCCACATTTGGTATCGGGTTATTCTGAACTGCCTTACCTTGCAATAGCTTTTCTATATTACCAACAGGGTTATCCTGTACGGTGTTTATAGCTAATGGCGGTAGACCTGCCTTAATTGTTGCCGTATCACGTCCTATAAGGTCGTTTACGCCACTAACATTGTACTTTGGTTTTTGTACAGCAAGCAGATCAGGCGATTTTAAATCAGGTTTTTTAGATGTTTTGTTATTAAGATCCGCCTTTGCAATCGGGTTAATGGGCTGAATAATATTACCAGGTTTTGTTACAACGGTAGTCGGCTTAACAACATTGGCATATTGAACTTTATCCGGCGTAGCCGAAAAGAACCAATAGCCAGCGCCAAACATGATTAACAAACAAGCGGCAATTGGTAAAACATGCCATAATAAAGTACTCCGTTCGTTTTTAGGAGCTACGCGTTTGGCTAACCTTTCTTTTAAGTCGGCTAAATTTGTTTCCTGGTCTTTGCTGTTGGTTTCATAACCATCGAGTGCGCCCATTAAAAACGGATCGTCCTGCGCCTCGCGCTCCAACCGGTGCATAACACGGATGTCAAGCTGGCCCTTAAGGTACTTGCCTATCTTTGATATGTTTGGATCTTTAGCACTCACGGTTCTTTTCCAGGCAAATCTTTAAATTTCGTTTTCCGTTTTGGATATAGCTTTTCACTTCGTTCATGGTATATCCGGTATCATCAACTATTTCTTTATAACATTTCTCATCCATATAAAATAATTGGATGCTTATCTTTTGTGCAGCAGGCAGCTTCTGTTTACAACGCTCCAAAGCTGTTATATCTTCTTCACGATCATCATCAAGATGCGTGTCATCAACAAATTCCACAAAGTCGGGCAAACTTTCCATCTGTAGCTTTTTGCCCGAGCGTAATTGCATGAGGCAAAAATTGCGGCTAAGCACATATAACCAGGGTTTAAATTGTTTAATATCATGCCGGGTAGCTTTTGTTATCAACTCTTCAAAAATTTGCATAACGGCATCCTTGCTTAGCTCTTCATCGCGCAGATATTTTAAGCAAACCCCATAAACCAGGTGCATATAACTTTCATATAAAGCCGCAAGTGGTGCCAGGTTGCCCGTTTGCCTATACTCCAGTAATAGCCCTTCATCGGCTGTATTGTTGGGTTTACTCTGGCTTTTTAGAAAGTTCATGAAGAGCAACAAAATAATTTTTTTTTATGATTTATGGAAATCTATAATAGGATGCATCATACAGGGGTAAATCCATAAATCTTAAAAAAAATAATTATGAGAAATTATTTGATCCTGCTGGCGGCTTTAGTGAGCTTTACCGGCGTTACAGCATCGGCCACAAAAACAGGCGCAATAATTAGTGCCAGCCACAATAAATTAATAACCGTAACGGGCAAAATAACGGATGTTACCGGCACTCCGCTAGAGGGGACAAGCGTTGGCTCTGCCGGTAAAAATTTAACGCAAGCAGATGTTAATGGTAAATATAGCGTAGTTGTTAATGATGGCGCGACACTGACATTTGTTTCCCTGGGCTTTGTTTCCCAAACAATAAAACTTAAACCCGGACAAAAAACACTTGATGTTATTTTGGCTACTGGTGATAGGGCGCTTAATGAGGTGGTAATTCGTGGTTATGTTAAACGCAGCCTCGACCAAACTACCGGCGCATCGTATATCATCACGGGAAAAGAAGTGCAAAATAATCCCGTTGCGAATGTTCCGCAATTGTTGCAAGGCAAGGTTGCGGGGCTAAACATTCAAAATAATTTTGGCGCCGCAGGCACGCGCGGCTCTGTAAACCTTCGTGGTTTAGCTAATTCCAATTATGATAATGCTTATCAAACGCCGGGCGATGAATCATACAGCCGGATCTCTGAAAATCAGTTCCGTGACCCATCCACAACGCCATTATCAACTTTCGCAGTTGATGTTGATGCTGCATCATATGCCAATGTTAGGCGTTTTATTAATAATGGCCAATTGCCGCCCAAAAACGCTGTAAGGATTGAAGAAATGATAAACTATTTTAAATATGACCTGCCAACACCGACTGATGGAAAGCCGGTTGCCATAAAAGCCGAGTTTTCTGTAGCGCCATGGAACCCGCAACACCAATTGGTACGCATTGGTTTAAAAGCTAAAGAAGTAAAGTTAGATAAGCTGCCGCCATCAAACCTGGTGTTTTTACTGGATGTATCGGGCTCCATGGGTGAGCCAAATAAATTGCCCCTTGTTAAAACATCAATGAAAATGCTGGTTGACCAATTAAGACCAATTGACCACGTAGCCATTGTGGTTTATGCCGGCGATGCCGGGGTAAGGCTGGAATCGACCCCTGCCACAGAGAAAGAAAAAATTAAAGATGTTATTGACCGGCTATACGCTAGTGGCGGTACCGCTGGAGGCGCGGGCATTATGACCGCCTACCAGATAGCACGACAAAACTTTATTAAGGGCGGCAATAACCGTATTGTAATGGCTACTGATGGTGATTTTAATGTGGGCCCGTCAAGCAATAAAGATATGGTGCAGATAATTGAAGATGAACGTGGCAGTAATGTTAGCCTGTCTATACTGGGCTTTGGTATGGGCAATTATAAAGACAGCAAAATGGAACTAATGGCCGATAAAGGGCATGGCAACTACGCCTATATCGACAACATTACTGAAGCAACAAAATCAATGGTTAACGAGTTTGGCGGCACACTGTTTACGGTTGCAAAAGATGTAAAAATACAGGTAGAATTTAACCCGGCTAAAGTACAATCATACCGTTTGCTGGGTTATGAGGATCGCCTTATGGCAAAAGAGGATTTTAATAACGACCAAAAAATAGCCGGCGACATGGGCGTAGGTCATACCGTTACCGCTTTGTACGAAATTATCCCGGTAGGTGTAAAAGATAGCTTTACCGCAAGTGTTGACCCATTGAAATATCAAAAACTCGATGAGAAAGCCAACCCCAATAACACATCATCAGAAGTGATGACCATTAAATTTAGGTACAAAGAACCCGATGGTGATGTGAGCAAAATGGAATCTGTAGTGGTAGCGGATAAGCCACTTGATCTAAAGAAAACATCTGATGATTTTAAGTTTGCCGCCGCAGTAGCAGAGTATGGATTATTGCTGCGCGATTCGCAGTTTAAGCAAAACGCCAATTTCGAGCAATTAATAAGCATGGCTAAAAAAGCCAAAGGCAGTGACGATGATGGCTACCGTGCAGAATTTATCCGCCTCGCCGAAAGCACTAAAAATATGATGAAAACAGCAACAGTTACGGCTGTAAACTATCAAAAATAAATTATTAGCCTACCTGTTTAAAATACTTTATACCTAAACCTTGTTAGCCGGTGAGCGAAATATCTCCCGGCTAATTTTATATTATCCCTGCTCGTCCAGCATGTGCAGGGTCAGGCGTTCAAATTCGGTAATAAAGTCTGTATAATGTTCGCCGGTGCCAGGGCCGCTAAAGCCGGTATGTATTTTACGTACGTTGCCTTTTTTATCAATAATAATAGTGGTAGGGAAGCCCAATACCTTTGCCATCATAGGCAGGCTTTTAGCCGGGTCGCCGTTAATTGGCGTATAACCGGTTATCAATAGCGGATAAAGTATATTAAATCTGTTTTGTAATTGCTTTACTGTACGTTGCGATTTGGTAAAATCTTTTGTACGCTCATAAGCCAAACCAATTACCTCAACGCCTTTTGGATGGAATTTTTTATAATAATTAACCAGGTATGCTGTTTCGTCCATACAGTTAGGGCACCATGATCCTAATATTTGTACAATTATAACTTTGTTTTTAAAGCGGTTATCGGTTAAAGAAACCTTATGGCCGTTAACATCTTTAAAAGTAAAAGCCAGTTTTTTATAACCTGGTTTAAGTTCGGTAAGCGAGTAAGCATCAGGCAATTTGGCATTGGCATTTTTTACACCGCTCCAATCATCAACGCTGGTTAAACCCGCGTAAAACTTGCCGTTAACTATTTTGTTTCCGTTGATGGTAGCGGTAAATAAATAATCATGACCGCCATCAAAACAAGATAGATATAATTTATTACCGCTAACAACTCCTTCCAGGTAACGGTAATCGCCAGTGGTTGATAAAAATGTACCGGTAAGTTTTGAACCAACCTGTTTAAATTCTCCTACTGTTTGATCTATTTTAGGCACTTTGCCAAAAGGCACGGCCCATCTGCCGGTAATATTAAAGGTTGGTTTTTGCGTTGATTTAAATCGCCATGACGTATTTGGTGTGGCCATAAAAGCCATCGACGCAAATTTATCACCCAGGTTTTTGGTCCAACGGCCAACCAGATTACCGGCAACATGCCTTAACCTAAACTCCGAATCGAACAAAGGCATGCGTATAAAAACAGAGTCGACTTTATATTTTATATCGGTTACTTTAATGCGTTCGGTGCCGTTAATTACCGCTAATTGCGTTTGACGGCCAATGGTGCTTATCTCAAAATTAAAAGGAATCTCAACGCCTATAGCTGTTTTGGTAACTCCCCGCCATATCCCGCTTTTAAGTGTGGATTGCGCATAAGTAAATGACAAGGATAAAGCAAGAGCGAGTATAGTTAACAACGATCTGATTTTCATTTGGATAAATATGATGTTTATCAAAATTAAATAAAAATCAGCTGGTTATTTCAACACCTCGCGGGATATGACAATTCGTTGAATTTCTGAAGTGCCCTCATATATCTGGGTTATCTTGGCATCGCGCATTAAGCGTTCAACGTGATACTCTTTTACAAAACCATAACCGCCATGTATTTGTACAGCCTCTATGGTAGTTTTCATAGCAGTTTGCGATGCATATAGTTTGGCCATTGAGCTGGCCTGCGCGTATGGTAGTCCATTATCTTTTAACCACGCCGCCTTTAAACATAATAGTCGCGAAGCTTCAATTTCAGTAGCCATATCCGCCAGTTTAAATTGTATGGCTTGCAGGTCGGCCAGGGTTTTACCAAATGCTTTGCGCTCTTGTGAGTAAGCCAGCGCCAACTCGTACGCGCCCGATGCAATGCCCAATGCCTGCGCAGCAATGCCAATACGGCCGCCTTCCAAAGTGTTCATGGCAAACTTAAAACCAAATCCTTCCTCGCCAATGCGGTTTTCTTTGGGTACTTTAACATCAGTAAAATGCAGCGAATGTGTATCAGACCCGCGAATGCCCATTTTATTTTCTTTGGCGCCTACGGTAAATCCTTCCATGCCTTTTTCAACTATCAACGCGTTTATACCGCGGTGGCGTTTGCTGGCATCAGTTTGCGCCATTACCAAATAGATTGATGCGGTGCCGCCATTAGTGATCCAGTTTTTTGTCCCGTTAAGCAGGTAATGATCGCCCATATCAATTGCCGTAGTAGCTTGTGCTGTGGCATCGGATCCTGCTTCGGGTTCTGATAAACAGAAAGCGCCAATTACTTCGCCTTTGGCTAATGGTATAAGATACTTTTGTTTTTGTGCTTCGTTGGCATATTTCTCCACTCCGTAACAGACCAATGAGTTGTTTACCGATACTACAACCGATGCCGAGGCATCAATTTTTGAAAGCTCTTCCATCACCAACACATAAGATATGGCATCCATGCCACTGCCGCCATATTGCGGCGAAACCATCATGCCTAAAAACCCCAACTCGCCCATCATTTTCACTTGTTCGGCGGGGAATTTTTGATGCTCATCGCGCTCAATTACTCCAGGTTTTAATTCTGTTTGAGCAAAATCGCGCGCTGCCTGGCGTATCATTAATTGTTCTTCGGATAGTTCAAAATACATATACGAGTAAAAATCAAATATATAAATTATTATGCATGCATAGTAAAAAATTGGGCAAAAAAAGAGAGCTCTTTTGAAGCTCTCTTTCCCCTAATTAATTTAAACTATTGATTAAACCCAATACAAAGAACAAAAAACCTCAGCTTGGGTGTCTGAGAATTCACTTATACGTTAGTGCCTACATAAAAGTTTCATAGGTAGATGCAGGGCGCTTTGGTATAGCAAATGTATTGCCATTAGGCCATGCCAACAATGACTTATTCGTCAGAATTAAAAAATAAATTTTTGTAAAATTTATACTATTTTAGCATAATAAAAGTTAGATTTTGTTTTCTGATATAAAACCATAATTGCCGCCATATCATGTTATTAACTGATTTTGAATATCTTGACAACTCCGACAATGCCTTTAAGCGCAAAATTTCACTGCAGATAAAAAGGCTGAGAAGGCAGAACCAGGTAACCCAGGAGAAGTTTTACTCTGATACAAACATTAATATTGCAAGGCTTGAATCGGGTAAAATTGATATCCGTATAGAGACCTTACGCAAGGTTTGTTATTACTTTGATGTCTCTTTATCCGGTTTTTTTAGAGGGATTTATTAAAAACAGGTTTGGCTTGTTGTATAAAAAATGTACAGTTTTCCGCATATTGTATACAACCTCGTGCTTTTTTAAATACAGAATAAAGTATTATACTATAACTTTATATAGAACAAATATATGTTAAGGCTCTGGAAATGTGCATTTTAATATTTTTTTTAAAAAATAGCTTGTGTAATAAAAAATGAAGGGTATATTTGCCATCCCAAACGGAGTGGTAGTTCAGCTGGTTAGAATACATGCCTGTCACGCATGGGGTCGCGGGTTCGAGTCCCGTCCATTCCGCTTTTTCAATAGCAAAATTGACAAAAACCCCTTAAATGATATCATTTAAGGGGTTTTTTGTTTTTAGAACATACCAAAATA
>DHIR01000060.1:0-382 GCA_002403905.1 Mucilaginibacter sp. UBA4741
TACCGCAGAAGATTGAGACTATGGGATTACCGCTACGGATTACTTTTGATGACAAAGACTATATCTATCAGATACTTAATACAAACCTGATAGATAAACACACTACCGAATTAGAGCTTATTTTTAACGGTGAAAAACTGCAATTGGTGATGGATGAAAGAAAAACCTGGATCCAAAAAGATAACGTCACTTCCATTGACCCCAATTTGGTGCAGGCACTTGGCCGATCGGTATCATTGCGTTTAAGGATGTAATTATTTAAGGTGTTGTGTTTCGAAACACCTCGCTACACCATGCAACCCTCGCTACACTTTTGTCGGTTTGTATTTTATAAACCCGTCCCCGTAGGGAAATAAACATTCACACTTACCGGCAATTTACC
>DHIR01000060.1:723-3265 GCA_002403905.1 Mucilaginibacter sp. UBA4741
CGCTTTTTTCAATGCCCGGCAGGCCGGCAATGGTATAGGCATTGGCAAAAACACTCATTACCACTTTATTATTCGCCGGTAACGCGGCTATAAATTGTTTAACCCCGTTACTATAGTCCAGCTTGCTCGCGGGGCGTGTACGGGTATCGTGTATGCTTACATACACCTGGTTATATTGCTTCAATATTTCCAATAATCTGTTCAAATCTGCAACTGGGGTACTTTTATTTACCAGAAACAAATGGCAATTAGGCGACCACCTGGCCATCTCTGTCTGGAAAGTTGTATAACCCTCAACCCCAATGCTCACAATAGCTGTTTTTTCTAATGGATTAAGCCTAATAGACTCCGGCGTACCTTTTACCATAGTTACCGCGGCATCGCTTAATTGTTGTATCAACTGGCGGGCCGGTTCGCGGTTTAGGTCGGCAAGGAGGTTAGTGGTTATAACATCTTTCCGGTGATTTAATCCTGCCCAATATTTGGCGGCTAGTACCTTTTTCACTTTCGCTTCAAAATCAGCATTCGATATTAAGCCTTTGCGTACCGCTTTCCGTATTTTTAAAATGGCTTTTTTCGAGTCCGTAGATAATTCTATAATATCGTTCCCCGCTAAAAATGCCTGTAGCTCGGCTTCACCATTCGGGAAGTATTTAGTTACCGCTTTCATTTCCATAGCGTCTGATACTACCAATCCCTTAAAGCCTAATGAATCCTTTAAAACCCCAGTCACAATTTTTTTAGATAAGGTTGAGGGCCGGTTTTTGGTGCTATCCAGCGCGGGGATACTCATGTGGGCTATCATTATACCATTTATACCTGCGGCAATGGCTTCCCTGAAAGGATATTCTTCTAACGAATCTAACCGCTGGCGCGTAAAGGGCAACAAAGGCAACTCAAAATGCGAATCGACATTGGTATCGCCATGGCCGGGGAAATGTTTTGCCGTAGTAAGTAGCCCCGCATCCTGCATCCCTTTAAAATAAGCTATCCCTTTTTTGGCGACATTATATTTATTATCTCCAAATGACCGGTAGTTAATAACCGGATTATCGGGATTATTATTTACATCCATATCGGGCCCAAAGTTCATTTGCATGCCAAGACGTTTAAAATCATAAGCCACTTGTTGGCCCATCTTGTAAATCAAGGTGTTATCCTGTATGGCACCCAATGTCATCTGGTATGGGTATGATAGTGTAGAATCTAACCGCATCCCAATCCCCCATTCCCCATCCATAGCAATTAGTAAGGGTACCTTAGCAATGTGCTGGTAACGATTGATCAGCTCGGCCTGCCTAACCGGGCCTCCTTGAAAGAACACAACACCGCCAAGTTGCTCATTATCAATGACATTAGCTACAGAGTCTTCATATTTTATCCCTTTGTTGGTGTGCGCCCTAACAAAGAATAACTGGGCTACTTTTTGCCTGCGGCTCAGCTTGTTATATACAGAATCTACCCATTTATTTTGCTGGCCCAGTAATTGAATATAGCTACCCTGTTGGGCAAATGCGGGTAAAACAAAAAGGTTAAAGATTAATAGTAAAACAGGTCTTAAATAGTTTCTGATTAGCATAAACCAAAAGTAAATTAAAATGGCAAAAAAACGCAACACTTTAATATTAAGCGCCGTATAAGCAGCAGTAAGGGTTGTAAAGAAAGTTAAATTTTACAATTAGTTGTACCCTTTAAAAATTAACAATCGTATTAATAATAATTTATAATACAATGAGAAAAATTATACTCTTAGCTACAATACTACTGATTACAGGAACCGTAAGCGCTCAAACATATTTAAACAGTGACCGCTATGATTTATCAAGTGGTACTGAGCCAACAGTGGCCTTTACAGCCAGTGCTGCAATGACAAATACAACAGGTGGTGCAAACTTTAACACCAGCGGCCTTGCAGGTTTTAACGCGGGTTTTGCTTTTGATCTGCCTATAAGCAACTCTTTATCAATTGCACCAGAGATACTATATGCACAAAAAGGATATAACGCAAATACTCAATTTGGTAACCTTACCCAACACTCTCAATATATTGACATACCAGTGCTAGCTAAATTTAAAGCAGGTTCACAAATAAGTCTTTATGCAGGCCCGCAAATATCTTACTTTGTTTCTTCAAGCAACTCATTCAGTGCTGGTTTTACAGAGTCACAACAACAAAATTATGCTACTACCGGTAACAGCCTTTTATTACAAGGTGTAATTGGTTTAGGTATAAACGTTACCCACAAAGTTGAATTACGTGCACGTTATGCTGTTGATATGCAAGGAAGATATACAAATGGTAACAATATTGTTCCGTCATACCGCAACCAGGCTGTACAATTAGGCTTCGGTTTTAGATTAGGCTAATCAATATTATATATAAACTAACTGATCTTATTATAAAAATGCAAAGCCATCCATAATACGGGTGGCTTTTTTGTTTTGTAACCGGCTATTACTTATTAAACACAATATAAAATTGTGACAAAAGCTAATTAATTCAAATAGTATCTTTGCCACCCATGCAGAATTTAGTTAACGA
>DHIR01000227.1:0-338 GCA_002403905.1 Mucilaginibacter sp. UBA4741
CTAAAATACAGTGGATACTAAACAATGTGCCTGGGGCCAGAGAAAAGGCAATAGCCGGAAAACTGGCGTTTGGCACCATTGATTCGTGGTTGATATGGAACATGACTGCCGGAAAAACACATGTTACTGATGTTACAAACGCGTCGCGCACCATGATCTTTAATATCCATACGCTGGAGTGGGATAAAGAATTGCTTGAACTGTTTGATATCCCTGCAAGCATGTTGCCCGAAGTAAAATCAAGCAGCGAAGTCTATGGTGAAACAGCCGGAGATATATTCGCCGCTAAAATACCAATTGCCGGTATAGCAGGCGATCAGCAGGCAGCATTATTCGGG
>DHIR01000227.1:497-10654 GCA_002403905.1 Mucilaginibacter sp. UBA4741
TCAGCAGGCAGCATTATTCGGGCAAATGTGTACCAAAGCAGGTATGGTAAAAAACACCTATGGTACAGGTTGCTTTATGCTGATGAACATAGGCAACAAACCAATTATATCAAAAAACAATCTGATAACAACCATCGCCTGGAAAATAGGAAATGATGTTCAATACGCTTTGGAGGGAAGTATATTTATAGCCGGCGCAGTTGTGCAGTGGTTAAGAGATGAACTTAAAATTATATCAACATCTGCCGAGGTAGAGGCACTGGCTGCGAAGGTGCCGGATAGTGGTGGTGTTTATTTAGTACCTGCTTTTGCCGGTTTAGGAGCGCCGCATTGGAACCAGTATGCACGTGGTACCATCTTCGGCATAACACGCGGTACAAGCGATGCACATATAGCACGTGCGGCTCTTGAGAGTATTGCATATCAGACTTTAGAGGTTTTAAAAGCAATGGAAGCTGATTCAGGTGCACAAATACAAGAGTTAAGGGTAGACGGTGGCGCAACAGCAAATAACCTGCTGATGCAATTCCAGGCTGATATATTAAAGACAAGTGTAGTGCGGCCCGAAGTAACCGAAGTAACCGCTATCGGTGCAGCATATTTGGCCGGTTTAGCTATTGGTTATTGGAATAATATTGATGAGATACAACAACAATGGCAAATAAACCGCAACTTTAAACCAGACGCTTCCTTAAATACCGATGAGATGATTAAAGGATGGCACAAAGCTGTTGCAGCTGTAAAAGTATGGACAGAATTATAAACCAAATTAACCTAAATAGTAAACCTAAAAAATTAAAGAGATGTCAGAATTTACCGCCGAAATTATCGGCACCATGTTCCTGATCCTGCTGGGAAACGGAGTAGTAGCCAATGTTGTGCTAACCGGTACCAAAGGCCATAATAGCGGCTGGATTGTAATTACCACAGGATGGGCCCTGGGTGTATTTGCAGGTGTAGTTATTGCTGGCCCTTATAGTGGCGCGCATTTAAACCCTGCTGTTACCATCGCGTTAGCTATAGCCGGAAAGTTTAGTTGGGCCAAGGTGCCTATGTATATATTGGCACAGTTTATCGGGGCAATGATTGGTGCGCTGTTAGTATGGTTGATGTATAGGGACCATTTTTATGCTACTAAAGATCCCGGATCAAAAGCTGCCGTATTTTGCACTTCGCCGGCTATTAAAAACGTAGTTAACAATTTAGTAAGCGAAGTTATAGGCACGTTCGTATTGCTGTTTGTGATCTTCTACTTTACTAATGGTGAGTTGGGCGCAAGCAAAACACCAATCGGTTTAGGGTCATTAGGTGCATTGCCGGTTGCCTTATTGGTATGGGCCATCGGCTTATCTTTAGGCGGTACTACCGGCTATGCAATTAATCCAGCCCGAGATCTGGGCCCACGTATAATGCATGCAATATTACCCATACCCGAAAAGGGAAGCTCTGGCTGGGGATATGCCTGGGTGCCTGTTGCTGGCCCAATTATCGGATCGGCTGTAGCAGCCGGGTTATATTTATTCTTAAAAGCATAAATTCATTCAGTAAAATATTAGGTATAATAAAAAAACCATCTGCTGTCAGGCGGATGGTTTTTTTATTGTCTGAATTCAATCAGAAAAAATAATATCTTATTGTTTTGACTTTAAAGCTTGTGCTATAGCTTGTTGGGCTAAAGGCTCCATTACTTTATAGCCTTCAAGAGTAGGGTGTACACCATCTTTCGAAAGGTTTTTTGGTAATCCTAAATTCTCGTCAACCATTGCGGTAAAATAATCAAGGTAAATAAACTTGTTTTTAGCCGCATAGTCTTTTATCATATCATTTAGCTCTTTTACTTTTGGTTTTGGATCGATGGTTGGCCTCCACGGGAAAGCAGCCGCAGGCGTAACTGATGACAGCACAACTTTGATTTTATTTGCCCTTGCCAATTCGGCCATCGATATAATATTACCCATTACATCTTCCAGTTTTGAAGGGCCGTTGTTTTCGGCAATATCATTTATACCTGCCAGTATTACTACTACATCGGGTTTAAGATTAATCACATCCTCGCGGAAACGTACCAGCATTTGGCCTGTAGTTTGCCCGCTTATACCTCTATCATAGTAATTATTGCTCTTAAAAAAGTCGCCATCATTACCAATCCAAAAATCGGTAATCGAGTCGCCCATGTATACCACACGTTTCTCGCCTTTTTGTGGTGCCGGTGCATCAGCATTAGCTGGTTCGTATTTGTGAATGTTGGGCCAGTCTTTGTTCTGAGCCATCGCTGATGCTGCGATAATCAGCAACGAAAGTAAAATAACGTTCTTTTTCATGCAGCCAATTTAGAAAATTATTATTGACATATGCAATGGGTTTTTGGCAACATTATTCTTACAAAGAAAAGCTTAATGACAGAAGTTAGAAATTGTACCCTGCTCCAAATTTATAGCCCGCATCTACAAGGTTGTAACTATTCTTACCAGCGCAACTTATGATATTATGCTCCTGAAAATACGGGTTGACAAATAATCTAATCTTTCCAAAATTATAGGCGATTCCAAGCCCTCCTTCAAGGCCAATTCCTGATTGTTTTGTGCCAATGGAATTACTGGTATAATTGGTTTGAAAATCAGCGGTAAATCCTACATCAGCATATAAATATCTAAAGAAGCCAAATTTTGCTATAACCGGTATGGAGATCATTTTTATTTCGCCATTAAAATGATAAGTAGTAGCACCAGAAAAAGAGCTTCCTGAAACTTTATCATTAGAATAATGTAACCCTGTTTCAACAGAAAGATAATTGTTAATGTTTCTTGAATAGTTTAAACCGTAAATTATACCGCTTCCAGTGTCATATCCCCCGTCACTCATCACACGGCCCATAAAGATGGTATTGGATGATATTCCGTACACAAGTGATATATTATTTTTTGCTTGCGAATAAGCTTGCATAACACTTAATGCAAGTATTAAAATTGTAAGTTTAAGTTTCATGAATTAAAGATTTAGGTATTGGTGTTACAAGTATAACTCATAAAGATCAAAACTTGATATTTAAACGCGCAAATATACAGTGGTGGCAAGTGGGTAAGCCTCTCCGAAGCTATTACCGCACAGTCAACCATGTATAATTTTCGGGTTCAATAGTTATGTTAACTTCGATTTCATAACTACGGTTAAGACTATATTTTTTGGCCGATCTATCTTTTTCTTGTACTATCGCTGTTGTAGTTAGCCCGGTATAATATAATGGAAGCATTATTTTCCTGGTGATTTTTTCTTTGGTGGGGTTAAACAACATTACCAGCCCTTTTTGTTTTAAATAGGGGCTTACATGCATAATCCCATCCCAATCCCGTCCATCTGCCCGCCTTAGGTGGATAATGTCAGCGTTAAGAATATCCCGGTACTTTTTGTACCAATCTATTGTATTGATAACCAATTGCTTTGTTTTATCGGTATCATACAAACGCGGCCCCCGGTAACAGGCCTGTATACCGGCACCATAATATTGCATCATTAATTGTTCATAATCTTTTAAATGCTTATCAAGTGGTTCAAGCACTGCTTCTTCACCACCGCCCTGATAACGGGTTAGCGGGACAAATCCCCATACCATTGAAGGCATTTCTTCCCAGGTACCATCAAAAATATTTTGGCGGTTCAATATCTTCTGTTGGTCACGTGGTAACGAAAAGTTAACTTCCCGATACCCCAATCCAATTTTATTTGATCCGTCCAAAAAATACCAGTCGGGAGCGTTAACATAAATACCCCGCTCGTTACACCAACGGTACAACTCCTTTTGTAATTCGATTTGTTTCCATTGCGAATCGCCTAAACCCACATGCCCGGGATGTGAAGTTGATGCACAAAGATCGCCGGGATATGGGCCATCATTTTCGAAAATATCAAAATCGGTATTTGCCATAAAATATTTCAGTTTATTGATGTAGGCTAAACCCCATTTGCTACCCATACACGGTGCATGGCCAAATTCGGCCGCGACATCCGGTTTGCCGGTTACCGGATCGATCACATCATCTTCATCACTGATCTTACGAGAACTGAATAATGAATAACTGCCAATTTTTATTCCTTTTTGATGTGCTTCATGTGCTAAATCCTTCCATTTACTAATATTTACAGCGCTTGTATCTTCCATGTTGCAATGGCTGCCAAAGCTCAGTATTAACGCTTCGTAACCAGTTGCAGCGCACTGTGCTATAGCATCTTTTACCTGACCGTCATTCTTGCTTAAAAGATGCATAAATATGGGGTTCTCGGCAGTCCATGGAGCTACAGTAGCATACATTTTTCTAATCGCCAGCCCGCGTCTTTCTCGGTCATAAGTGTCAATTAATAACTCATGCGTACGTACAGATTTAAAAACATCAGTTGGCTTAATGCTAACACTCGTAACCTTCTCCGGATATACCTGTAACAAACAAGAGGTTTGAAAATTATAGTTTACTTGCGACCTGTAACTTGAATCAACGTTCCAGTGCGTAGTCTGGTCGCTAATGCCGTAACGCATGGCATTGTTAAATGCATAGTTTGTTTCAATATAAATACCGTGTTGTTTTTGCATTTGTAGCGGTGTGCCAATAACTGCACTTTCCTCTTCAACAATCGCCAATATTTCATTTATGCATCTGTTTATTGTGATGGAGTGATTGCTTTTATTGCTAACCGATAACGACTTTACAATAAGCGGGATACCATCATATAATTCATAATGAACAGCAACATTAATATCTTTTAATGAATTAGATTCAAAATTAAGTGTAAGCATTTTACCTGTTGATTTTTTATTACCACCAGCCCAGAATGTTTGTTTCCATTTTATATACGGCTGGATGTTGGTGACAGTGTAAGACTTAAACTGAAAATCATTTTCGTGTCCTTTAAAAGCGTCAACCCAATCAGGCATTAAATAGGCATGTTCCTTCTGCCCGTATAACCCGCCTATATTAATTTTTTTACCGTCAATTATTAGCTCAGCTTCAGGTTTAACATCTCTTAATAATTGTTGGTTATTGCTGAGGTTTTCATAACTCACACAAGCAACGTTGGGTTGTATGCGAAAAACCCGCTTCAGTAATCCGTTCGACAAAACAATTTCTTTCCCGTTTTTTGACTGCGTTATAGCTGCAAGGTACCCCTTGTTATTAATAAGCCAATCATTGCCTTTATTGATTGACTGGCCTTTACTAAACAAGGCGAGGAGCATCAAAATAAAAAAAGCCGGTATTTTTAGATTATTCATGCGAGTTAAGGGTTATAAGACAAAGTAAATAAAAGCAGCGGCAATTTTACCAAAAATATGCAGAAGTAATCCCTTAGCGGATCTGGATTTTGCGTGCGTTGGCGACAACGCAACATAGGCGATAAACTTGTTTCACCAATACTGTTTTGCACTATTTGTAAAGTGCTTTTTTATAGATATTTATATTATTTTTATGTTAAGATTCACTGACTTAAAAGTTGTTTCATTTTGTTTCACTATATTTTGTAAAATTCTGATATTGAATTAATTAAGCCAATATCTTGTTTCACTTGTTTCACTTGTTTCACATTTGCGTGAAACAAGCACGTAGATAACTATGGCCCGATTTGACAATTTTATGGAAGCATTTGATATAAATGAGTAGTTTTAAAGCTTAAATGGAACTTAGAACCGTAAACGTTATACGCTATGTTACCCCCTTACGCGAGGGCGGCTCATTACCCGCAATCGCAGAGGCTGATGACGAGTTTTTATATGTACTTAAGTTTCGCGGGGCAGGGCAGGGCGTAAAGGCACTTATTGCCGAGCTGATAGGCGGAGAGCTGGCCCGTGCATTAGGCCTAAAGGTACCAGAATTGGTGTTTGCTAACCTGGATGAAGCCTTTGGCCGTACAGAGCCTGACGAAGAGATACAGGACCTGTTAAAAGCAAGCGTTGGACTAAACCTTGCGTTGCATTATCTATCGGGCGCAATAACGTTCGATTCGGTAGTGACCACCATTGATACAAAACTGGCCTCACAAATTGTTTGGCTGGATTGCTTATTAACCAATGTTGACCGTACGCCACGAAATACCAATATGCTGATATGGCATAAAGAGTTATGGCTGATAGATCATGGTGCGGCATTGTATTTTCACCACTCCTGGGATAATTGGAAGGAGCAAGCCGTACGCCCTTTTGTACAAGTGAAGGATCATGTTTTATTACCACAAGCTACAGAGCTGGAGTTGGTTGATGCCGAGTTTAAAGCCATAGTTAATGAAACGCTTATCCGTGACATCACTGCATTAATTCCGGACGAATGGTTGGCTGGTGATGCAATAATTGCTGGTCAACGTCGTGAAGTATATGTTCAATTTTTATTGATGCGGGTAGCCGCGTCTGATATATTTATTAAAGAAGCACAAAATGCCAGGGAAGCACGTTTTTGAGTACGCCGTAGTTCGCGTTGTACCAAGGGTAGAACGTGAGGAGTTTATGAATGTTGGCGTGATACTATACTGCAAGAAACTAAACTTCTTACAGGCGATCATTACGGTAGATGAAGACCGCCTTTGCTGTTTCACCAACCGCAAAGATGTGCTTGAAATTAAAGCAAACCTATACGCCTTTAATCAGATCTGCCAGGGCAGCAACGAAAGCGGACCGATAGGCACGCTGGATGAAGCTTCACGTTTCCGCTGGCTTACAGCAACACGAAGCACGGTAGTACAGGCATCAAAAGTTCATCCGGGCTTATGTACTGATCCGCTGAAAACGTTGATCAGACTGCACGCGCAGTTGGTTTTATAGCTTACTGTTTAACAACCGGCTGATGGTCATGCAAGCGTTGTTTGCGTATCAACGCTTCAAGGTAATAATAATCAGCATAAATTATAGGTACATCAACTTCACTATGGGCAGGGGCGCTGCCTGTGCTATGTAATAACAAGAAGCCTTTGCTCTCGCCAATATTTGGCCTGTAGGCTTTCAAATTATCAACTATTTTATTGGCTGTTGATGTATAAAGTTTTCCGTTGGCTTTGCTGTAAGTGCCTAACTCATATAAAGCCGAGGCCGCAACAGCACCGGCAGAAGCATCGCGCGGTTGGGTTGCTTTATCGGGCGCGTTATAATCCCAGTAGGGTATAAGGTCCTTAGGTAGTTCGGGATTGTTGATAATGAATTGAGCAATCTTTTCGGCTTGTTCCAGATACCTTTTATCTTTTGTTTCGCGATAACACATGGTATAACCATAAAGGCCCCAGGCTTGTCCGCGTGCCCAGGCAGATTCATTGGCATAGCCTTGCGCTGTTATTTTCTCAATAACTTTTCCTGTTTCCTGGTCATAATTAACCACATGGTAAGAACTGTTATCAGCCCTGAAATGGTTTTTTATGGTAGTATTAGCGTGCGTAACCGCAATTTTATAAAACGATGAATCGCCTGACAGTCTGGTGGCCTCAAACAATAGTTCAAGGTTCATCATATTATCAACAATAACCGTGAATTTAGGTGTACCTATATTACCCCACGACCTTATAGCGCCAACTACAGGGTTAAACCTCTTAGATAAAGAACGTGCACCCTGGATGATCACATCCTTATAAGCTGCATCATGTGTTAAGCGATAGGCATTACCAAAGCTGCAATATATTTCAAAACCAAGATCGTGTGTGCCGGTATTGAATTTTTCCTGTTCAATAAAGGCAGTATAGGTTTTCGCTTCGTTCAGCCATTTGGTATCCTTAGTATATTCATATAAATACCATAACTCGCCGGGGAAAAAGCCACTGCACCAATCTTTTGATGGTATTATTGCCAGGTTGCCATTTTTATCAATATTGCGGGGTACAACCAGGTTGGCATTGGTAGTTTGTGCTTTTGCCTGTGCCACCTGGGTTAGCATAAAATCTGTTTGACTCGTCGCAAATTTAAATGCGCTGGCTACATCAGTCTGTGCTATTGCTTTAAAATTTGATAAGCCTGTTATCAATATAAAGCCTATGGTCTTGTATTTGCTAAGCATCATTATTCGGCAACTTTAATTTTTATAACCATCTTTTTTACTTTGTCATAGCCATCAACATGTATACCAGGACGGTGCGCATCCTGCGGGAAACATATTACAAGCACGCCGGGGTCCTCTACATAATAATTACCTTTAGTGTTTATGTCATAGTTTGCCGCATCTTTAACAGCGTCATACGGGTTAGTAATTGTGGCTGTAGCCGCATTAGTCACACCTATTCTTTCTTTACCGCTTATTACTAAATGTAGATCTATGTAATTACGGTGCGATTCCCAGCCTGTTTTATCATAATCCTTGGTAGGGCCATCGGTTACGGTAGCAAAAACATTAGTGCCATCAATTACGCGTTTACCTACCGATAGTGTGTCAAGATTAGTATTATTTATAAAAGCAAACGCCTTATCCCAATAGGCTTTATTACGATGGTATTGCTTTGCAAATTCTGCATTATTAAGCCCGGTAAACAGGTTTAATTTAAATCCATTTCGCCATTCGCCTTTTTTAGCCCATGCGGCGGCGCTTTCAGAAGTCTGGGCCTTTGCAACTGTACCGATAAAACAAAAAATAGCCAATAAGACAATTTTGTAGTTAAGTATTTTCTTCATGATGGAATAATTTAGCAGCCCCATTGTGTTGGGCATAATTGGTTTAATATTCAATTATACAAGTATTTTGGTATATAATTTAATAAACCTCAATTTTAAGATTTATATTCACTCATTCACAACTACCTCATTTAATTGAGTTTCTATATTCTACATCGATTGCGTAAAAATATAGATGCGATAGCTTTTAATTGGGCGATAAATTGTAAAATTGCTATTCGTAACCAAATCTAAATAACCATTGAGATCTATTTATAGCGTACACCCCGAAGATTTTAAATCGTACCAAACCGCGGCTATCCGCGAGCGTTTTTTGCTGGACGAAATTGTAAAGCCAAACGAGGTAAACTGTGTTTACACGCATTATGACCGTATGATTGTTGGCGCGGCAAATCCTGTTAATAAACAACTGGAACTGGAGAACTATCCCAATCTAAAAGCCGACTACTTTTTACAACGTCGCGAAATTGGTATCATAAACGTAGCCGGAAACGGTGAGGTTATTGCCGATGGACAAACCTATAAAGTAAATAAACTGGATTGCCTGTATATAGGTAAAGGTGTAAAAAGCGTAAAGTTTTCAAGTACAGATAGTGCTAATCCGGCAGTGTTTTACATACTGTCATGCCCCGCGCATACTACTTATCCAACGGCATTATTAACTAATGAAAAAGCGGTTAAAGTAAACGCGGGTGATGCATCAACAGCAAACCGCCGTACTATAAATAAATATATTCATGCCGAAGGTATACAGAGCTGCCAGCTAGTAATGGGTTTAACCATTTTAAGCGATGGAAGCGTTTGGAACACCATGCCTGCACACGTGCATGACAGAAGGATGGAAGCATATTTTTATTTTGATGTGCCTAAAGGGCAGCGTGTGTTTCATTACATGGGCGAGGGTAACGAAACCCGGCATATTGTAATAGATAACTATGAAGCAGTGGTATCGCCACCGTGGAGCATACATTCTGGCAGTGGTACGGCCAGTTATAGTTTTATATGGGGAATGGCAGGCGAAAACCTTGACTATACCGATATGGATATTTTTGATATTGCAGATATTAAGTAGATAAATAAAATTATAAAAAGTGGAAAATAACTTCTCATTAAAAGGTAAGGTAATTGTAGTTACCGGTGGTACAGGTATATTGGGTAAATCGTTTGTAAACGGTATTGTAGAGGCTGGCGGTACGGTTGGTATTTTAGGCAGAAACCAGCAGGTGGCCGAAGAAAGAGCTGCAGCCATTAATGCAAACGGAGGGCAGGCTATTGCGCTTATTGCCGATGCTTTAGATGAAGCGGCACTAGTTGCGGCAAAAGACAAAGTGCTGGCTGCATACGGCCGGATTGATGGTTTGGTGAATGGGGCCGGTGGCAATATGCCCGAAGGCGTTTTACTTCCCGATCAGGATATTTTTAGTATGAACTTGGCGGGCATGAAAAAAGTAACCGAGCTTAATCTTTGGGGCACTATTATACCCCTGTCTCTTATACACATCTCCGAGCCCACGCTGTCTCTTATACACATCTCCGA
>DHIR01000157.1:0-14831 GCA_002403905.1 Mucilaginibacter sp. UBA4741
TTTCACAAACTTATTGTAAAGATGGTTGAAAACGACCCAAAGCGGTTGACCGTATCTAAATAATCGTGCGACTTAAACGTATATACCTATAAGCTTAATACTTCTTCATTATTTTAACCAGCATCTTAGCAATTATCGCATGCCCCTTGTCTGATGGATGCAGTCCATCATAAACAAAATTCATGGCATCAACAGGGTAGGGGTAATCATCTGTTTTGGGGTTAAATGGGACGTTGATATAATCCGGGTAAGTATAGTTTTTGTACTCGCCGGTGGCTGGATCGCGTAGTCGTTTATAATTAACGGCGTTCTTTATGGTGACGCCGCTTTTGTAGTAAAGGTCAACCAGCTTAAAGTTTTCTTTTTGGGCGATGGTTTTAACAGCATCTGCATATTCTGATAAAAAGTGACCGTTTTTGGCTTTGTAAGCACCTGGTATGATACTGTTAACATCATTTATATCAACATAGTCTGTGCGTTGTAACGGTGTTATCAATATGATCACGGCATCGTTGTTTAAGCTCTTTATCTTATTCACAATGGTGCGGTACGAACCATATACCGTGCTGTTGCCTGTACTATTTTCATAATCGCTAAACGTGCCAATAGGTAAGGCCGTCCACCAGTCATTAGTACCTAAAAAAACGGTATAAAAGTCTGCCTTTTCCAGGCCGATGTTATTAATATTGTCGGCCATGGCTTTTGCTGTCCAGCCGCCGTAGCCGTGATTATAAGAGTGAATATACGGCAACTCATCAGTAACCCTGTCCAGGTAAGCTTTGGTTATGCGGTTTTTGGTGTATTGTACTCGCCCGTTATGGAAGGTTATTGAGTCGCCAATAGCAGCCCAAGTCATATCTTTTTTAGGTGCAAAGGAGGTTAGCAACCCTATGATCGCTAATGATGCAAACAGCTTTTTCATAATCGGTTTAAAATGAGCCCAAACTTAATAAAGAATACTATAACATTTTTTGCGCACGGTATAAGTTATCCGTAGCCTGCAATATTTTATCTTTAAGTTTTGGGTTATAATTAGGATGTTGTTTTAAAAAATCGCTTACCACCCGGTAAGCATCTTTAGTTTGATAACTACTGAATATAGCCGCCAACCATGATTGCGGAAAGAATACATCGCCGGTACGCTGAATTTCCTCGACCAACTCTAAACTCTTAGGCAGGTATTTTACCGAGGTGCTTTGCCTTAATGGATGGTTTAAATAAGCCAACGCGGCTGTAACCCAGGCTTCTTTCTGGCGATTTTTTCTGTCGGCAAGGCTGTTAAAAAAGTTATCGCGTTCCTGTACGTTTAATGATAGCGCCGGCATCATGAAAGTTAACCGGGCCTTACGGTCGGCATTGGTTATCCTGTCCAGCTGTTGTTTTAAAACCGAGGTCGTAGTATCACTTTTAAGGGCGATAGTGAGCGCGAGGCCGGTATAATCATCTTCAGCCAATTTGATACCTTCAGGTGCTTTTTGCGATTGCCAAATTTTATAAATACGGCGCTTAGCATCGGCACTTAAATAAACACTTTGATAGGCGCAGAATAAGATCTTTTTATTGTTGGTGGCGGTTTGCTGTTCCATGGAAGTCCATAGCGTATGTTCTAGTTCGGCGCTTAGCGCCAGCCTGTCTTTTGGCAAAATAAAGCTCCAATAAATGTTGGTAACATAGCCTGTAAGCAAGCGCAGGTTCATTTCGTTTTGCTCTATGCCGATGCCTTTTAGATAAAGCTTTAGCAGCTCTTCCGGTTTAAAAGCACGGCCCGCCAGCATGTTTTCATATCCATTAATATAAGCCGATGCGCGTTGCAGCGGACTTTCTAACTTAAACAGACTACCTATCATTGCCTTATCCGCAGGGAACAGCCCGTAACCCATACCATCGGCATTAAATAAAATAAACGATGGCTTTGCCAAACCTGTCGCGGCTTTTAATACGATCTGTTGCGCATTCATATTAACCGGGATGGTTTTGCTATGATCGGGATAAACCAACGTGATGCTAAACGCTTGCGGCCATATACGCGGCGCGCCAACTTCGGGGTGTTGGGTAATAGTTAGGTTGCCTATTTTATTGCCAGTATAATTAATATGGTAATCAAATACCGGGCGGCCCGGCTGGTTAACCCAAACCTTGTTCCAGGTGTACAGATTGGTGGTGGTGTGCTGGCTTAAAATGGCTATCAGGTCGTTCCAGGTGGCGTTGCCGTAAGCGTATTTTTTTAAGTACTCACGGATACCTTGTTGAAAATTGTCCTTACCCATCAACTTTTCAAGTTGGCGCATCATAATAGGCGCTTTATGGTAGATGATGTTACCATACAACGACCCGGCATCCTGCAAGTTATCCAACTGCTGCCTGATAGGGTTAGCGCCCATAGTACGGTCAACACCATAAGCGGCAGGGTAATGATCTTGTAAAAATTTAAGGTTGAAAGTTTCGGTACCCATTAATTTTTCGGTCACCTTATCGGCCATGAAATTGGCAAATACTTCCTTCATCCACACATCATTGAACCACTCCATGGTCACCATATCGCCAAACCACATGTGGGCGGTTTCGTGCGAGATGAGGTTAGACCGGGCTATGAACTGATCTTTAGTTGCGCCTTCATCTAAAAATAAAGCCGATGACTTATACTGAACCTCGCCCGGATGCTCCATGCCGCCAAACTGAAAATCGGGAATAGCCACAAAACCAACCTTTTGAAATGGGAACGGTATGCTGGTCCAGTTCTCTAAAAAGCTGATCGCGTCCTCATGTGCTTTAAATATAGAATCAACGCTTAATTTTATTTTTATCGGGTCGGTTTCGCGGTGTAAAAATTCAGCTTCGCGATTTCCTATTTTTTGTTTTGCATCGGTGTATTTGCCGGCGGTGAAAGAGAATAAGTAGGTGGGTAGTTTATCTGTGGGTTTAAATGTATAAACGGCTTCTTTATCGTCGCTTACATAATCAAATGGATCACTATTAGCCAGAGCATGCCAGCCAGCCGGTACATTTAAAATAAGTAAAAACTTAGCTTTTAAATCGGATTGATCAAAACAAGGGAAAACCGTGCGTGCGCGATCCGGCACAAAAAGAGCATATAAATAATCAGCATTACGATTAAGCGATTCATTACCGGCAATGAAGTTTATATCAATATCGTTTCCACCGACAGAAAGAAGTTTTTTATCTACCATCAGGTGTTCGCTTTTTAAAACTACCGGGATGTTTTTTCCATTAACTTTAATTGATTTGATATGATCGGCGCTTTGCTTGAAGTCTAATTGCAGGTCCTGCTCTATAGGTGTTAAGTCTGTTTTTTCGCCACCAACATTTGTTATTCGTACTTCGCCACGTTTTAATATTGGGCTAATAGGCGGGCCAAATGATTTCAAATCGAAATGGACATTTTCTTCACCTAATATGTCTTCGCTTTTTGATGCAGGGATTTTAAACTGAATTGTATATTCAATATTGCTAATTGCTTTATGCCGATATTGCGCTAATTGGTAGGATACCCCCGCCTCAACAGGCAAAGGTTTAATTTTTTGCTGCGCAGATACTGCAATGCTTATGCTTAATAACAATAATATTAGTCCAGATCTTTTCATTCAATACGTTTAATTAATGTCCTAACATTTGTATAATAGCACCAACGCTCATCCACGTCATAGTACCCACTACCAGTACGCCTAAAATAGTTAATACCAGCGGTTGTTTATAGGTGGCAATGATATTTGAGCGATAGGCGGCTATCAGCATAACACCCAACGCAATGGGTAGTATAAAGCCGTTAATGGCACCCACTGCCAATAATATTTTAACCGGCTTACCTATCGCCAAAAAAATAGCGCATGAAACAATGATGAATCCGATGATGATCTCGCGGTTACGTTTTAATATTACGGGGCTAAAGCTTTTTATAAATGATACCGAAGTATAAGCCGAACCTACTACGGATGAGATCCCCGCCGCCCAGATAATTACACCGAAAAGTTTATACCCCAACTCGCCACTAGCTAAACGGAATACCGAGGCAGCCGGGTTAGCCGGGTCGAGCTTGCCGCCTGCGGTAATTACACCCAGCGCGGCTATAAACAACAATAACCGCATTACAGATGCTAAACCTATGGCACTTAACGCGCCGCGATTAACAACAGGCAAATTTTGTTCGCCGGTTATGCGGGCATCCAATAAGCGATGTGCTCCTGCAAAAGTTATGTAACCGCCAACCGTGCCACCCACTATGGTTAATACTGCTGTAAAGCTAAATTGCGATGGATTTATGGCCCTGATAGCGGCTTCGGCCAATGGTGGTTTACTGACATAGGCAATGTATAGCGCCAGGGCTATTTTAAGGCAGCCCATGCATTTGGCAAACAAGTCCATTGCCTTGCCCGATTCTTTGTACACAAAAATGCCTATGGCCACAATAGCGCTCATAATAGCACCCTGACCTACACTTACGCCAAACAATACATTCAATCCTAAACCCGTCCCGGCAATATTGCCGATATTAAAAGCCATCCCTCCTAAAAAAACAAGGAACGATACAATGTAGCCTAACCCAGGGAAAACCTGGTTGGCAATATCCTGCGCCGGTTTATCGGCAACTGTAATTATTCGCCAGATGTTGAGTTGGGCAATGGCATCAAGCACGATGGATAATAAGATAACAAAACCAAAGCTGGCACCTAATTGCGCTGTAAATACAGCCGTTTGCGTTAAAAATCCCGGACCAATAGCCGATGATGCCATCAGGAAGGCGGCACCAATTAATACGCTCCAGTTGTATTGTTTTTTCATTTATTGCGCTGAGGCTTTTATGGTAATGCCATCGCTTTTTAGTTTTTGGTTTATCATTTTGGCAAACGCTACCGCGTGCACGCCATCGCCGTGCAGGCAAAGTGTTTCGGCTTTTAAGTTTATAGTTTTTTTATTGACCGATATTACCTGTTGGTTCTTCACCATCAGCAAAACCTGGTTAATAGACTGCTGCTCATTGGTGATCAAAGCATTGCTTTGGGTACGAGGTGTAAGCGAGCCGTCATCCTGATAGGTGCGGTCGGCAAATACTTCAGACGCGGTTACTATCCCGGTTTTCTTGGCGGCTTCAATCATTTCGCTGCCAGCGAGGGCATATAATATTAATGACGAATCGAAATCATGCACCGCCTGCACAATAGCTTTAGCCAGTGCGGCATCTTTAGCGGCCATGTTATATAACGCCCCATGCGCTTTTACGTGGTGCAGTTTGCCGCCTGCAGCTTTTACAAAACCATATAAAGCGCCAATTTGGTATAGGGTGATCTGGTAAGCCTCGTTAGCCGATATTTTCATATCGCGGCGACCAAATCCTTGCAGATCTGGCAAGCCCGGATGTGCGCCTATGGCCACACCTTTTTTAATAGCCATAGCAACCGTATGCTGCATTACTTCCGGGTCGCCGGCATGATAGCCGCAGGCAATATTAGCCGATGTAATATAGTCCATCAACGTATCATCATTGGGCATTGGGTAGTTGCCAAATGCCTCGCCCATATCGCAGTTAAGGTCTATGCTTTGCATGGTGTTGTTAATTTATAAAAATTTGTAATGTACAGCTGTTGTTAGCCTTTGTAAATCCCGTTCCCGTTCAAGATACAGCATTTCTGCTTCATCGCGGTTGATTTGTTTAAAATAAATGGCATCTCCGGGTTTAAGCTGGGCGCATAACGGTATATCAACCGCAGCCACCTGGGCTATACGCGGGTAGCCACCTGTTGTTTGGCAATCGGCCATCAACAACACCATACTGCCGTTGCCTGTAATCTGGATGGTGCCAGGCGTAACTGCGGTGCTTAATAACTCATCTTTTTTTATGCGATCAATAGTTGCACCTTCTAAATGATAACCCATACGGTTACTACGCTGGCCGATGACGTACGCGGTAGATAAAAAGCCGACAATGCTTTGTTTATCAAACCAGTCAAATTCGTTTGCCGCAACCACCCTGATGCTTTTACGATCAGCCGGTAACAGTAATTGACGTGGGATACTCCATTTGGTATAATTGATATGGTCCGCTTTAAGTTTGCCAATTATCTTTTGGGTAATGTTGGATAATAGCTTGCCGTTATTCAATTCATCACAGGCTTTAAACGCGCGCCCTTCCAGTCCACCAAAGCCAGCCGTTAGATAGGTGCTTTTACTGCCTAAAACGTCAGGCACATCCCAGCCACCGGCAACTGTTAAATAGGTACGGCAGCCCGTTGGCATATTTGTTAATTTGATAATAGTTCCTGCCGGGATATATATTGGGCGCTCGGGCGGGAGTTTTTTATCGTCAACTTTTAAAATAGCGCCATCACCGGCGTAGGCAATTAATAGGTCTGTTTCTACTATAAACGCGGCATCAGCATAAGTAAATTCAATAACTGCTTCGTTATCGGTATTACCTACAGCCTTATTTGCAATCCGCGCCGATAAGCTATCCATAGCCCCAGATACGGGTACAGCTTGTGATAAATATAAGTCACGCCCCATATCCTGTATGGTGCTGAGTAAACCGGGTTTTATTATTCGTATCTGCATATTACCCGGTTGCTAATTGGTTAAATTCTTTCAGGTTGATAGGTTTGAACACAACCTTATCGCCTGCTTTTAATAGCGATGGCTGCGGCTTGGTTGCATCAAATAATTTTAAAGGTGTTTGCCCTATAATTTGCCATCCCCCCGGCGTTTGCAACGGATATACACCTGTTTGTTGGCCTGCTATACCAACTGCCCCTGCGGGAATCGCGGGTCGGGGAGTAGCTTTGCGTGGCGTGACCAGCCGTTCATCCATGCCGCCCAAATAAGCAAATCCCGGCACAAAGCCTATCATATAAACGGTATAAATTACTGATGTGTGCAGCTTAATAACATCGGTTACACCTAATTGATGCAAACCAGCAAGCTCTTCCAGATCGGGGCCAAACGCGCCTCCATAACATACCGGGATGGTGACTGTTTCCCCGGTAGCTTTTCTGCTGATTTTTTTCTGCTGATTTAAATTAGTTAGATAGCCTGATAGCTTTTCAAAGCAACCCTTACCCGGCATGGCTGATCTGCTCACTACCAACGGATCATAGAAAACGGTTAAGGTAGTATAAGCCGGTACGGTTGTACAAAAGCCCGCAAAAGGCTGCTGGCGGAGCAACGCGTTAAAGCCGCTAACCGCATCTAATAAGTGTTCGGCTATTTGCTGCCCAAACTCAATAGTAATGGCCCGCTCACTTAGGTAGTAAATAGAAAAAGTGGGTTTGGTAGCCATAGATGCGTTTTACCAAAAATAGCAATTAAGAGGATAATGTGAAGTAGGGAGTTTTATGTAAGATGACAACAGATATTTACAATATTTCAAATCTATATACCCCAGACTCAAACTCTATCTCATATTTATCATTTACTTTTTTGGTGATAATATCTTTACCAGCATCGTCCTTTATCTTCATTTTATGGTTGGGTAAAATAAATGTTGCCGAGGTGTTTTTTGGTATCTCGATCAGTATCTCCAAATTGCCTTTTTTATTTGTTTGCCATTCTGAACGTATTTTACCAAATAAGCTGTTATAAGATGATTTGCAATAAGTCAGATCTGCTATGGGTTTGGGTTCAATAATAAAATGCTTCATGCCTGCATTTGTCGGGTCAGGTTTAATGCCGCCAATAGCCGAATAAAACCAAGTTACGACACTGCCGAACATTGGATGGCTATGTGACCCGCCACCTTTCCATTCTTCCCATAAGGTGCTGTTTTTATTATCCAATAAATAGCCAAAACCCGGAGCATTTTTTTGATTCATTATCTTGTAGGCAATATCATCTCTGTCGTTTTGTGAGAGTACTTTTAACAATAGCGGCGTTCCCAGTATGCCGGTGTCAAAATGATAATTAATTTTATCCAGATGGTTTAGTAAGGAATTGAAAACAAGGCTATAGTTTTCCTTGGGCACCAGGCCGAAAGCCAATGCAAATACATCAGCCCCTTGCCTGCCTTCCCAGTAGGTTTTTGTTGAAGGGTTATACCAGGCGTTATTAAAATTGGTCTTGATCTGTCGGGCAAGGTTTGCAAATTTAAATTGGTCATCTTCTTTCCCTAATATCCCGGCAACTTTTGCCATCAGATCGGTAACATGATAAAAATAAGCTGTATTAACCAAAGGCTCCGGAACTTGAACTTTTGTAGGTGTACACCAATCGCCTAAACACCAGCCCTTAGGTTCTTCATGGGATATCAGCCCGTTTTTATCGGTTCTTGTTTCAAGGTATTCAACCCATTGTTTCATGCCATTATAATGCTTCCTTAATACGGTGGTGTCACCATAATAAGAAAAATATAACCATGGCATAATTACATAGGCCGACCCCCAGGCCGGGCCACCACCACCACCGGCAAATGGCGCAGTATGAGTAACAAACCCGGTCTTTTTATTTCGGGCATCATCTATATCATCAAACCATTTACGATAAAATTGAGGCATATCAAACGATAACAAAGCGCTCTCCATGGTCACCTGTCCATCACCGGTATAGCCCAATCTTTCTCTATGCGGGCAATCGCTGCTAAGGCTGCCATGCAGGTTGGCTTTTTGTGTTTTTAAATAAGCGGTATTTATTTTATTCAGGAATGGATTTGAACACTCAAAACTTCCGTTTGATGCTACGTCGGTATGCACATCTTTTATCAGGATACTTTTCGCATCGAAGATCACATCCCTTGAAACAACCTCTATTTTGCGGAAAGCATGCCAGGTAAATTTGGGTTCCCAGTTTTCTATTTCGTCACCTTTTAAAATGTAGTTGTCAAACTGCCCATAGTCATCGCCTTCTTCACTTATATATCTAATTTTGATCTTGCTTCCGGCCTTGCCTTTAACAGTTAAAGATGCCCAACCTGCCACCGTTTCATCTAAATGATACAGATAAACAGAGTCTTTTACTTTACCATCAAAGGTGGGTTTTAAAGTACGGGTAACTTTATCAAAAGGTGCCAGTTGCGGGTGCAAAGCGCCGATAGGGGGCTTAACAAAAATTGATGATTTCCATTTAATATCATTATATGCTGTTTTATTCCAATCTCCTAACTCTAATCGTGCATCATACTTTTCGCCTGTAAAAATACCATCCTTTACTAACGGGCCGGTTGTGGTTTTCCAGGTATTGTCCGATTTAATGATAGCTGTAGTTCCATCGGTATATTGTAGCTCCAATTGGAAAATCAATTTTGGCAAATCATACCATAGCGTACCTTCAACTGTTCTATCACGTTGATTATACCAGCCATTACCCAATAATATCCCTATGGCGTTATTTTTTTGCGTAATGCTACCGGTGATATCAAAAGTATTGTATAGCACTCTCTGGGTGGACTTATCATCATAGGGGTAAAGTAATTTTTTAAGCGGCCGTTGATCATAATTGGTAACTGCCGGAGCCAACATTTGGTCGCCAACTTTTTTTCCGTTCAAATACAGTTCATAAAACCCCAGGCCACTTACGTAGACTGTTGCTTTTTTTATTTTTTTTGCGATTATAAATTCTTTGCGGAAAAAAGGTGCCGGGTAAGTTATAGCCGAATCAGGATATGGATTTTCGAAAGATCCGATCCATTTCGCCTTCCAATCAGCAGGTTGCAATAAACCCATAGACCAGGAAGCGGTTTTGCTCCAATTAGAGGGACTGTTTTTTTCATCCCAGATCATCACTTTCCAATACACCTTCTTTCTGGAAGTTAAAGCCTTGCCCTGGTAAATAACTTGAGTGGAATTAGAAGAATATACGATGCCGCTATTCCAATAATCGCCTTTATTTTGCGCTAATAAAGAGATGCTGCTCGATACTATAATTCTATATGCCTTTTGACTTTTAGCCTGGTACGACGAAATTAATTGCCAGCTAAGAATTGGATGCTGACTCTCAATCGCGATTGGATTTGAAAGATATTCGCATTTAAGGTTTTCAATTTTTACATATATTGATTTACAAAAAACAACATTTGGAATAAGTAGAAATAAAATTATAGAGGAAAAAACTATTTTCATTTGGATATTAATTGTGTTCTAAATTAGACTTTATAGACAAAATGCAATTCAGTCTATGGTCGATGTTATCACGGCCCTACTAATGTACATTAAAAAATAATAGAGATGTAAAAAGCCCACGAACGTGTGTTAAAGACAGTTTTTTATCTCTAGCGTTCTTAACATACATCAAATGCATTTCTTATCCTACGTCAAGCAGAATCATGTGGTTTAAGGTCACATTTGTCATGTCAATAACGACAACCAAAGAATCTTAGAAAAATGAAAAATCTATTTAAAGCCGTTGCAACTGTTGTAATTATGATGGTGGCCGGTATTTTACAAGCTCAAGCACAGACAAAGCAGGAAATCACTAAAATGCAAGCCGAACTTAAACAGTTAACCGTCGCTGATCAACTGGTACAACAGCGTTTAAAAAAGTTCGACACACTGGATTTTACCGTCTTTAGTAACCAGCAATGGATACGTTTTCACGAAACCCACAGTCAAAATATTAAAGTATACTGGCCGGACGGACATGTGACCGTCGGACTGACTAAACACATCGAAGACATGAAAGCTTTATTTGTATACGCTCCTGATACCCGTATCAAACAGCATCCAATCCGTTTTGGTTCAGGCAATTTTACCGCGGTAACAGGTGTATTTCAGGGTACTTTCACCAAACCGATGCCAATAGGCGGCGGAAAATTCATTCAACCAACCGGTAAAAAATTCAGTATTCCTATGGCTACTATCGGCGTATGGAAAGACGGTTTGATGACCGAAGAACACCTTTTCTGGGATAACAAAACCTATATGGACCAGATCATGGCCAAATAAATTCGACTCTATTTATATTCGCGGGTATGCATGTGTGCATACCCGCTTTATCTTTACCAGCCCGATTATTTGTTGCTTTCGGACCGGGGAAACTATAAATTAATTAAAATGGAAAATAAAAACGAAACCTTGAAGGACACCGCTCTTATCCTGGAGTATAAGATCCGTGAAGCACACAACCAAAGCCAAAAGCCCGGGTTGATTGTATTACTGCATGGTGTAGGAAGTAATGAAGAAGACCTGTTCAGGCAGGCTGGGAAATTCCCGACAGATTTCGTGGTGGTGTCGGCAAGGGCTCCTTATACTTTAGCGCCCGGTCGTTACGCATGGTTTCAGGTAGATCTTTCTAAAGGCAAACCAGTGATCAATCCCGAACAAGCCGAGAAAAGCAGGCTGGTATTAAACACGTTTGTTAACCAACTAATTGAACGTTATAGCATTGATGCGAACAAAGTTTATATGGGCGGTTTCAGCCAGGGTGGTATTATGTCTTATAGTGTAGGCCTGACTTTCCCACAAAAATTTAAAGGGATCTTTATTTTAAGCAGTCGTTTATTACCCGAGGTGAAACCACTGATCAAAGCCGGTGCAGCGCTGGAGCAACTAAAGGTTTTTATCGCGCACGGTACACATGACGAAGTGCTTCCTTTGGCTTATGCTCATGAAGCCAAAGCCTACTTGGAGGAACTGACCCCCAATATTACCTACAACGAATATGAAATGGGCCATACAACAAGCGAAAAGGAATTGGCTCACTTACTGGAATGGCTGCACTAAAGAAATTGCTGAATAATCCTTAAATTGCAGGGAATTAAAGATCCTGCATGATATCAGCGTTGCTTTTCGACAGTTTTAACAAATATGCCAGGATCACCGATGCTGATTTTGCGTTGATAGAACAGCACATTACCCGGCGCTTTGTAAAAAAAAGAAAGGCATTGCTAATGGAAGGCGATACCAGCCGCTACGTTTATTTTGTAGAAAAAGGCGCACTCCGTTCTTATACTATAGACAAAGAAGGAAACGAACACGTGGTACAGCTGGTTGTGGAAGGGCATTGGGTGGCCGACCTTTGCAGTTTTGTAAGCCAGTCGCCAGGAAATATCAATATCGAAGCGATTGAGGACAGTGAAGTACTATTGCTGGCCTATCACGACCTGGAATTACTATACGAACAAATCCCGCAGATGGAGCGGTTTTTCCGTCAGCTCTTTCAGCGCGCATATGTAAGTTTGCAACAGCGACTAAATGCTGCCCAAAGCGATCATGCCGAAGATAGGTACCGGCAATTGATCAAAGAACATCCTTATATCGCTGCCCGCATCCCATTGATCTATATTGCTTCTTACCTGGGCATTACGCCGGAAAGCCTTAGCCGTATCAGGAAACAGCTTTTCAATTAAACCCCGTCTTAACATACATCAAGTTTATTTCTTATCCCACATCAAATACAATTATCTAACCTTTGCTGATCTTTGTATTGAATATTAACACAAGGAGCAATAAACATGACAACGATAGCCGCATTTAATAAATTTACCAGTAACTTAAAAGACACAGGGTATATCATGCCCGCGTTATTTATTGGTCATGGTTCCCCGATGAACGGTATTGAAGATAATGAGTTTTCCAGAAGATGGACCGCTATGGCCAAAGAGATACCTACACCGGCAGCCGTCCTGGTAATTTCGGCACATTGGTTTACCAAAGGCACAAGGATAACAGCTATGGATTTTCAGCAGACGATCCATGACTTTGGCGGATTTCCGCAGGAATTATTTAACGTGCAATACAATGCACCCGGCAGCCCGGCATTGGCCCTGGAGACAAAAGAGTTACTTCAGTCTGCTCATGTAGAACTGGACCATGACTGGGGTTTGGACCACGGTACTTGGACCATCATCAGGCATATGTACCCGCAAGCCAATATTCCGGTTTTACAGTTGAGTATTGATTATACCCAAGGCCCGCAGTATCACTATGAGTTGGCCAAAGAATTATATGCCTTGCGTAAAAAGGGTGTGCTGATCATCGGCAGCGGCAACATGGTGCATAACCTGCGCATGATTGCCTGGGATAAGATGCAGGAACCCGGATATGGATATGACTGGGCGCTAAAGATGAATGATCAATTTAAGGATTTAATATCAACCGGTAATTACCAGCCTTTGTTAAACTATGAAACAATGGGCAGAGAAGCACAATTGGCTATACCCACGCCAGAACACTACTTGACGCTCATGTACAGCCTCGGCGTAAGTGGCGGTAATGACCAAGTATCGTTCTTTAATGACAAAGCGGTTGCTGGTTCACTGACGATGACCTCGGTAAAATTCGGCTAACGCCGGGTAATAAAAAAACATCGAGCATAAAAAAGCCTAGGGTTTAATTACCATTAACCACAACAATACATATTACAATTACGGCTACAATGCTGCCGGTAAAAATGTACATCAATTATTCCATTGCTGATAGTTGTGTATGAAGATTTATATATAAAATGACCCTATAAAGCATAAAAAAAATGATCATTTTCAAAAATATTGTTGTAAATTTGATTTCACCCATTTTTCTTCCTTTTTAAGAATTTCTAAAAATTCTATACCGCTCTTTTAAAATCCTGCCATGTCGAAAACTGATCCCCATCATATTATTGCTATTGGTGCCTCCGCAGGCGGCATGGAAGAGATCAATTCGTTTTTTGACCATACGCCTTTAGACGGAGTCTCTTATGTTATTGTACAGCATTTATCATCTGATTTTAAAAGCAGGATGGTTGAGTTACTGGCAAGGCATAGTAAACTTGTTGTTGAATGAACAAGCGGAAGATGGAATGACCGTTCAATCCAACCAGGTGTACCTTATCCCAAGTGATAAGTTCATGACCATACAGGACAATAAGTTATATTTAACGGATAAAGAAAAAGTTAAAAGCCCTCATTTAACAATCAATGCATTCTTTAACTCACTTGCAGAAGATTATGGCAAAAAGGCAATTGGTATTGTTTTGTCGGGCTTAGGTTCAGACGGAACGGAAGGCATTAGGTCAATAAAAAAAGCGGGTGGCATGGTGATTGCCCGTGATCCTGAAACTTCGGAGTTTGGCAGCATGCCTTCTCATGCTATCGCAACCGGGTTAGTTGATTTTGTGCTTGAACTTATAGCAATGCCGGAGGCAATAGAGGATTATGTAAAAAACGATGGAAAATTTACCATTGATCATGAGGATGATGAAAAGAACCTGGCAGCAATTATTGACCTGATCAAAGAAAGATCACCGCTTGATTTTACAGACTATAAATTACCTACGATATTACGAAGGACAAAAAGAAGAGCGTCCTATGGTAATTTTACAACACTCGGAAATTATCTTAACTTTCTGAAAGTTACCCCGAAAGAGGTAGAAGCCCTGGCCAAAGAATTTCTTATCAGTGTCACCTCATTTTTCAGGGATCAAGAAGCGTTTAGCTTTATAAAAAGCAACGTATTACCCGACATTCTGGAAAGTTTAACTCCAGGTGAGGAACTAAAAATATGGGTAGCCGGTTGCGCGACCGGTGAAGAAGCTTATTCCATAGCTATATTGATAGCCGAGCAGTTAACGGGCAGATTAGCGGATACTATAGTGAAGATTTTTGCTACTGATATTGATAGCGCTGCTTTAGTATACGCGGGCAAGGCAGTTTATAATAAGAGCATTTCAAAAAATGTATCTGCCGGCAGGCTTGAAAAATATTTCTTAAAAGAAGGGGACAATTACAGGGTAAAACCGGTTATACGCAAGATGTTGATATTTGCACAGCATGATTTGGTTAAAAACCCGCCCTATTGCAATATGCATTTAATCAGCTGCCGTAACCTGTTAATCTATATGGCCCCGGTTTTGCAAAAGAAAATATTTTCTATGATGCTCTTCGGGCTCAAACAGCATGGTTATTTGTTTTTAGGTTCCAG
>DHIR01000157.1:14962-15381 GCA_002403905.1 Mucilaginibacter sp. UBA4741
TGGTTATTTGTTTTTAGGTTCCAGCGAAAACCCCATGCCCATCATTAAAAACCTGGAGGTGGTTCATAAAAGATGGAAGATCTATAAAAACCTGGAAACGAAGAAGGCCATAAGCTTTGAGGCATTTTCAATGCCTGAGCTTTTGGATACCAAACGCAAACCTTCCCGCTTTGCGCATGAAGATGCCTCAAAGAATACAAACCATACCCTGGCCGAAGCAATGCATGAAAGCCTTGCTAAAAAATTGGATTACTTTGCAGTTTGCATTGATGAAAATAATCAGGTGATAAAATCTTATGGTGATACTACGAAGTATTTACTCCATAAACATTTCAACTCAAATCTGCCGGACCTTTTACCAAAACCGCTTGCGGTAGCTTTTAATACTTTGAGCAAAAAGGCATTAAAAACAAAAGAAA
>DHIR01000157.1:15578-15961 GCA_002403905.1 Mucilaginibacter sp. UBA4741
GTTTTAAACGGGATAAAAATTAAACGGGGTCGGCTTATCGTTAAGATAAACCTGTCCATTAGTCCTTTAATATTAAAAGGGGAAGAGCAATTGTTACTGGTAACTTTTAGTGAAGATAAATCAGTTACGCCCTTACCAAAAGATACAGTATTCGATGAAAAAATATACCTTGATCAATACGTTGTTAACCTGGAAGAGGAATTAAAGGAATCAAAAGACAAGCTTTATGCCTCCAATGAAAAGTTGGATGCCTCCAATGAAAACTTACAATCCTTTAATGAAGAGCTGATCTCGGCCAATGAAGAAATGCAAAGTACCAATGAGGAAATGCAATCTGTAAACGAAGAGCTGCATACCATTAATTCAGATTATCAGTTAAAAAA
>DHIR01000157.1:16186-20888 GCA_002403905.1 Mucilaginibacter sp. UBA4741
AGTTAAAAAATAAAGAACTGCTGGAAATTAATGATGACCTGAATAACTATTTCAGGAGTAATATAAACGGGCAATTATTTATTGATAATGAGTTACGGCTAATGAGATTTTCGCCGGGTACGGTAAAGCAGATCAACTTGCTGGAAACGGATATCGGTAGGCCGCTCAGCAATATTTCTACCAATATTAAATTTGAAACCATTATTGAGGACATTAAAAAAGTGTTGGCCGATGGAAGCATAATCACTAAAGAAATTGAAACTAATAATGGTAAATGGTATCAGATCATGACGATGCCTTATGTACAACAGGCAGATCATAAAAATAATGGAGCTATTATTACATTCAATGACATTACGGAGTTAAAAAAAATACAACATGAATTAAATATCAGTAATAAAATGCTGGGCATGGCTGTAGAATCAACCGAAATGGGGGTCTGGTTTGTAGATATGAAAACTCATGAATTTAATCCGTCTGTACGCCTTAAGGCACTGTTTGGCTTCTATCCTGAGGATGACATGACCTATGAAGCAGCTGTGGCGCAAATTGTGAGTGAATATCAACCGTTAGTGACTAAAGCGGTTGATGCTGCCGCTAACTTTGGAGAGAAATATGACATAGAATATCCCTTGCGCGGGTTTCACGACGGGAAACTGCGCTGGGTAAAGGGCATTGGAAACTTTGTATTGGATAACGAAGATAAACCCAGGTATTTTACGGGTGTGCTGCTTGATATTACCGTGCATAAGCAGGATGAAATTCGGAAAAATGACTTTATAAGCATGGTGAGCCATGAACTCAGGACTCCACTTACTTCACTACAGGGCTATATACAGCTATTAACTTCCAATGCAAAGAAAACCGATGATACTTTTAGTGTTATTAAGTTGGATAAGGCACATACGCAGGTAAAGAAAATGACCGCGTTAATTAATGGTTTTTTAAACGTTTCGCGTTTTGAAGCGGGCAAAATTTATTTGAATGAACAGGAATTCGAAATGAACGACTTACTGAATGAAATAGTGAAAGAAATTACGCCGACCATCGCTAACCACAACATAGTGTTACTGCCAGGCCCGCCGTTATCTGTTAAGGCCGACAGGGATAAGATAGGCCAGGTAGTCAACAACTATCTAAGCAATGCGGTAAAGTATTCAGCGCAGGGTAAAAATATTGAGATCTCCTGCAAAAAGTTGAACAGTGCCATTGAGGTAAGTGTAAAAGATGAAGGAATGGGCATAAAATTACAGGATCAGGAAAAGTTATTTGATCGTTACTACCGGATAGAAAGTATAGATACCCAAACTATTTCAGGCTTTGGCCTTGGCCTTTATTTGTCTGCTGAAATCATCCAGCGGCATCGTGGTAAAGTATGGGTAGAGAGTGAAGTAGGTAAAGGGTCAACATTTTACTTTAGCTTACCGCTGTCCTGAGTTTTTTCCATGTGCAGCTTTACAAGCGGTTAAACCTGAACAAATTAAAAATTTTTAAAACCAACCTTTTATTCCTGTAATTAAATATTTACATTTTCAAGATATTCAAATTTAATATTGGCATTATTTTAGAGTGTATTTGCTATTGTATTAAACTTCCGATACTGCCTTTAATTTTATGAGTAAAAAAATACTGATTCTTGATGATGATGCCGACATTTTGGAAATCATTTCTTTACTCTTAGTTGATAATGGCTATGAAGTGCGCACATTGTCTTGTGGTGATACCGTATTTGAAGACATAAAAGACTTTCAGCCGGACCTCATTTTAATGGACGTAATGCTTGCTGATATGGACGGCCGCGCGATTTGTAAAAATATAAAGGAAAATCATTTGACTTATTTCCTGCCGGTTATTTTGATTTCAGGGACACATGATCTGGCTGAATCACTGCATCTGCCCGGCGCACCAAATGATTTTGTAGCAAAACCTTTTGATATTGACTATTTGCTTGCAAAAATAGAAAAGTAATTGGCAGCCTGATTTTAAAGAATTTAGGATTATTTGGGATTTATACCCTGTGGTGTCTTCCTTTGTACCGTTAGCGCGGCCTGTGCCAGTATTCCAGCAAAATCGTAGTCAGCAGCGTTAACATGTTATTTTTTGCCTGTCAGCCCCCTCAAAAAAACAACGCTCCCCAATAAAAAGTATCGTCAAATGATAAAAATTATAGTGATGTTATTATCTATGCTTTTTTAAAAACAAATATTTACGGCAGTGGGCTTGGCCTATTACTAGTGAGTGATTTTGTTACCCAACATGGGGGGCAAATCAATGTTGAAAGTGTTGTAGGTACAGGTACCACCATCAAGTTTACAATTCCAGTGATATAAATAGTGCAGGATGGTATTACCTAAAACAACAAAGCCTTGACATCTGGCCGCCGCCGCAAATAGCATAATCTTCTTCTTATTGTAATCCAACCCCATCCTGATAAATATTTTAAGCAAACGCGATATCATGATTTTATAAATTTAATGCGATAACCTGTAAAATAAAAATAAGTATGAAGCATAAATGATAACAATCACTTATGCGTTTGTTGATAGTCAACATTACCTAATTTTTATTACTCGATTTTTGTATTGATTACTGAAAGTGAATAAATAAATCGATACCTATGGATATGAAAAAAATGGAAGGCATGGATCACAGTAAAATGCAAAAAGGTCATGACCAACATATGGGCATGTCAGAGCACGACCATCATGCCATGATGATAGCCGATTTTAAAAAGCGGTTTTATGTGGTGCTGGCACTCACTATTCCTATTATGCTGTTATCAACCATGATCCAGCACTTTATGGGGGTGGACTGGGCTTTTACTGGTTCTTCCTACATTTTGTTTGCCTTGTCGTCGGTGGTGTTTGTTTATGGCGGCTGGCCTTTTTTAACGGGTTTGGTAGATGAAGTAAAGACAAAGAACCCTGGCATGATGTTCTTGATAGGTTTTGCCATAACTGTAGCTTATAGCTATAGCGTAGCTATCGTATTCGGATTGAGAGGGATGGATTTCTTTTGGGAATTGGCTACCCTTATTCTCATCATGCTATTGGGGCATTGGATTGAAATGCGTTCGGTGATGGGTGCCTCAAATGAACTGGAGTTATTAGTCCAGTTGATGCCAGCCGATGCACACATGGTCATGAAAGACATGGTTCATGATGTAAAAACGGATACTTTAAAGGAGAACGACATCATATTAGTTAAGCCCGGCGAAAAAGTCGCGGCAGACGGTATTATATTGGAAGGCGAAAGTTATCTGAATGAATCGATGCTCACGGGCGAATCAAAGCCAGTATTGAAAGTTAAAGGCGATAAAGTAATTGCGGGTTCTATCAATGGTAATGGCTCTTTTAAAGTTACGGTTTCTCATGCGGCTAAGGATTCCTATCTGTCCCAGGTAGTTAAACTGGTAGATGATGCACAAAAGTCAAAATCTCAAACGCAGCTTTTAGCAGATACAGCAGCGAAATGGTTAACAGTGATCGCTTTGGTAACAGGTATCGGTACATTTCTATATTGGTACCTAACGGGTCAAACTTTAGCATTCGCGATGGAAAGAATGGTAACTGTGATTGTGATTTGCTGCCCTCATGCTTTGGGTCTGGCTGTACCGCTGGTCGTAGCTAAATCAACAGCTTTATCGGCTAAACATGGCTTACTGATCAAAAACCGGACAGCATTTGAGAACGCACGGAAAATTACCACTATTGTATTTGATAAAACCGGTACGCTAACGGTAGGTAAGTTTGAAGTATCCAAAGTCGTTTCGCTGAATAAGGACATCAAGGAAAATGAGCTGATCCGCCTGGCATCAGCATTGGAGCAAAAATCCGAGCATCCTATTGCTACAGGTATCCTGCAAAAAGTTAAAGACTTAAAATTGACTATTCCGCAAGCCCAAAACTTTAAGGCGATTACCGGCCAGGGTGTTGAAGCCACGGTAGAGGGTAAAAAGATATTGGTGGTTAGTCCCGGTTATTTAAAGGGAAATAAATTAGCGCTGCCAGACGGCTTTATTGCCAACGACACGGAAACGGTAGTGTTTGTACTAATTGATAAGCAACTGGCAGGATATATCGCTTTGTCTGATGAGATACGGCCTGAATCGGCAGAAGCGATTAAAACCCTAAAGGAAGAAAATATCAAATCTATCTTACTTACCGGGGATAACAAAAAAGTAGCCGCCAGCGTAAGTAAGACTTTGGGCATGGATAGTTTTATTGCCGAGGTGCTGCCGCATCAGAAGTTAGAGAAGATCAAAGAATTGCAGGCGAAAGGCGAATTTGTTGCCATGACCGGGGATGGTGTGAATGATGCCCCAGCGCTGGCCCAGGCGGATATTGGTATAGCAGTAGGTTCAGGCAGCGATATCGCGGCAGAAACTGCCGGGATTGTTTTGGTGAACAGCAACCCCAAAGATATTGTCAGCCTGATCCTGTTTGGTAAAGCGACTTACCGTAAAATGATACAGAACCTGGCCTGGGCTACAGGCTACAACGTTGTAGCTTTACCATTGGCTGCCGGAGTGCTGTATAATCAGGGCATCGTATTAAGCCCGGCGGCGGGTGCTGTATTGATGACAGTAAGTACCATAGTGGTGGCGATCAACGCTAGTCTGTTAAAAGTAAAATCTTAATGCCTGCAATAGGAATAAAGAATTCATATAAATTTATAAGTATATTTCCTCTATAAATCTTTT
>DHIR01000144.1:0-1610 GCA_002403905.1 Mucilaginibacter sp. UBA4741
AAATTTAAACAGGCTCTTAGTTGTTAAATAGTTTTTCTATCATATCTAAAAAATCATTAGTCATTTTTATTGGGCTAATTTGCATTAACGCAAAGACCCAGGCGCAAACTCCTGCCGCCCCAATTACTCAAGTTAATCCACCCACATTCGGTTTCTACACCAAATATTTAGATTGCGGTGGTATCGCTATCCGTTCATCTGCCGTGGTTGATGATAAAGCATTGCAGGTAGCCTCTCAAAAAATAAATATGATGCTGGCTAATATCCCTAATGCACGCCACAACCTGGCCCAATGGGGGGCCGAGATCCATATCATTGGCAAAAACCAGCAAACTTCTGATCTGCCCGAATTTCGGGATCAAAAAGGCGTATCGTACGTTGATAATGTTGGTGTAACTACAAATATTGACGACCGTACACGTGGTTTGGGCGGTATTTATACGTCTTGCGGCGAGGAGAACTTATTGAATTTACCCGGCGACCGCTATGCCGGCGGATCAGATATTTGTATCCACGAGTTTGCCCATAACATCATGTATTACGGGCTTGACGATGCGCTTGAAAAGAAGATAACCGATCAATATAAAAATGCCATAGCTAAAGGATTATGGAAAGGGGCCTACGCGTCTGTCAATGCCGGCGAGTACTGGGCCGAGCTATCCATGTGGTACTTTGGCGCACATGGCGAATTTTTAAAAGGCACCAAACTGCCCGCTGCTGGCCCGGATGGTTTGATGAGTTATGACCCCGAAGGCTATGCGCTGGCAAAAGCTATTTATACCGGTAAATTACCAATTGAAATTACCGATGTTACTCTGGCAAAAAAAGTACTTGCAGGCACCATATCGGGCGCCGGTACTAATAAGGCAGCTATAATGTTCGTAAACAATACCGGGCATAAAGTAAAACTGTTTTTTATAGATTTTACAGGCAAACCACGCCCTTATGGGCAGATCTCTCCCTATAACAGGGCGATACAAAAAACAGTTGTATCGCACGTTTGGAAGCTGGGGGATGAAAAGGGTAAAGCATTGGGCTATTTTACCGCGACAACACCTAATGCTATTGCAATAGTAAATTAGGTGTTATCTATTCGCTGTAATTTGTTGGGTGATCTTTACAAAATCATTAACAGTTAGCCGCTCGGCGCGCAGGTCAAGCAATGGCTCTTCGGTCATTTTTTCTTTATTGATGAGGGATGATAACGCGTTGCGCAGTGTTTTACGGCGCTGGTTAAACCCGGCTTTTACTACCTGCCAAAAAAGTTTTTCGTCACAATCCAGCGTAGCCACTTCATTACGGGTTAACCTGATAACTGCCGATAGCACTTTAGGCGGCGGATTAAACACACCCGCTTTAACAGTAAATAAATATTCTACTTTATAATAAGCCTGCAAAAACACGCTGAGGATGCCGTATTCTTTACTTCCGGCTTTTGAGGCGCAGCGCTCTGCTACTTCTTTTTGAAACATGCCTACAACCTCAACCACCTGCTGGCGGTTATCCAACACCTTAAAAAGTATTTGCGATGATATATTATAAGGGAAATTACCAATTATACCCAGCGGACCGGTAAATGTAGCGGCAAAATCCATCTCCAAAAAATCGGC
>DHIR01000144.1:1824-16926 GCA_002403905.1 Mucilaginibacter sp. UBA4741
AAAATCCATCTCCAAAAAATCGGCGTTAATGAGCTTGCTGCCTAGTTTTGGATATTTCTTTTGCAGGTACTCGTAACTCTCGGTATCAATATCGATCAATGAAACTTCGTAGCCTTCCCGCCCCAATAATATATCCGACAGGATACCCATGCCCGGCCCAACCTCAAGCACCTGGTTGTACTTATTTTCGGGGCGCAGACTATCAACTATCCTGGCAGCGATGTTTTTATCGGTAAGAAAGTGTTGCCCTAAATGTTTTTTTGCCCTTACTAATGTCATTATTAATCAAATATTTGAGCAAATTAAGTCATATTTGTGCTTTAATCAGGAACTCTGAGCCTAAAATCTTTTCTTTACGTTGTAATTTACGATGAAGAAAGGTTAAATCATCTAAAATAAAATGAGCGAAAAACTTAAAATAGGCATTAGTATAGGCGACGTAAACGGCATTGGGTTAGAGATAATTATCAAGACACTTGCCGAGAGCATGATCTATAATTATTGCACACCAATTGTTTACGGCCATACCAAAGTGGCATCGTTTTATCGCCGCGTGACCGAGGCAAGCGAGTTGAACTTTAATGTAATAGACCATCCGTCAAAAGCGCTACCCAAACGTGCCAACATGATCAATTGCTGGGAAGAGGACGTTAAGATAGAACCGGGTGTAGCCAACAAAGAAGTGGGCAAATACGCCTTCGCTTCATTAGAACGCGCAACTGCAGACTTAATTAATGGCGATATAGACGCATTGGTAACAGCCCCAATAAATAAAGACACCATACAAAGCGAGGATTTTAACTTCCCCGGCCATACCGAGTATTTGCAGGCCCGCGATGGCGCTGCCGAATCATTAATGTTTTTAGTGAGCGATACCCTGCGTGTAGGTGTAGTTACCGGCCATATACCGGTTACTAAAGTTGCCGAAAGCATCACTACCGAAAAAATATTAGCCAAGCTAAAGTTAATGAACGCTAGCCTACGCGATGATTTTTGGATACGCAAACCTAAGATTGCCGTATTGGGTTTAAACCCACATGCCAGCGATAATGGGCTAATAGGCGATGAAGAACAAACTACTATAATACCTGCTATTGAAGAAGCAAGATCAAACGATATACTGGCTTTTGGCCCGTATGCTGCCGATGGCTTTTTTGCAAACGCTACTTATATGCAGTTTGATGCCGTACTGGCCATGTACCACGACCAAGGCCTGATACCTTTTAAACAGATCGCTTTCGAATCGGGTGTTAATTTTACTGCCGGGCTAAAATTTGTACGCACATCGCCGGATCATGGTACGGCTTATGATATCGCCGGTAAAAATATGGCTTCAGAAATATCATTCCGCGAAGCCATATTTACCGCCTTGCATATAGCCAAACATCGTAAAGAGGGACTAGAATTAAACGAGAACCCATTACAATTTAGCAAGCTAAGCCGCGACAGAGATTAAGTAACTAACAAAAGAAATACACAAATGTTAATATAAAAGCCTCGTCCAGAGGCTTTTTTTGTTCTCAGATAAGTTATATTTGATATAACCTGTTGTACCACTAATACTCTATTTTATGCGTAAAGTTTCTGATATAATTACCCGAAAAGGTGATAACGTAATTTCCATAGATGCCAATACATCTGTTTTAGATGCGTTAATTTTAATGGCTGATAAAAACATAGGCTCGGTAATTATTACCGAAGATGGCGAATATGCCGGCCTGCTTACCGAGCGGGATTATGCCCGTAAAGTTGTACTGGAAGGCCGTTCATCCACCGGGACAACCGTACGCGAAATTATGAGTACCGGCCTGCCCCGCATATTACCCGATAGCTCGATAGAAACCTGCATGCATATCATGAGCGAGAGCAATATCCGCTACCTGCCTGTTTTTAAGCTAGATAAGCTATGCGGCATTATATCTATTACCGATGTGGTTACCGAAACCATATCGGTACATGAAGACACTATAGAGCAATTAAAAAGCTATATACAGTCGTAAAGGTCGCTTATTTCTTGTGGAAATCAAAGGATAGCCCTGCTGCTATGCCAAAGGTTACATAAGCATAACTGTCCTGGAAAAATATATTGTACTCGTCCTGCCCGCGATAGCCGCCGCCCAGCATGATGGCGGTGTTTGTCATGAATGGTAGTTGGTAATAGTATTTGGCCCCAACGTTCATCCGCTTTTTAAAATCGGATATGTTATAATTATTATACTTATCCATAATATATTCAAAATCCAGTTGCAGGCGCATCCAGTTATCAAACACTTTGGTGCTTGGTTCCACGGGGTCACTATCGCGTTTAGATAAATTATAAATGTAATTGCCTCTAACCCGCACAAAGCCATATTTATCTTTAAGTGCCTCTGCATAGCCAAGGCCTAAAAGCGCGGCATGCAACTCTAAGCCGGCACTGGCATATTGATTGGTAATTATATTACCGCCATCGGTACGCATACCAAAATGATAAAGGAGCGTATAAAAATTGGTGGTGAACTTACCGCTATCCGTATTAAAAGTGCCGTTTGTATTTAAGGTTGGACCGCGCACCCCATTTGAGTGATGGTTATAGGCTACCGAAAAAAACTTGGGTTTATAAATATCATTATTCACCCTAAAATAAACGGCGAGTCCAGGCATATAGCTGGGCGATTTTACCGGCGCACCCGCTGCCGAGAACAGGCGGATACTTATCTCGGGCGTTGCCACCACAAAAAACGGCAGCTTGGGGGTATTAACCAGTACAAAATTTCCTACCAGGTCTGATATAAGCATAGTTTTATTAGGGCCGCCATAATCGTTGCCAAAGGTGTCCACCTTTAGGTTCTGGGTATAAATCTCATTAAAGTCGCGGTTGATGATGCGTTTATGCAGCGTTGAGGTATCTGTGCTTTGAGCTTGAGCGTTGGTTAAAAATCCGCAAAAAATAAAGAGACAAATTAATTTGGTTATATGTTGCATTCGGTAGCGATGGTGTTTTAGCACTTACGGGAATAGCGGCACTGTGGTTTTGACAGTAGTTTATGAGTCAATTGCCTTTTGTTGGTCCGGATTTATAATTAGGATTGTTTGAAAGATTTAAATCATTAGAAGCGTAGCTTCGCGCCATATTGTAGCAACGGATTTTAATCCGTTGAAATTGGAACAAAACAAGTCGGAGAACCATAGGTTCGGCCCATATAACCGCGATGCAATTCGTACGCCGGTTTGTTAATATGCATCGTGCCTACAGCACTCGATATTTAGGGTTGCCAGGCTCAACGGGTTAAAACCCGTTGCTACAATACAGGTCGAGCCGAGGGCTCTTAAATTTTTCGAACACTCCTAATTATAAATCCGTACCAACGAGGGAAATTCAAATATAGAATGTATGCTATTACAATAGTGCAAACAGGAAAAGGAAATTCAACTTATATAACCCATTTTCTAAACCCACGTCTTTTTCGTATTTTTGTATTAACCATTGCCGCTATCGCAGGCACTCAAGGCTTCGTTATTTACAGCGAATTTAAAAAGCAAAATATCATCCTCTAAAACAGTAAATAACAAACAAGTTATTGACAATCAGTTCTTTGAATAAAAAACTTACTACCGGCATAAGCCTCAATGCCCGATAAATGGCATTTTTTACTACCGGTAAAACAACCTATACCCGATAAACGCCATTTTTTACTACCGGCATAAGGGTTGATACCTGAAAAACGTTGATTTTTACTACTGATATAAAGCCAATTGCTGGTGTGAATTAGTGGCGCTACTGTCAAGATAACCCGCAAATACTGTTAGCACAACAATTTTTTCTTATCTTGTACCACATCAAAAAAACAGAGTGACTTTTCAGGATTTTAATTTAAACGAACAGCTAACAGAAGGCATTACCAGCATGGGGTACACCACCCCAACACCCATACAGGGAATGGCCATTCCATTAATATTAGCGGGCAAAGACCTAATAGCTTGTGCCCAAACAGGTACCGGTAAAACCGCTGCATTTTTATTGCCCGTTTTAGAGCAAATAGGCCGTACCGAAAAGGGTCACACCAGTACCCTTATTTTAACGCCAACGCGCGAACTTGCACAGCAAATAGACCAACAGGTTGAAGGGCTTGCTTACTTTACAGGCATAAGTTCCATAGCGGTTTTTGGCGGTGGCGATGGGCACGTTTACGAGCAACAGCGCCGTGGTATACAAAACAATGTAAACATTATAATTGCCACACCAGGCAGGCTAATAGCCCACCTAACATCAGGCGTATTAAAGCTGAACCAGATCAATCATTTGATATTGGACGAGGCCGACCGTATGCTGGACATGGGTTTCAGCGACGATATAATGCGCATTATAAGCTATCTGCCAAAAGAGCGGCAAACCTTATTGTTTTCGGCTACTATGCCGGGGCGCATACGCAATTTGGCTAAATCGGTGTTAATTAATCCCGAGCAAATTAATATTGCTATATCACAGCCGGCAGCCGGTATTGACCAGCAGATCTATCGTTTGCACGATCAGCAAAAAACACCGTTGCTGCAACATTTGCTAAAAGATGGCAACTATTTGAGCACTATTATTTTCGCTTCGCGAAAAGAAATTGTAAAGGCTTTGTATAAAGAGTTAAAAGGCATACACCTTAAAGCCGAAGCATTTCACTCGGACCTTGAACAGAAAGAACGGGAAGAAATTTTGTTGCGGTTCAAGAATAAACAACTTCCCATTATTATCGGTACCGATGCACTTTCGCGCGGTATTGATGTAGAGGGTATTGACCTGGTAGTGAATTATGACGTACCGGGAGATGCCGAAGATTATGTTCACCGTATTGGCCGTACTGCCAGAGCGGAAACTACCGGTACCGCTATTACTTTTGTTAATCATCGCGATGAACGAAGACTAAAAAGTATTGAAGAACTGATAGATAGAAAAATTACCCAGCACCCATTACCCGAACATTTAAACAGCATTGCCGAGGTTAGGCAGGAAGCAAAACCAAATCAGAATCGCAATAATCGGGGTAAAAAAAGGGTTTGGAAGAAATAGATAAATATGTTATGAGACTTTATCAATCATTGAAACTAACAATCATCCTTGCCTTATCGGCAGGGATTTCCTTTGCGCAGGATGCGCCAAAAACAACATCAGGCAACCCTATAGCACAAGGGTGGTATGCCGACCCGGAAGCAAAGATCTTCGGGAAAGAATATTGGGTTTATCCTACGTATTCTGATAAATATGAAAAGCAGGTGTACATGGATGCCTTTTCATCAAAAGACCTGGTACACTGGACCAAGCACGAGCATGTTATAGATACCGCGGCCATTAAATGGGCAAAAAAAGCCATGTGGGCTCCGGCTGTAACCGAAAAAGGTGGAAAATATTACTTGTTTTTTGGCGCTAACGATATTCAGAACGATAACCAGGTTGGCGGTATCGGTGTGGGTGTATCTAACAAGCCGGGCGGGCCGTTTAAAGACTATTTAGGCAAACCTCTTATCGGTAAGATTATTAATGGAGCGCAACCGATAGACCAGTTTGTTTTTAAAGATGACGATGGCCAATACTATATTGTTTACGGCGGCTGGGGCCACTGCAACATCGCGAAGCTGAATAAAGATTTTACGGATGTTGTGCCGTTTGCTAATGGCGAAACATTTAAATCTATTACTCCTAAAGATTATGTTGAAGGACCTGTTATGTTTAAACGTAATGGCAAATATTATCTGATGTGGAGCGAAGGCGGCTGGACCGGCCCTAATTACCGAGTGGCCTATGCCATCGGCGATTCGCCTGTCGGCCCGTTTAACCGTATTGATGTAATATTAAAACAAGACATGACCGTTGCTACCGGCGCCGGGCATCATTCGGTGATCAACATCCCTAAAACGGATGAATGGTATATTGTTTATCACCGCCGACCATTAGGCGAGCGTGACGGCAACCATAGGGTAACCTGTATTGATAAAATGTATTTTGATGCCGAAGGGCATATCCTGCCGGTTAAGATCACTAATGAAGGTGTGGCGGCAAGGGTTATAAAATAAGCAATAAGAAAAACAGGGTTGTCATGCTGAGGCACTCGAAGGGTGAGCGCAAAGGCCTTTACCCACATGCTTCGAGTGCCTCAGCATGACACCCTTCGCTCTAATCCTATCCAAACAGGTCAGTACTTAAATACCTGTCGCCCCTGTCGCAGCAAATAAATACAATAACGCCTTCTTTTAACTCGGTGGCTAATTTTAGGGCGGCGGATAATGCACCCCCGCTGCTCATGCCGGCAAATACACCTTCTTCGCGAGCCAATTTACGGGTCATCGCTACGGCATCCACTTCGGATATATCCATTATCCGGTCAACTTTTTTAGGGTCGAATATTTTTGGCAGGTAAGCCTCGGGCCAGCGGCGTATGCCGGGGATGGATGAGCCTTCGGTTGGCTGGCAGCCTACAATTTGAATATCGGGATTAACTTCTTTTAAAAATTTAGAGCAACCCATAATGGTACCTGTTGTACCCATGGCGCTTACAAAGTGGGTTATTTTATGGTCGGTATCACGCCATATCTCGGGGCCCGTTGTTTTATAATGAGCCATGTAGTTATCATGGTTGGCAAACTGGTTCAGTATATAATAACCTTCGTTCGCGGCTTTGCTTTCGGCATAATCACGGCAGGCTTCTATGCCATCAAGCAGCGTTACTTTAGCACCAAATGCTTCCATAGCCAACGTACGTTCTTTGGTCGAATTTGATGGCAAGGCCAGTTCGATCTCTAAACCAAACAAGCAAGCTATCATAGACAGTGCAATACCGGTATTGCCGCTGGTAGCTTCAATTAATTTACTGCCGGGTTTAATGTCGCCACGCTCTAAAGCGCTTTTTATCATGTTTAGCGCCGCACGGTCTTTTACACTGCCGCCGGGGTTGTTACCCTCCAGCTTGCCATATATTTTTACGTTGGGGTTGGGGTTTAACCGCTTAATTTCAACCAGCGGCGTATTGCCTATCAGATCAATTAATGTAGCCATGCTATTGTTTGTCCTTTTTTAAAACCTTTACCGTCGACGCATGGTAAACTCTTGAATGCGGCTGAACGCTTTTTGTCAGCCAAACATTGCCGCCTATAACGCTATCATGCCCCACAATAGTTTCGCCGCCTAATATAGTAGCACCCGAGTAGATCACCACATTATCTTCAACCGTAGGATGTCGCTTGGTATCAGCCATAAATTTTTCAACGCTTAAAGCGCCTAGGGTTACCCCCTGATATAGCTTTACGTGTTTACCTATCCTGGTCGTTTCGCCAATTACAATGCCGGTACCGTGGTCAATGTAAAAGTATTCATCAATATTTGCTGCAGGGTGTATATCAATACCCGTTTTTGAATGTGCATATTCTGTTAATATGCGGGGTATTAGCGGGACATCATATTTATATAAACTATGCGCCAGGCGATAAAAACATATCGCGTAAAAGCCAGGGTAGGTACGTATTACTTCAAACTCGCTGCGTGCGGCAGGGTCGCCATTAAAAATAGCCTGGATATCGGTATTCAATATTCGGTACAATTCTGGCAATTGATCAAAGAAACTCTTAGACCGGTCCTTATTATCGCAATCGCTGCAAGCTTGGGTAGCATTCATGATATGCAATAGCTCTTCTTGCAGTTTTGCAAATTCGTCTTGCAATTGCCCTATAGAAATGAACACCTTTTTTGATTGCTCAGGAAACAACAAGCGAATAACCTGCAAAGCCCAGGTGGTAATTTCTTTATTAGAAGGTACTGCCTCGGCTAGCTGCTGTTTATTTAATATCTGCCTGTAAAATTTGTCGTTCATTGTGTGTATAGTCTTGCTACCCTTTACATTGCAAGTTTATACAAAAAATTGTTGTTTGTATGTAAAAAGTATATGGGTCTGATAGAATTAGTAGTAACTGTTGCCACTACCTTTTTTGAACACACCAGGTAGTCATACAGCGCAGATTCTGTACGTTGGTGGTTTTAATAGGTTCATGTAGTCTACCAAATTTAAGGGTGCGGGCAAACAGCATTTCATGATTAACTAAAAATCTTACTGAGCCATCAGGTAATTGATACTGGTCATTACCCACACTTTTAACCAATGTTTCTATACCAATATCAGAAGCCAAACGGGCAAAGAAATAACCGCCCGGTTTTAAAACACGGAAAGCCTCCTTAATCATCGCATCAAAATGTGCTTTATCTTTCGCGAAATGCAGCACCGCGCTGCTGATCACCAGGTCAAATGTCTCATTCTGAAAAGGAAGATCTTCGGCACTGCCTACACTAAAATTTTCTGTTGGATTGGTCGATGCCAAAGCTGCTGATAATGCGCGTACCATATTAATAGCATCCGGACTTTGGTCTATACCGAACACCTTATAATTATTCTTTAAAAAATAATGCAGGTTTCTGCCGCCTCCGCAGCCTATATCCAAAACGTTGCGGCAATGCTGATACGTCCCTTTTAACAATTGGTCAAATAGATAGATATCTATGTTGCCGTATGCCTCGTGCGGATCTTCAGACATAATTAAGTAATTGCTGCATGGCTTTCTCCAGGCGAGATTTGCCGAGGAACTGACTTTCCAATCCCTTATCCATAGGCACGGGCGTATCTAAACTGGCGCAGCGCATAATGGGGGCCTTTAATTCTTTAAAGCAATTCTCGGTTATTGTAGCGGCAACCTCGGCCCCAAAACCACCGGTTAAGGTATCTTCATGCAATACCATTGCCCTGCCGGTTTTCTTTACACTGGTTGTAACCGTGTTTATATCCCACGGTTGCAGGCTGCGCAGATCGATAATTTCAATAGATAGATCGGGGTGATTACTTAAATATTCAAGCGCCCAGTGTACGGCATAGCCATAAGCTATGATGGTGGCAGTGATGCCTTTTTTAACTACCCTAGCTTTGCCTATCTCTATATATATATCGCCTTCGGGCACTTCGCCGGTTAGGTTGCGGTACAGGTATTTATGCTCAAAGTACATTACCGGGTTTGGGTCGGCAATGGCGGCCATTAACAGGCCCTTCGCATCAGCCGGGAAAGCCGGGTATACCACTTTTAGTCCCGGCGTTTTAGTAAACCACGCCTCATTACTTTGTGAATGGAACGGCCCGCCCGCTGTACCCGCGCCCGTTGGCATACGGATAACAACATCAACGTTTTGCCCCCAGCGATAATGGGTTTTGGCAAGATTGTTTACTATTTGTGTAAAGCCACTGGTTACAAAATCGGCAAATTGCATTTCAACTATTGCTTTGTAGCCGTTAAGTGATAAACCCATGGCCGCACCTACAATGCCCGATTCGCAAAGCGGTGTGTTGCGCACGCGCTCTTTGCCAAAAAGCTCAACAAAGCCTTCCGTCACTTTAAAAACACCACCATATTCGGCTATATCCTGGCCCATAATTACCAGGTTATTATATTTACGCATGGATAGTATTAAGCCATCTCTTATAGCATCAATATAACGCACTACGCTTGACTTGCCCGACAGCTTAAACGTTGGCCGGGTTGATGGTTGGTATACATCGCCCATTTCGGTAAATATGTTGGGGCGAATATCTTTTTCGTTTAATACCTTTTCAATAATGGGGTCTATCTCTTTCAAAAAATCGTTGCGTAAATAAGGTATCCACTCTGGTCGTAACGCTCCTTCGGCAATTAAAAAGTTCTCGAATTTGCTTATCGGGTCCTTGTCCTGCCATTCGTCAAACAACACCTGCGGTACGTATTTAGTACCCGATGCTTCTTCATGCCCGCGCATCCTGAATGTTGTACATTCAACCAATACCGGCCTCGGCCTTTTGCGGATGTTGTTGGCTATCTCGCTAATAGCATAATAAACCTCTAATATATTATTGCCATTTATCTGGCGGCCTTCAATACCGTATCCTATGGCTTTATCAATTAGTTTCTTTGCTTTATATTGCTCGCTTGTTGGGGTTGATAAAGCGTATCCGTTATTCTCTATCAAAAAAATAACAGGCAGGTTCCATACGGCTGCAATGTTTAAGGCCTCATGGAAATCGCCTTCGCTGGTACCGCCTTCGCCGGTAAATACCAAAGTCGCTTTTTTACGTCCGGCTAAAACATCAGCCAAAGCAATACCATCAGCTAAAGCCATTTGGGGGCCGAGGTGCGAGATCATTCCAATAATTTTATGTTCTTGCGAGCCGAAATGAAACGACCGGTCGCGGCCCTTGGTAAAGCCGGATGCTTTGCCCTGCCATTGCCCTAACAAACGATTAAACGGTACGTTACGGGCGGTGAACACACCAAGGTTACGGTGCATGGGTAAAATATATTCATCGGGCTGCATAGCTAGCGCGCAACCTACTGCAATAGCCTCCTGACCGATCCCCGAAAACCACTTACCAATGCGCCCCTGCCGAAGCAAGACCAGCATCTTTTCTTCAATAACACGCGGGAACAGCAGTTTTTTATAAATTGCTATCAGCGCATTATCGTCCAGGTTTTTCCGGTCAAAAATCATCCAGCTAATCTACTGATTTTTTGGGGGTGTTCATGAAGGAGGTTAAAGGGCCTAGTTTAACGAAGACAATTGTTGCTCCAATATACCGAAATCAAATTTTGGTTTGATGGCATATTTTAGTTGGATCAAGCCGCTCGAAAAAGTTTCGCTGCCCAGGAACAGCAGGTCCAGTTTCTCGCTTATATCATAAAACAGGGGCTTACCGCCACCTAATACAACGGGGTGTACAGAAATAATAAACTCGCTGATGAGCTTATGTTTAATAAAGCTCGATAATAATGAGGCACCACCAAACAACCATATGTTTTTACCCGGTAGCCCGCGTACAGTCTGGATATCTTTTAAAAAATCTTTGCTGTGTATAACCTCAATATGCGGGTTCGGTATTAAAAAAGGCGAATCGGTAAAAACATAGATCTGCTTATCGGCAAAAGGGCTGGGCAGCCCGTCAATCATATCATAACTTTTGCGCCCCATAAATATGGCATCGGTACTGGCAAAAAAAGCCTCCATACCGTAATCCTGGTCGGTTAGGCACCAATCAATTTCGCCCTTAGGGCCTTCAATAAAGCCATCCAGACTAACTGCCAGGTTTAATATTATTTTGCGCATTTAGGATCTTTATTTTTCAGGCTGATGTTTTTCCTGCCATTGCTGCGTAAAAGATTTACCGGCAACATTTGGCATATCCCTGTAATGTCCCCATGTTTTTTTGAAGAAGGTTTTCATCAAAAGGTTTTTGGTTTTACCGCTTAAAAAATCTTCCAGTCGGCGGCTTAACATACCGGTCTTCCACATTTTCCAGCCAAATTTTTCGGCCGTTGGCGATAAGCCCTCATTAACAGCATCCCTGCGGTTAAGCAGCAGCATTTTGTGGATATCAATTTTTACCGGGCAAACCTCAGTACATTTACCGCATAGGCTTGAAGCATAACTTAGGTGCTTAAACTCTTTCATGCCCTGCAAGTGCGGGGTAATAATAGAGCCTATAGGGCCGCTATAAGCTGTATTATAAGTATGGCCGCCAATGTTTTTATAAACCGGGCAGGCATTTAAACAAGCCCCGCAACGGATGCAATATAAACCCTGGCGCTGGTCTTTTTGAGCAAGCAGGTTGGTGCGGCCGTTATCCAGCAGTACCACATACATTTCTTCGGGGCCATCTGTTTCGTCAGCCTGGCGCGGGCCGCTTAGTATGGTATTATAAACCGTTAAATTTTGGCCGGTACCATGTGTTGCCAGCATTGGCCAAAACAGGTCAAGATCCGTTAGGGATGGTATTAACTTTTCAATACCCACAACAGCAATATGTATTTTAGGGAACGAGGTGCTTAACCTGGCATTACCCTCATTTTCTGACAGCGCGATGCTACCTGTATCTGCAATTAAAAAATTGCCGCCGGTTATACCCACATCGGCTTGAACATATTTTTCGCGCAATAACTCGCGCGCTTTTTGAGTCAATTGTTCGGGGGTGAAATCTATCGGGGTGCCAAAACGTTCGTGAAAAAGTTTGGCAATGTCCTCTTTGGACAGGTGCATAGCCGGCGTTACAATGTGGTAAGGTTTTTGCCCCAGCAATTGTATAATGTATTCGCCCAGATCTGACTCTATTGATTCGATATGATGATGTTCCAGGAACTCGTTTAGCTCGATTTCCTCGGTAACCATTGATTTTGATTTGATAACCGTTTTGGCGCCTGCCTTTTGTATGATATTTAGTATTTCTTTATTGGCCTCGGCAGCATCATTGGCCCAGATAACTTTACCGCCGCGTTTTTGAAAGTTTGCTTCAAACTCGGGCAATATTTTGTCCAGGTTTTCCATCACCTTCCACTTAATTACGTGGCCCTTTTTCTTAGCATTATCCAGGTTTACAAGTCTGCCCAAACCACGATCTACAGCGGTATCGTACTTGGCAATATTGTAATTGATAATCCTACGGTGATCTATATCAAACGCCTTATTTTCCGCGTCAACTAAAAACTCTTCCGAAATGCTTGTCATGGTGCTAAGGTAATTTTTTTAATCCTAAAAAAATAGCGATAGATTCAAAACCTATCGCTATTTATATTACTTATTACCGCAATTTATGTTTTATGAGTAGGCTATTTTGCCAACTCGCCTTGCATGGCGGCCACCCTCAAATTTGGTATTAAAAAATATCTCTACAATGTTCTTTGCTTGTTCTAACGTTACAAAGTTTGATGGTATGCATAACACGTTAGCATCGGTATGGCTACGGGCCGGTTCTGTTACCGCTTCGTTATAGCATAACGCCGCGCGTATGCCCTGGTGTTTGTTGGCCGCAATGGCCACACCGTTGGCGCTGCCGCAAAGTAATATGCCGTAATCAAACTCGCCGCTCTCAATCGCCGAAGCAACCGGGTGCGCAAAGTCTGTATAATCGCATGAGTCTTTAGAGAAGGTGCCAAAATCTTTTACATTCTCGCCCAATATGGTTAACAGGGCGTTTTTCATTTCGAAACCGGCGTGATCTGCACCTATGGCAATTTTTAGTCCTTCTATCATTTTATTATAAACTAATTACGAGTTCATTATGTCATCATGCGCCTTTGCACGTCTTTTTTCAACTGTTGATGCTACAACTATCCCTACCTCATATAGGGCAAATAATGGTATGGTTGCTATCATGGTAGTTAAAAAATCCGGCGATGGGGATATAACGGCACCTACTATTAATAATATCACTACAGAGTACCGGCGCGTTTTTTTCATGAACGTACCCGTTAATATTCCTATTGATGCCAGTATATATATCAGGATGGGCAGTTCAAAAACAATACCTATAATTAAAGTAATGGTTGCCACCATTGACAGATATGAGCCGACAGTAAACTCGTTTTTAATAGTATCATCAACGGTATAGCTGGCTAGGAAAGAAATAGACTCGGGCGCTATAATATAGTAGCCAAATAAGATACCCAGAATGAAAAGTGCCGATGCATAAAAAACAAAGCCGCTAGCCGCTTTTTTTTCTTTAGCCAGCAGGGCCGGTTTAATAAAGCGCCATATCTCCCATAAAATATAAGGGATAGACACAATGATACCTATCAGCACCGACGAGTTGATTTGCAGCATGAACTGCCCGGCAACCTCAGTATTAATGATCTCGGCATTTATTTTTGATACACAAAAGCCCTCGCCCAATTTACACATCATTCTGTAGGTCCAGAAGTCAGGCTGAAAGGGACCCATTATAATTTTGGTGAATATAAAGCTGTAATTTAAAAAAGCTACCAGCGCAAAAACAACAACAGCAATAGCCGACCGTATTAAATGCCATCTTAAAGCCTCTAAATGCTCAAAAAACGACATTTCAGACTCGATGGTTTTACCCTTATCCTGTATTGCTTTTATTATTTTGTTCTCGCTCATCTGTTTAGTTATCCTTGCTTGTATGCCCGGATGCTAATTACGTTTTAATTACTGGTAATAGTTTTATTTATTCAGAATATTCAAACGTTTCCATAAACTTAGTAGTAAAGTTACCGGCACGGAAGTTTGGATCCTGTAATAATTTTAAGTGGAACGGTATGGTTGTTTTAACTCCTTCAATAACAAACTCGCTTAACGCACGCTCCATCGTGCTTAAAGCTTCTTCGCGGGTCTGGGCCACACAAATTACTTTAGCTATCATTGAATCGTAGTTAGGCGGAATAACATAGCCGGTATACACATGCGTATCAATACGTACACCATGGCCGCCCGGCGAGTGGAAGTTGGTTATTTTTCCCGGTGACGGGCGGAAGTTATTAAACGGATCTTCGGCGTTGATACGGCACTCGATGGCGTGCATTGTAGGCTCGTAGTTTTTGCCTGATATAGGTATGCCTGCGGCAACTTTTATTTGTTCTTTAATTAAATCGAAGTTGATTACCTCTTCGGTAACCGGATGCTCTACCTGTATACGGGTATTCATTTCCATAAAGTAGAAGTTGCGGTCCTTATCAACCAAAAACTCTACCGTACCGGCACCTTCGTATTTAACAGCTTTTGCACCTTTAATGGCAGCTTCGCCCATTTTTTTACGCAGTTTTTCTGTCATAAAAGGCGATGGCGCTTCTTCTACCAGCTTTTGGTGACGGCGCTGTATAGAGCAATCACGTTCTGACAAATGGCAAACTTTACCGTATTGGTCGCCTACCACTTGTATCTCGATGTGGCGTGGGTCCTGAACATATTTTTCCAGGTACATACCATCGTTACCAAAAGCCGCTCCTGATTCGGCACGTGCCGAATCCCAGGCTGCTTCAAACTCTTCGTCTTTCCAAACCACACGCATACCACGGCCACCACCACCGGCAGTTGCTTTTAATATAACCGGGTAGCCTATTTTTTTTGCTATCGCGATACCTGTTTTAACATCGGCTAACAAACCTTCAGAACCGGGGATGGTTGGCACACCCGCCTTTTTCATGGTTTCTTTGGCTGAAGCTTTATCGCCCATGGCATTGATCTGATCGGCAGTTGCGCCGATAAATTTAATACCATACTCCGCACAAATGGCCGAGAACTTTGCATTCTCTGACAAGAAACCATAACCCGGATGGATAGCATCGGCA
>DHIR01000090.1 GCA_002403905.1 Mucilaginibacter sp. UBA4741
AATAACAAATTTAAACAGGCTCTATCTCTTCATTTTTTTTTAATCCATGATAGCCGAGAACTTCCAATCTTGAAATTTCAGAAATATTAGATGATTGATCGATAATGATATCACGCAAATAGGCATATTCGGGATAATAAGAATATATGATAATATTACTATCAATAAGAAAGCCCATAATTATGCAAAAGGAAGATCACGATCTTCGCGTTGCTGCCGTTCCCACTGTTGTGCGTCTCCAAAGGAAGATCTGTCAGATGCTTTAAAATTTAATATGCGACTTTTAATAGCCATTTTTTCATCACTATCAATATCTGTGGTTGTTTTCTCAACAATAACATTAAGTCTCCTAGCTAAAGCAATAATTTTAGCAATGCTTTGCTCATTGTTAGATTTCAGTATTAATTCCATAGTAACTTGTTAAGACACTTTAACAAAAATACATAAATTAAAATAGTATTAAAAAAATCACTTTTCAATGTAACGAATTGATACCTGTTAACGTCTTATAGACAAACCCAGAGTATTAGTTCTTTATAAGATCAGTTAATAAGTTAATAGAAAACGGATGTATAATACTTGCAGCCGTTTTTTTATGCCAATAATTTTGCCATGGTGATAGTTAATTGCTGCGCAAGCCGACCTGGCAAAACCACGTTCATGCGGTTAGGCTTCGCTAATTCATCTCCCGCTTTACCGTGAATATAAGTGCCAATAATACAGGCTTCTTCGGGTGTGTATTTTTGCGCCAGTAATGAGGTTATTATACCGGTAAGCACATCACCCATTCCGCCGGTTGCCATTGCAGGGTTACTGGTAGAGTTAAAATAAACTTTCCCTTTGGGCGTAGCCACCAGCGTATAATCATTTTTTAAAACGATGTGTATATTATGCTGCTTAGCCATTTGCATACAGGTTTGCAGCCTTTGCCACCAGTTGGCATGTTTACCAAACAGGCGATCAAACTCTTTCATGTGTGGGGTTAGTATGCTGCCTGTGGGTACTTTTTTCCAAAGCTCGGCATTCCCGGCCAGAAGGTTAAGCGCATCGGCATCAATAACAATAGGCTTCTTGTAATTGTCTAAAACTTCGCCAAATAATCTTAAAGCTGCTTTATCTTTCCCTAAACCCGGGCCAATACCTATAGTAGTAAATTGCTCCCATTCAATTTCGGGTAATTCATCTCCCGTCCTTACTATCGCCATTATTTCGGGCAGGTAAGTGTTTAATGCGGTTAGCCCACTTTCGGGTACACAAGTAGTTGTTAATCCTGACCCTGCATAGGCACATCCGGCGGCGCTTAATAAAGCAGCCCCCATCGTTTTAGCCTGGCCCGCTACTATTAGCGCATGACCATAAGTACCTTTATTACTAAAGTGATGGCGAGGTTTAAGCAATTGCTTAATATCCTTTTCCTCAATAAACTGGTACGGCGATTTAAGCGATGCTATAAACGCCTCATCAATACCAATATTTACCACCTCCCAGCATTTAATATGCGGTGCAGACTCGGGTAGTAAAAAACTAATTTTAGGCTGCTGGAAAGTGATGACCAGGGCGGCTTTTATAACTGTGGCTTCAGCATCTATCTCTCCATCAATATAAAATCCGGTAGGTACATCAACGGCTACGACTGTTTTATTGAGGCCATTAATATACTCGGCTAATCGTTTATAATCGCCGTTAAGGGGTTTGTTTATGCCACTGCCTAATAAGGCATCAATAATGATCTCACTCTTTTCTGTTGGAAATGCGCTTTCGGGTTTAAGCTCGCGCAGATCAAGGCCCATTTGCTTAATTCTGTTAAGGTTGATGTTGAAATCATCGGTAGATTTTTCAGAGAATCGCGCTAGCTTAACATCAATATTAAAATACTTATGATCGTATAACATACGCGTAACAGCCAACCCATCGCCACCGTTATTGCCGGTGCCGCAATAAACGGAAATAGTTAAATTTTTTTCTGGAAAGTGATTAATAAACCAACCTACAAATGCCCGCGATGCACGCTCCATTAAATTAATAGAACTAATAGGCTCATTAGCTATTGTATGGGCATCCGCTTCGCGGATCTGTTGGGCGGTTAGTAGTGGCAGCATAGGGTATAAATTTAATCTTTATCCCTTTTGTTTTATAATAGTTTTATTTAGGGGTTGACAGCGATTACTCACCCCCGACATCGCTACGCTTGTCGACCCTCTCTTCGCTGCGCGGAAAAGGGTTGGAATAATTAAAAAAAAACAATAACCCTCTTTCCGCCAAAGGCGAAGAGAGGGTGGTCGAGCAAAGCAAAGACCGGGTGAGTAACCGGCGCGCATTTAGCTAAAGTCTGTGCTAAATATTCGCAGCAAACTACTAAATTGCGTTTAAAAAATTAACTGATAATGAAAATACTTTTTACCCTCCTGCTGATTCCAGTTAGCGCAGTAACTTTTGCTCAAAAATTAGAAACCCTTACCGTTGAAAAAATAATGCGCGACCCTAAATGGATAGGCGTAGCGCCATCAAATATTCGCTGGAGCGATGATAGCAAGAATATCTATTTTAATTGGAACCCTAACAATACAGACCGCGATGAACTGTTTGCCATAACGCCAACTAATACCAAACCTGTAAAAGTTAGCATTGCCGATCAACGCGGATTTGTACCAGCCGGCGATTGGAACAAAAAGCACACCTTAAAATTATATGAGAAAAACGGCGACATCTTCCTATCCGAACTTAAAACAGGCAAAATACAACAGCTAACCAGCACTACCGAACGTGAGGGCAATCCCATATTTAATGGCGATGAAACCAAAGTTCTTTTTACTCGCGGCGAAAACCTATACTCCTTTAAACTAAACAGTGGCGAGTTGGTGCAGATAACCAATTTCACACATCCCGCTGCAGGAGCTGGCGCAGCAGCGGTTACTGCGGCGCCGCAATTTGCAGGCAGACGTGGTGGTAGCCTTGGAGCTGCCGGTGGCGCACGCGCCGTACAGGCACAAACCGGCAATGAGCAGGACCGTTGGCTAAAAAGCCAGCAACTGGAGTTGTTTGACATTATAAAAGTAAAAGACAAGGACCGTAAGCTTGACTCGATAGAGCAAAAGCAGTTTGAGCAGAAAAAGATGAAAGAAATTTCTGTTGGCGACCAGTCTGTATTTGGCGTTACGCTTAGCCCTGATGGTCGCTACATCAGCTATTCGCTGGCAAAAATCGCAACGGATGCAAAACGTACCAACGTACCAAATTATGTAACCGCTTCTGGTTTTACAGAGGATATACCTAACCGTACCAAAGTTGGTGCAACGCAAACTACTTACGAGTCGTTTATTTATGATACGCAGCGTGATTCTGTTTACAAAGTAACCACTGCGACAATTCCGGGCATAAAGGATATTCCTGCTTATGTAAAAGATTATCCAAAAGAACTTGCCTTGCGCACCCGTTTAAATGCAGATAGAAAAGTAATCATCCGTGGCCCGTATTGGAATGAGGATGGCAAATATGCCGTTGTGGTTATAAGCGCGCAAGATAATAAAGACCGCTGGATCATGAAGCTTGATCCAACAACAGGGAATATATCCCCACTTGATCGCGAGCATAATGACGCTTGGGTAGGTGGCCCGGGTGCATTCAATTTTGGCTGGACAGACAATACCCATTTCTACTACGAAAGCGAGGCCAGCGGCTATGCACACATTTATTTAGTCGATATAGCCGATGGTACCAAAAAACAACTGACCAATGGCAAATGGGAAGTACAAACACTACAACTATCCGCCGATAAAAAAACGTTTTACTTTACTGCTAATATAGAGCATCCCGGCATTACACATTTTTACCGCATACCAGTTGCAGGTGGCGAGCCGGTTAAATTAACAGGCATGAAAGGCGGCAACATCGTAGCCATGTCGCCCGACGAAAAGTGGCTGGCGGTTAATTACTCGTACGCCAACAAACCCGGCGAATTGTATATCCAGGCCAACAAGCCGGGCGCTACAGCTACGCAAGTAACCAACTCGCTTACCTCGGAATTTAAATCATACCCTTGGCGCGATCCGCAATTAATCACCTTTAAAAATCGTGATGGCAACGATGTGTACGCCCATCTGTTTTTACCTGCCAAACCAGATCCGGCAAAACCGGCTGTTGTGTTTGTGCATGGCGCGGGCTACCTGCAAAATGTAAGCTATGGCTGGAGCGATCATTATTTCCGCGAGTATATGTTTAACAATATGCTGGCCGATAATGGTTATACTGTTTTAGATATTGACTACTCGGGCAGCGCGGGCTATGGCCGCGACTGGCGCACCGCTATCTATCGCCACATGGGGGGCAAAGACTTGACCGACCAGGTTGACGGCGTGAAAATGCTGGTTGATAAATATGGGGTTAACCCTAAGCACGTGGGTATGTACGGCGGATCATACGGTGGCTTTATGACGTTGATGGCGATGTTTACACAGCCTGATGTTTTTGCAGCTGGCGGCGCAATCCGCTCGGTTACAGATTGGGCGCATTATAATCATGGTTATACAGATGCTATTTTAAATGAGCCTTTTAATGATGAAAAGGCTTATCACATAAGCTCGCCTATTTACTTTGCCGATGGACTTAAAGGTACTTTGCTAATGCTGCATGGTATGATAGATCAAAACGTAAACTACCAGGATATTGTCCGCTTAAGTCAGCGTTTAATTGAGTTGCATAAAGACAATTGGGAACTGGCATCATACCCGGTAGAGGATCATGGCTTTGTACAACCCAGCAGCTGGACGGATGAGTATAAACGTATTTATAAACTGTTTGAGCAAACGCTGAAAGCAAAGTAGACGAAAAATAAAGAAGTATTTAATGAAAAAATACGCGTGGATTTTGTTATTATTTTGTTGTGGCTGCAAGCATGAAGCACCCGCAACATTGGTACATATCAGCCTAACAAATAATAGCCAATCCCTTAAAATAACAGGCATCGACCCGGTTATTATGAATGATATTAACCGCGATACGGCAAACCGCTGGCAAAGTTTGTTCGCTATTTTTCGCTTGCCTGTGGATACGGATATGAAGGATTATCAGCCCATACAACCGGGCCATTATCAGCTTAAAGATAGTGTGCTGGTATTTACGCCCGATACGCCCTTTGTTAAACAGCAAACCTACTTTGTACGCTATTATAACTACGTGGGCAACAAAAGTATCTGGGATTATGTGCAGGGCAAAACCACCAAAGGGCAACTGCATTATACCGATTTGATTTTTAAGCAATAACGCTTGACCTTTTGATATTTTTCACTATATTTGCATCAAATTAATAAAGAGGGGGCCATTTGCCCCCTCTTTTAGTTTACCTCCCGATAGCTATCGGGACATTCCGATAACGGAAGAAGAGGCGGATATGAATATTGAAAAAAGGGTTGTTGAACTGGTTGCAGAAAAGATCGCTGAAATAGAGCGGCCCGACCTGTTTTTAGTTAGTGCTAAATTATTGCCTAACGGAAAATTAATGATACTGGTTGATGGTGATAACGGAATTGGGATAGCCGAGTGCGCGCAAATAAGCCGCTATGTAGGTTTTAAGCTGGAAGAAGAGGATGTTATAAAAACAGCCTATAACCTGGAGGTTTCATCGCCGGGCTTAGATTTCCCGCTGACCATGACTAGGCAGTACACCAAAAACATTGGGCGCGACCTGGCTATAAAAATGGCCGATGGCACCAAAAGAGAAGGTAATTTAACGGCAATTACAGAAGATGCCGTAATGATTGAAGAAAAAATAAAAGAAAAAGGGAAAAAAGCTACAGTAATTGAAAGCGTTATCCCCATAAAGCAAATAACAGAAACAAAGGTTTTAATATCATTTAAGTAAGAACCATCATGAGCTACAGCTTAAAAAACAAAATGAACAAGCTCATGATAGCTTCATTGCCTTTAATGAACAAATAACTTTAATGAAAAATGAGCAATATTAATTTAATTGATTCTTTCCAGGAATTCAAAGATTTCAAAAACATCGATCGTCCAACGATGATGAGCGTGCTGGAAGACGTTTTCAGAAGCATGATCCGTAAAAAATACGGAACTGATGAAAATTGTGACGTAATTGTAAACACCGACAATGGTGACTTAGAAATTTGGCGCACACGTGTGGTGATGGAAGATGGTTTTAGTGAGGATGACGATCTGGAGATTGAGCTAAAAGAAGCAAAAACATTGGATGCCGATTTGGAAGTAGGTGATGATTATGTGGAGCTGATAACTTTAGAGAGCTTTGGCCGCCGTGCGATATTAGCTGCACGCCAGACCCTGGTATCTAAAATATTAGAATTAGAGAAAGACGAGATATTTAAAAAATATAAAGATCGTGTTGGTGAGATAGTAACCGGCGAGGTTTACCAGGTTTGGAAAAAAGAAACTTTGGTGTTGGATGATGAAGGCAACGAGCTTTTATTACCAAAAACAGAGCAAATACCTGCCGACTACTTTAAAAAAGGCGATAGCGTTAAAGCTATTGTTTACAAAGTAGATATGCTTAACAGCAACCCTAAGATCATTATATCACGTACAGCACCTGAGTTTTTACAACGTTTGTTTGAACTGGAAGTACCTGAAATTTTTGATGGCTTAATTACCATCAAGAAAATTGTACGCGAGCCGGGCGAAAGAGCTAAAGTTGCAGTTGAATCGTACGATGACCGTATCGATCCGGTTGGTGCGTGTGTGGGTATGAAAGGTTCACGTATACATGGTATCGTACGCGAGTTAAAAAATGAAAATATTGATGTTATAAATTATACCAACAATGTTCAGTTATATATACAACGTGCTTTATCGCCGGCTAAGATCACCTCTATTAAATTAGATGATGAGAAAAAAACAGCGGCAGTATATTTAAAGCCGGATCAGGTATCATTGGCGATAGGCCGTGGCGGTCATAATATTAAATTAGCCGGCAAGTTAACCGGTTATGAAATAGATGTTTACCGTGAGGCTGATGAGCATGATGAGGATGTGGATATTGAAGAATTTTCTGACGAAATTGAAAGCTGGATATTGGACGAATTTAAACGTATTGGTTTAGATACAGCAAAATCAGTTTTGGCATTAACTGTAGGTGAGTTGGTAAAACGTACCGATTTAGAAGAAGAAACAGTAAAAGAAGTACTATCAATATTGCAAGCAGAATTTGAATAAAAAGAATAAGCAAAATTAAAATCGTATTTTTGCATAAAATAAGCAGAGAAAGAATTAATAAATGTCAGAAGACAAATCGATAAAATTAATAAAAGCAGTAAAAGAGCTTAACATTGGTATGGGTACCATTGTTGATTTTTTGGCTACCAAAGGTTATAAGGTTGACAAACAACCTATGGCAAAGCTGGATAACGACATGTACAATACCTTGTTAAAGGAATTTGCTGTTGACAAAAGTATTAAGGAAGAAGCCAAGCAGATCAGTATCGGTAAGATACGTAAAGACGAGCCCGACGTTACGCCTGATAAGCCAGTTGAGACCCGCCGTTCGAGAGATTTCGAAAACGAAGAGATCCTTATAAAGAACGCCGGTAACTATGCCGCGCCCGCAGCCCCGGTTGAAAAACCAAAGCCGGAGCCAACACCTGAGCCTGTAAAGGCCGAGGAAGCTCCTGCCGACTCACGCCCGGGTGTAAAAGTTATAGGCAAAATAGACCTTAACAATTTAAATGCTAAGCCGGCCGAAAAGGTTAAAGAGGAAGCTCCGAAACCAGAACCCGTTGCCGAAGTAAAAGCACCGGATCCTGTTGCCGAAGTAAAAGCACCAGAGCCTGTTGTTGAAGTAAAAAAAGAAGTTGTACCCGAAGCTCCAAAAGCAGCACCAGTAAAACCGGCAGTACCAGTTACCAAAACACCTGCACCGGAGCCAAACGAAGAAGGTGGCGACCCAGATGTAATAAGAGCCAAAGCCGAGCGTTTAAGCGGGCCAAATATTGTTGGTAAAATAACATTACCTGTTGTACCAAAGCGTAACCCGGTAGCGTCATCATCAAATACAAGCGCAGATCATAAACGCAAGCGTAAACGTAAAGATAACCAGGGACCTGGCCAGGGTGGTGGTAATAATAATAACCAAAATCCGCAGCAAGGCACTAACCCCGCCGGTGGCGGCAACGCTCCGCAAGGTGGCGGTAATAATACCAACAGTAATAATAATGCTAACCGTCCTGATTTTAGAAACAGGCCGAATAATACAGGCGGCGGCTATCAAGGCAATCGCCCTAATAATAATTTTAACCGTAATGCCCCGGCAAGTAGCGGCCCTAAAGAAGAGCCGTCAGAAAAAGATATACAAGACCAAATTAAAGCTACACTTGCCCGTTTAAGCGGTGCAGGTAAGTCTGGTAAGTTTGCTCAGCGTGCTAAGTTCCGTCGTCAAAAACGTGATGACGTAGCAGCCAACGCCGATGAACTGGCATTAGAGCAGGACGCGCAATCAAAAGTACTAAAGGTTACAGAGTTTGTTACAGCTAATGAGTTAGCTATAATGATGGATGTATCTGTTACGCAGATCATCTCGACTTGTATGAGCCTGGGTATGTTCGTATCTATTAACCAACGTTTGGATGCCGAAACGCTAAGCATTGTTGCTGATGAGTTTGGCTACCAGGTTGAATTTGTAAAACCACAGGACGAAGAGTTTATATTAGATCAGCCGGATACTCCGGAAGACTTGGTACCACGTGCGCCAATTGTAACCATAATGGGCCACGTAGATCATGGTAAAACATCGTTGTTGGACTTTATACGCAAAACCAACGTAATAGGTGGTGAAGCAGGTGGTATAACCCAGCACATTGGTGCTTATGAAGTAGCATTACCTGACAATAAAGGAAAAATAACATTCCTGGATACACCGGGTCACGAAGCGTTTACCGCTATGCGTGCAAGGGGTGCACAGGTAACAGATATTGTAATTATAGTTATTGCTGCTGATGATAGCGTGATGCCACAAACCCGCGAGGCCATAAACCACGCACAGGCTGCAGGTGCACCAATCATCTTCGCTTTCAATAAAATTGACCGCCCGGGTGCTAACGCCGATAAGGTACGTGAGCAACTATCAGCCATGAATATTTTGGTTGAAGAATGGGGTGGTAAATATCAAACACAAGAAATATCAGCAAAAACAGGCTTAAACATCGAGCTGCTTTTAGAAAAAGTATTGCTTGAGGCTGAGTTGCTAGAGCTTAAAGCTAACCCTAATAAACGTGCCGTAGGTACTGTTATTGAGGCTGCTTTAGATAAAGGCCGTGGTATTGTTACTACCATATTGGTACAAGCCGGTATGTTAAAAGTGGGCGACCCAATATTAGCCGGTTGTTACAGCGGACGTGTTAAAGCGTTAACTAACGAGCGTGGCCAAAGAGTTGAATCTGCAGGGCCATCAACACCGGTACAGGTATTGGGTATGCAGGGCGCACCAACAGCCGGTGATAAATTTAACGTGTTAGAGACTGAGGTTGAAGCACGTGAAATTGCCAACAAACGCTTACAATTACAACGCGAGCAAGGCTTACGCACACAAAAACATATCACTCTTGATGAAATTGGCCGCCGTTTAGCGGTTGGTAACTTTAAGGAGTTGAACATTATTGTTAAAGGTGACGTGGATGGATCAATCGAAGCGTTATCCGATTCGTTATTGAAACTATCTACCGAGCAGATACAGGTTAACGTGATATCAAAAGCGGTTGGACAAATATCAGAGTCTGACGTGTTGTTAGCATCTGCTTCTGACGCGATCATCATCGGTTTCCAGGTACGTCCATCAGGTGGTGCCCGTAAACTGGCCGAAGCCGAGCAAATTGATATCAGGCTTTACTCTATCATCTACGATGCGATCAACGAGATCAAAGCGGCGATGGAAGGTATGTTGGCTCCGACATTCGAAGAGAAAATTGTTGCTAACGTAGAGATCCGCGAAACCTTCAAAATTAGCAAGGTTGGTACCATTGCAGGTTGTATGGTGTTAGATGGTAAAATTACCCGTAACAGCAAGATCCGCATAGTGCGCGAAGGTGTGGTGATCTATACCGGCGAGCTGGCTTCGTTAAAACGTTTCAAAGACGATGTTAAAGAAGTATCAGCCAACTACGAGTGCGGTCTTAACATCCAAAACTTTAACAATATTGAAGTAGGTGACATTGTTGAAGCTTACGAGAATGTAGAAGTTAAACGTAAATTGTAATTTAAATAAGACGTAAAATATTGCGTCTCTACAAAATATAAAGGCTCATCGGTAATTGGTGAGCCTTTTTTTGTTGCTGTTTGGCAAGCAGTTTGTATTGTTTACTATTTTTTATTTTTTGTATATTTACATATATGACTACCATCACGCTTCAAGTTCCGGATAGTTTAGGTGAGTATCAGAATGATACCGTCAGATTCATAGCTGCTAAGTTATATGAGTCGGGTAAATTGTCATTGGGCCAGGCAGCCGATATGGCAGGATTATCAAAACGAACCTTTGCTGAGCTTTTGGGTGATTATGGTGTTTCTTTGGTGAACTATCCCGTTTCAGAGATGCTGAGCGATGCAGACAGAATATAAGACAAATAGTTTCGAATTGATATTCAAAACGAATTAAGCACATCTAAAACCCTTTTGGGGTCACTCTCCACAATGCAATCAAACATTTTATCTAATTTTAATTGCACAATCATTGACCTCAATTCTTTTTCTGTAAAAAAATAATCGCAATTAGATAATGCATGAGCGGCATGCAAAACATCCATTGTATCATTTCCATCCTTATAAACTCGATCTTTATTCCAGCGCATCAAACCGAAAAGTGCCGGGCCAATTTTTAAAAGTGGAAGTTCGTTAGTCAACTTATCTTCTCGGAACATTTGAATGATTAATTTGCAATAATCGTCAGCATTCACTCCTTCCAATTCTTTGATTGTAGGCAGTCTCCCCACCTTTTCCAAAAACAAGGTAGACAACTCTTCGTTAATTAAAATTTTAAATTCCTGTATAAAGCTCTCCAGTTCTGAGATAAACATCTCCTTGAATGTTTTATTTTGATCTTTAAATTTCTCCTTTCCTTCATTGAGGGCATTTATGTCATCCTTGCCCTTAAAAGGCTCGAACATCGAAGAGTTTGAATGAGTAAATTGTAATGGTATTTTACTGGCAAAATCAAAGTAGGCCGTGTGAAGTTCCACACTTAAATTTTCAAATTGCTGAGCAAACCCGGGAAACCCTATCACTAAGTTAATTTTAGACCAGATGCGTTTTTTAGGTTCAATCAAATTTTCAATCTTGAGATGCTTTCTAATCCAGTAGCCAAAAGTTATCTTGAATTGGTGTTCGGCGGTTACCATTGCCAGGCCTTCCGAATATCGATCGATCAACGCAATGCTCGACAATCGTTTGATATCATCGCCTTGTTTCATAACCTCGTAATAGACAGTATCGCTTATTGGGAATATACATTTCCCAGCATCATATAATTGACGTATTTTTTCAATAATCTGACCCGCTATTGGATTACCGCTTTGATCACCATCTCTTAGGAGAATCCAGTATTTTAAATCTAAATAAACGAATTTCTTATTGGAATACTTATTGTAAATATTGAGACTTTCCCTTTCCATATATTGCAATAAGTGAGACATTGGTGAATTTTGCTGGGGTCCAGTAAAGTTTGGGTTCTTGCGGGAATAAAATTTATAACACTATCTCTTCCCCAATACCCGGCAACTTAATATTGATGCCCGCTTTAATAAACTTCTCCATAACTTCATCCTTATCAATAGCAATAACCGGGAAGGTATCATAATGCACACCAATAATGTTTTTGCAATTAATAAAGTTAGTTGCTTTTATAGCATCATCAACACCCATGGTATAGTTATCGCCGATAGGTAAGAAAGCCCAGTCCAGGTTTTCATCTTCCAATAGCTTCATATCGTAGGTAAGCGCGGTATCACCGGCATAATAGATCTTTTTACCTTCCGAATAAAGTACAAAACCCGCAGGGTTACCGCCTGCCGCGCCATCAGGCATAGTGCTTGAGTGTACCGCGTTAACCATTTTTACCCGGCCAAAATCAAAATTAAATCCGCCGCCTATGTTCATGCCGTGCGCCTCAATGCCTTGCTTGCCTAACCAATCGGCTATTTCGGCAATGCAAATTACTTTGGCGTCGCTGCTTTTTTGTATGGCTATCAAATCAGCTATATGGTCGCCGTGCCCGTGCGAAACCAGGATATAATCAGGCTTCAGCGCATGGATATCGATATGACTTGCCGCCGGATTTGGCGTTATAAAAGGATCAAACAAAAGTTTTTTTCCTTCAGTTTCGATCATGATGGTTGATTGTCCGTAGTAAGTGGTTTTCATAACTAGGATAATTTAATAAGCCCCTCCCAAACCCTCCCCGGTAGGGAGGGCTTTAATTTTTTTAAGTCTCCCCTACCGGGGGAGATTTAGAGGGGGCAACTATTTCCCCCGCCCATGCCACCAAACATATCTTTGGTTACGGCGGCCATTTCGCTTTGGCTAACGTTGTCGGCCTGCTCCATTGCTTTGTTAATGGCAATAACCATTAACTCTTCTATTTCTTCTTTATCGGCTTCCTTAAAAAATCCGGCATCAATATTTACCGACTGGATAATTTTATTACCCGTAGCAGTAACACTGATCTTGCCACCCTCGGCAGTACCGGTTACCGTAATATTATCAAGCCTTTGTTTTACTTCGCCGGCCTTTGCCTGTACTTCAAATAGTTTATCGAACATGTTAACTCCTTTATCTTTTTACATAACAATATTTACAGCTTAGTGTTTATGCGCTTTGTGCTTTTTAACGGCGCTGTGTTTGGCTACCGGTTCTTTCTTCTGTTTTTTAACGAGCTGCTTTTTCTTTTCTACAGTAGGGGCCTGTGCCTGTTCATCCTCTTCCTCGCCGCCGCGGCCGTAAGCCCCTACACGTACTACGGGCATGCCGGTCATTTTAAACAGATCATCAAGGTGCAGCAGGCTGCCGTTGGCCATGTTATCCAGCAATATAATTACTACGTCTTCCTTCATATCGCGCAGAAAATTATGGCGATAGCCATGCCACCAGCCGGTGTGGTAAACCACTTTCTCGTTAGGCGCCTCGAACAAATGCCAGCCATAACCATACCCGAAATGACCGTTCTTTAACGGAACACGGTTGGTATAAGCCGAATCCTGCGTGGCCTGTTTAATGAGCTTTCCGGCACGCAGCGCACGATCGAATAGGAAAAGATCGCCCACTGTACTATAAATACCTTTATCGCCAACGGGCCCGTCCAGGTAGTTTTGCGCTACCGAGTACCGCCAGCTGTTACGATCGTGCCCCAATACCTTGGTGGGTATTTTATCGTAAGTGGCCTTAGAGTATACATTGGTATGCTTCATGCCGGCCGGCAGAAAAACGTTCTGCATCATATAATCAACGTACGGCATATGGGCAGCCTTCTCTACAATAGAGCCCAGCACCATAAAGTTGGAGTTGTTGTAATGATAACCTTTGTCGGGCACGTTATAACGTGCAGGTTTGTACTGGGCCAGTAAGTCCATCATTTGCTGGTTGGTAACCCCCTTTTTCTGGTCGCGGTGTTCTTTGCGGAAAACATCATCGATAGCATATACATAGTTGGGCAGGCCCGAGCGGTGCGTAAGCAGCATGCGGATAGTTACGCCATGATATGGGAAATTGGGGAAAAACTGCTGCACGGAGTCTTCAAGGCGCAGCTTGCCCCGCTCCATTAACTGCAGAATGGCGGTCGACGTCATAGTTTTGCTGATGGACGCCAGTTCAAACTGAGAGTTGAGCGTCAGGCTGTCCTGGTGCGGGTAGTTAGCCCAGCCGAAAGCATTTTGGTAAACTATCTTTCCTTTTTTTGCCACCAGTATGTTACCGTTAAACCCGGCTGCCGTGTGCAGGTGCTGCATAAAAGCATCTATCTGTTTATCGGCATTTTTAGGATTATAAGCTAACAAGGCTTTAATATCCAACGGTTTACTTTTTTCGGCTGGTGTAAAAAATGAGCCGCCGTTTTCGCCCGGTTTTGACGAGCATGAGGCTAATACAAGCAGTGAAACGGTAAAAGTTAGGAGGCCTTGTTTCAATAATTTCATAAATAAAAAACGATCACGATAAACGAATTGCGAAAATTGGAAAATATAACCCACGTTGAAACTAAAGTTTTAAACATTTTTATTGTTTTAGTTAATAACCTTACTAAATTTATAGATGTAAAACCTATCTCATTTAAATTATGCAATCTTATCACAAGTCACTCTTAACATTCGTCCTGCTTTTTTGTTCGATAACATTATTCGCACAGGATAATCAAACCGCCAATGCATTGCTTAAAGAAGGTGTAGCCTTAAACGATGCCGGTAAATATGCCGACGCTATAGCCAAATATGATGAGGTACTAAAATCTGACCCAAATAACATGACTGCGCTTTATGAAAAAGCATTTACACTTACGGCCTGGGGTAAGACAGACGACGCTATAACTTGTTTTGAAAAGGTTATTGCAAAAGACAACTCGCCCACCGCTTACGTAGGTTTAGCCAATATATACGACAACAAAGGCGATTTTGCAAAAGCGAAGAGCATTTATATGAAGGGACTCTCGGTGTCACCTAAAAATAATAATTTATGGTTTAACCTTAGCGTATGGTACGCGCGGCAAAAAGATTATGCACAATCACAATCAGCCGCGGCCGAGGCAATTAAGGGGAATATGAAACATGCAAATAGTTATCGCAATTACGCTGTCGCAGCTTATCAGCAAGGCAAGAATGCCGAAGCTTTATTAGCGCTATCTAATTACCTTACGCTTGGTGTACAACCTTACCAAGCATTGGGTGCTTGCAATATTATTAAGGAGATACTAAATTCAAACCCTAATCCAAAAGCAGATGGCGTAGCAAAAATGGAACAACAAACTATATCCACAGCCTCAACAGCTGCATTGGCTGGCAAAACAAACCTTTCGCAAATCGACTCGTTAAATTTACAGCTAACGGCAGTATATAAAGCAATAAAGCAACAGCAGGACCAATACGGATCGGTATTTTTTTCGAAATATTTCGGAAACTATTTTGGTAATATAGCTGGCACAAACTATATGGATATATTTACCCGGTATATTACCGTCAGCTTGTCTGTAGCAGATAATTTAGCGTGGCTAAAGGCTCGGCCCGACAATATAAAGGAGTTTAATACATGGCTGAGTACACAAAAAAGGCAAACAGAATAAAAATGCAACTAAAAAAAATTTCTACAACGCTACTACTATTACTGCTGTTTATAGCGCCACTGTTAGCACAGGAAACCGACGACCCGGCCACCAATTATAAAACCGCGCTGGCATTGGTAAACGCCAACAAAGGCACCGAGGGTATCCCTTACCTGGAGAAAGTAATAAAAACCCAATCAAACTACACCAACGCCGCTTATAGTTTGCTGGGAGGGATATATGACAAGGCCCTGCAGCCCGATAAAGCCATCGCCGTTTATAAAGAAGGCTTAAAAGCCTATCCGCAGGACCAAAACCTGTATTTTAATTTAGGCATAGCAGACTTCCGCGCTAAGCAATATCCCGATGCCGAACTGGCCGCTATTGAAGCTATTAAGTTAGATCCCAAGCATGCCAACAGTCAGCGCCTATATGGCCTGGTAACTTTCCACCAAAACAAGCGGATGAACGCACTGCTGGCATTTTGCAGCTTTTTATTGCTCGAACCCAATAACCCGCGTGCCGATGAAGCCACCACCAATATGCAAAGCACACTAAAAGGCGGCGTATTAAAAGACGACAGTCCGGTTAAAACCCCACCTGCCGATGCCAAAGAAACCGCCGCGCTTAATGCCATCATATCTACCACCATCGCTGCCGGCCAGGCCAAAAAACTAACCGGTGCAACGCTGCTGGAGTTTCAGCTAAAAACCATATTTACCCAGGCCGGGCAGGCATCCGCTAAAAAAGCGGACAAAACCTTTTTCGATAAATTTTATGCAGATTACTTTTATAAACTGGTGCAAAGTGGGAATGTTCCGGCGTTTGTGAAAACGATTACTACTAAAGCTGAAGATGCGGGGTTGAGCGATTGGGTTAAAGGGACAGAGAGAGGGTTTTAATGATGAAGGCCCACAAATTTTCTTATAGTTAACCACTAATGAACCAGTATTTTAAATAGCATAGGGTATTTATAAGTTTGTTTATTAAACACCCTTATTGCATTAATAATAATTATAACCGGCGTAAATATGCTCAAACCCACCAGTATAATTATAGGAAACATTAAAACTGCAAAAATTCCGCAAGGGATAATGCAGGCCAGTATATTCAACTGAAAATTAACTACATCAATTGCATGTTCCCTGATACCTTTTACGGCATCCTTTTTAATAAACCAAACAATAAGCGTGGGGAGCAAAATAGTAAATAAGCCGCTTAAATGTATTAACGGTAACCATACAGAAACATGGTGCACTCCTTCCTCTTCTTTAGCAGATCTATCAATACTATTAAGAATATCAAAATTAATATCCAAAGCTGTTGCTATAGTTTGTAGCGTATAGGCCCTTGCATCTACCTCATCGTTTTCAATACGCTGAATTGTGCGTGCGCTTATATCTGTTTTTGCCGCCAATTCCTCCTGCGTCAAGCCTTTTTTTAAGCGTTGTTCCTTTATATATTGGCCTGTTGTCATAAAAATTTATTTGTTACAAATAACATTATAAATTTAAGATCGGTCCAACTACAATTGCACGACATTTACACGACATTTAGTAGATTTAAGCTAAAGACATATAAAACTGTGTATCATAGTGCTTTAAAACTAATTTTTAGCGATTCCATTCTCCAGTTGGGGAGGATTCCTTACGAAGGTGTAGGTACCTGTAGGTGGGTGTATATACTTTGTAGGTACCTATACCTCTAATTTAGCTTTGATCTTTTTAAAAGATCAAAGCTCTCGCCGTTCGCCCCGTAACTTTTTGAATATTATTTTTCATCACACAGGATGCCACGTACCCAAATCAGGGAAATCGCTTTTAAAAACAGGAGGCTCCGCCGGAGCCTTTAAAGCACCATCTTGTATGCTATAAACAGCTAGTTCCTCTGGAACTATTTACGGTTTTGATAAGTGACTCCGGCGGAGTCGCCTGT
>DHIR01000286.1:0-11955 GCA_002403905.1 Mucilaginibacter sp. UBA4741
CGCTTAACCCGAACTCACGTTAAACTAATATAAATATAAAAATCTTGAATTTATTAAGTCGCGCATTATTTGCATTAAGCTTTCGTATTTTTGCAGCTCGGAAAAAATATCGGTGCGTATGACAATGTTTGATAACAAAGAGAAAACCAATATAGAAGCATTAGGCGAGTTTGGCCTGATCAACCACTTAACTAAAAATATTGAGTTAGTACAAAAAAGCACTATAAAAGGTGTTGGCGATGATGCCGCTGTGCTTGATTTTGAAGGAAAAAGAATGTTGGTATCAACTGATATGTTGCTGGAAGGCATACATTTCGACTTAGCGTATACACCATTAAAACACCTGGGCTATAAAGCTATTCAGGTAAACCTAAGTGACATCTATGCCATGAATGGTACAGCTACGCAGGTAACAGTGTCAATAGGTATGTCAAGTAAATTCCCTATTGAAGCAGTTGAAGAAATATATGAAGGCATTTATATTGCCTGCGAAAAATATAGTGTTGACCTGGTTGGTGGTGATACTTCCTCATCAAAACAAGGATTGGTATTAAGCGTAACTTCAATTGGTTATGCCAATGCCGAGGATGTGGTGTATCGTAATGGTGCGCAAGAGGGTGACTTGATCTGTGTATCAGGCGATTTGGGCGGAGCTTATGTCGGCTTACAACTACTGGAGCGTGAGAAACTTATCTACTTAGAAAACCCAAACATCCAACCCGATTTGGAAGGTAAAGATTATATAGTAGAGCGCCAGCTAAAACCCGAAGCCAGGAGAGATATTATTGACTTGTTAAAAGAGATTAATGTTAAGCCTACGGCGATGATCGACGTATCAGACGGTTTAGCCTCAGAGATCATGCACATCTGTAAACAAAGTGCTAAAGGCTGCAGCATTTACGAAGAAAAAATCCCGCTTGACCCGATGACATTTGAAACCGCCCGCGAGTTTAACCTTGACCCAACAATCTGCGCATTAAGCGGCGGCGAAGATTATGAGCTGCTTTTCACTGTTAGACAAGCCGATTACGAAAAGATAAAGTTTAAAATGGATATCACCATTATCGGCCATATTACTGAGCCCGCATCAGGGTGTAATTTGATAACCAAGGCGGGGATGGTTCATCCGTTAAAAGCGCAGGGTTGGAACGCGTTTATCCCCCCCGCCCCCTAAAGAGGGAGCTTTTGATAAGCATAATTATTCAGCAAGTTCTTCAAAAACTCCCCCTTTAGGGGGTTGGGGGGCATCGTTGTCTATATTGTCAATATACTTTTGATCCAACTGCTTATTGGCTTTGGCGCCCAGGCTCTTAATTTTTTCGGCGGTTTTGGTTAAGTTACCGTTGCCTTCGGTTAACTTGTTAATGGCATTATCGTAAGCATTTTGGCTTAGCTTAATATTTTTGCCTATGCCCTCCATATCATTTACAAAGCCAACAAACTTATCATACATAGCACCGCTAAGGCGGGCAATCTCTAATACGTTGCGGTTTTGCCGCTCTTGTTTCCAGATACTGGCGATGGTGCGCAGGGTTGCCAGCAAGGTTGACGGACTAACAATAACCACCCGCTTATCCCAGGCATCGCTAAATAACTCAGAGTCTATCTGCACCGCGAAACTGAAAGATGATTCTATCGGAATAAACAGCAACACAAAATCCGGCGAGTTGATCTGGTACAGATCATGGTAGTTTTTTGACGATAAACCATGCACATGGCTGCGGATAGATTCGACATGCGCTTTCGAGAATAACTTACGATCATCCTCGGTCTCACAATTAACCAAACGCTCATAGGCTATCAGCGACACTTTTGAGTCAATGATCAGATGTTTGTCGTCAGGTAGGTCTATTATAACATCGGGCTGCAAGCGGCTGCCGTCTATACCGGTTAAACTGGCTTGCAGGCGGTACTCCTGATCTTTCACCAGGCCCGAGCGTTCTAATACACGCTCTAAAATAACCTCACCCCAGTTGCCTTGCTTTTTGTTGTCGCCTTTTAGTGCTTTTGTTAGGTTTTGCGCTTCATCGCTAATTTGCTTGTTTAGCTCCATTAACTGCGTAATAACCCCTTTCATGGTATTACGCTCGGCGGCTTCCATATTATAAACCTTGTCCACCTTATCTTCAAATGCTTTCAGGTTTTCTTTAAGCGGAGTTAGGATGGTATCTAAATTGGTGCGGTTAACATCAATAAACTCTTTCGATTTTTCTTTCAATAGTTTTTCGGCAACATTCTCAAACTCTTTCTGAAATTTTACCTGTATCTCCTGTATGCTTTTTTCCTGGTCGCCTAAACGCTCGCGTTGTGCTTTAAATTGTTCCTCGGCTTTAGCCATGCGGTTTTTTTCGGTAAGCAATTCCTGATTTAGTGTAGTGATGGCGGTGTCGTATCGCTCGCGCTCATCTTGCAGCTGTTTATCAGCTTTATCGCGCTCTAAGCCTAAGCCCAGCGCGCGTTCCTCGGCTTTTGCCAAAGAGATACTTAGGGCTGTATTATCGTTTTTCAACCGCGCAAACTCATCTGCCGAAATACCATCAGCAGAGGTTGGTTTCTTTAAAAAAAGAAATACGGCTATTAAAAGAATTATAAGGGAAGCGAATAAAAAAGCGACAGTCATTTTGATAAAAACATTAGCAAAACGAAGGTAGGAAAAAATTAGAAACGATAGATATCGTTAACATTTTAATTCCCCCTTTAGGGGGTTAGGGGGCGACTTTCTCTACCCGTAAACCCACATCGCTTATCTCGTGCAATGGGTTATCGCGCATGTTTTGTTCAATCTGGAAAGTGTATGTACCCTTAGCCGGGAATTTATAATTTAACAGAAACGGTGTTTGATAGCTATACAAATTGCCCGATCCCTGCCCCAGCCATTCACCGTCAGGGTTAGCCAATTTAAACTCATAACGCACCGCCTCGGTTTTTTTATCGGGATTGGTTTGATGGATCAATAAAAAAATGTTGGCGTATTTGTAATCGCCGGTTACCCGTAAATTAAGATATAGGTTATAAGCCTGCTGCTCATTATCTATTTTTACCGAATATTTAATTTTATTGGTATACGCCCAGTTATTGTTAACAATCTCTGTATTCTGATCAATAACCGAATTAGTGTCTGTACAACCCGACCCTGATAGCAATATAAAAACCATCAGGGCGGGGAATAAATATCTTAAAGCACGGTTCATTGCTTACTCTTTTGGTGGTTCACCTCCGCCGCCACGGTTTCCGTCCGGGCTAGGTCTGTTCCTGTTATTATTATTGCGGTTCCTGTTGCGGTTGTTATTTCCGCCTTCGGGACGTGGGCCTTGCGGACGTGCCTGCGCGCCGGGATTTGCGATATTGTTGCCGCCTTCTGGCCTCGGGCCTTGCGGCCTCGGCTGTCTGCTATTGCTATTATTAGGTTGCCCTGCAACATTTGTCGGCTGCGGTTGGGCGCCGTTAGGACTATTAGGATTCGGCCTGTTTTTATTACGGCTCTTGTTTTTCTTTTTGTTGTTATTGCGGTTGCGCTCGTCCAAACGGGTAAGGCTATCCTGGCCAACAACATTTTCGTAATCCAGCGCTTTTATAGGTTCGGTTTCAACCTCAACAAATACCAACAGATCGTCAGGCAATACGCCATCCTTGTTCATCTGCTGTATTTCTTTAACCCGTGCAAGCGGTACCGCTATCCATGATTCTTCGCGCGGATAACTAAACCACATTTGCTTTTTAAAGATATCCGTTTTTTGTAAACGGGCATCGCCTTTTAAGGTCTTTAAGTAATTTACATTTTCGGGGATGTGCTTTAACGCATCCATATAAGTGTCAAGCTCATAATTTAAGCAACACTTTAATTTACCACATTGGCCGGCCAGTTTTAATGTATTCAGCGAAAGGTTTTGATAACGCGCGGCTGATGTGGAAACTGTTTTAAAATCAGTTAGCCAGGTAGAGCAACATAGCTCGCGCCCGCATGAGCCGATACCGCCTAAGCGGCTAGCTTCCTGGCGCATCCCGATCTGGCGCATCTCAATACGAATGCGGAAGGTCTCCGCCATCTTCTTGATCAGTTCCCTAAAATCAACGCGGCCTTCGGCGGTATAGTAAAAAGTGGCTTTGCTTTTATCGGCCTGGTAATCCACATCACTTAGCTTCATGGATAGGTTAAGGCTCAGGGCCAGCTTGCGCGCGCTATGCATGGTTTCCCATTCCATATCTTTGGCAGCTTTCCATTTATCCACATCGGCAGGTGTTGCCCGGCGATATATTTTCTTTAAAACATCTTCCTCTTTAACCCGGCGTTTAACCAGCTGCATCCTAACCAGCTCGCCGGTTAATGATATATGGCCAATGTCGTAACCGCCGGTAGCGGCTTCAACAACAACCAGGTCGCCGTTTTCCAGGTAAACATTATCGGTATTTATATAGAACTCTTTACGTGAACCCTTAAATTTTATCTCGACAATTGAAAATGGCTTATAATTTACCGGCATATCCATGTGCGACAGCCAGTCGTAAACATCTAATTTACTGCATCCGTTAGTGAGGCATGAGCCATTACTTTTGCAGCCTGCCGGCGAGCATCCGCCCCCCGTTGAGCAACTTCCACATCCCATAATTAATTCGCTATATATTGATTCCCTTGCGGGCTTGACTTAAGTTTTAAAAAACTTATAATTTGTAAAGATACATCTAAAAATAAAATTTTAGGGTTTGCATTTCTTTCTACGTGATAATGTGCTTTTTCCAGTTCAGAAATTATGGCATTGTTCATAGAAATGCTCATTATCGCGCTCAGTTTTTGGGCTGTTTCCAACTCGGCCCCCGGCAAATGCACCAGTTCGCCGGCACCGGCTATCAGCAAACAACACTCACGGATAAAACTAATACCGTATCGCAAAAAGTTCTTTTGATTTTCGCGCCCCATTTTTGATAACTGATCCACAAAACCCACTAGTTCTATCCCTTTATTAGCAAAGCACAAACGCAGCCATTGCACAAATAAGGTGTGATAGCTTTTATTTTCCTGTTGTAGCATAATTAGCGCATCGGTTAAATTACCGTTGCTTAAGTATGCTATCTCGGCGGCTGCATGCTCGGTTTGATGATGGTGTTCTATTAACTCGGCCTTAATATCCTCATAACCCAATGCCGGTATTTTTATCAGTTGCGTGCGCGACAGGATGGTATTTAATATCTGGTCCTGGTTTTGAGCCACTAATAAAAACAGGGTGTTGGGTTGCGGCTCCTCAATAATTTTAAGCAGGGCATTACCTTGTTTATCTAAAAACTCAGGCAGCCAAAGTATTAACACTTTATAATCAGATTCGAACGGCTTAAAACTTAGCTTTTTAATGATCTGGTGGCAGTCTAAAATATTGATGTTGGCTTGCTTGTTTCCGGCATCAACATAGCTGCGCCATATATCAAGGTTTAAATAGTTGTTCTCTAAAAAGGCTTGCCGCCAATTTTCAATAAAGTCTATTGACGTTTCCTTCGGCGTGCCAAATGTTGGGTAGGTAAAATGCAGATCGGGATGCATTAACTTTTGATATTTACGGCATGACGAACATTCGCCGCACGAATCATCAACCTGTTTATCCAAACAAGACAGATACTGCGCATAAGCAACAGCCAGCGCCAAACTCCCCGACCCCTCTGGCCCCAAAAACAATTGCGCATGACTAACCCGGCCTTCTTTTACCGAATTGATCAGCCGTTGTTTAATGGCCGCCTGCCCTACTATCTGTTTAAACTGCATTTGGTGCAAGGTAATAATTAGATGTGAATTTTTATTTTAGAGATTAAAGATTGAAGGTTAAAGATTGGTTGGTTTTGCCAACAAACAAAGCCAATAAGCTATATTTGCCATATGACAGGCCTAATCTTTAATCTTCAATCACTAATCTTTGCGAAGCTATGAGAATCATGGCCTTCGATTACGGCACCAAACGCATAGGCATTGCGGTGACAGATCCATTGCAGATTATTGCTACCGGTTTGGATACCATACATCCTAATCAAATCATCGAGTTTCTAAAAAGATATTTGCAAACAGAGCAGGTAGAACGCTTTATTGTTGGCGAGCCTAAACAGATGGACAATACCCCTTCCCAATCAGCACCGCATGTTAAAGGGTTTGTTAACCTGCTTAAAAGAACCTTCCCCGACACCCCCATAGAAATGTTGGACGAGCGCTTTACCTCGAAAATGGCAATAGCGGCCATAATGCAAAGCGGATTTAAAAAAATGGACAGGCAAAACAAGGAGCGGGTTGATACTATATCGGCTACTATTTTGCTGCAAAGTTGGATGGAAACCTCTCGTTAATTTGGGTGTTGTTACCATTTTCTCCGGACGGGGGAAATGGTCTGATAGGGTCGTAAAAGGCTTTTTATACGGACAAATGCTAAACATAATAATAGCGAATTACCCTCCAAAATCCTCATTAATTTCAAAATGCTTACTTTTGTTGCGTGGAGATTTTAGACGCAAACCTTCAGGAGTACTTAGATAACCATTGCGACCCAGAGCCGGAGCATCTGCAATTTATAAATAGAGAAACCTATTTAAAGGTGTTAAAGCCTAATATGCTATCGGGGCATTACCAGGGCCGGGTGCTGAGCATGCTGAGTAAAATGATGCAGCCAAAACGTATTTTGGAGATAGGCACTTTTACCGGCTACGCCACCATTTGTCTGGCCGAAGGGTTGACTGATGACGGAATAATCCACACCATTGAGGTTAACCGCGAAATGGAAGAAATGCTTAAAAAGCACTTTTCGCTAACATCTGTTGAAAAAAAAATAAAGCTCCATTTTGGGGCTGCAGGGCAAGTAATAGCCGATTTAGGACACGAGGTGTTTGATATTGTGTTTATTGATGCGGATAAAAAGAATAATTTTCTTTACTTTGAATTAATATTTGACAAAGTCAGATCCGGAGGATTAATAATAATTGATAATGTTTTGTGGAAAGGGAAGGTTTACGGCACCGAAAAAGATGCCGATACCGAGAGTTTCCGCAAACTAAATGACAGGATAGCTGTTGACACACGAGTTGAGAAACTCATTTTACCAGTGCGCGACGGTATCCTTATCATCAGAAAAAAATAATTATGAAGAAAACCTTACTGATTACAACGCTGCTAATATCATCCATTACCGCGTTTGCCCAAAAGAACACTTCACAATCTTACATCGAACAGTTCAAAGATAATGCCATAGAAATTATGCACCAAACGGGCATCCCCGCCAGCATAATTTTAGGTATAGCCATGCACGAGTCGGGCAACGGCAACAGCGCCATAGCCCAAAACCTAAATAACCAGTTTGGTGTAAAAGGCGGCGGCGGTGCGGTTTTTTATAAACATCAAAAGAAAGTACATTCGGCCTATAAAAAGTATGATTCGATTTTAGAATCGTTCGATGATTTTGCCCGCATCATTACCCATCGCCAGCAACTGGGCCATATATCAGACCAACTTACGCAGTATGATTACGAAAAATGGGTAAAAGGGATACAGCGCAGTGGCTATGCAAGCAGTAAAAAATGGGGCGCGCAGGTTTTAGCCATTATACGCAAGTATCAATTGGATGATCTGGATCAAACACCAAACCAGGCGCAGGCACAAACCGTAACAAGCACGGCAGACAATCCATATTTAAAGTAAAAAACCTATTTTGGCGCAATGATATATGCCAAATCTCCCGCTTTTGCTTTAAAGCGAATTATATGCTGTTTATGTGTTTCCTTAGCTGTTTTATCCGGCTGTGCTGCTCATAAAAGAGCGATCTCGCACACCTCCGCTCCGCTTATTTCTAATAGCCAGGCACATAAAAATAATAAAGTTATTCAGAAAGCGCGAAGCGAAGCCATTGCCACTTATGTGCCATTTACGGTAGCTACTTATATAGACAGATTTAAAACCATAGCTATACAGGAGATGAATTTATATGGCATACCGGCAAGTATTACATTGGCGCAGGGTTTGTTCGAGTCGGGCAACGGTAATGGCGACCTGGCTAAGATTGCCAATAATCATTTCGGCATTAAATGTACCAGTGATTGGAAAGGTAAAAGCTATTATAAAGACGATGACCAGGTGAACGACTGTTTTAGGGTTTATGACAGGCCAGAGGATTCGTACCGCGACCACTCTGAGTTTTTAAAACGGAAACGATACGCGCCATTGTTCGAACTGGATAAAAACGATTACCAAGGCTGGGCCAACGGGCTAAAGACAGCAGGCTATGCTACCAACCCTAAATATCCGCAATTATTGGTCGGCGTTATTGAAAAATATCACCTGGATCAATACGACAGGCCCGAAGGCGAAATGCAAAAAATTAAGCGTGAAGACCGTGTCTTAACGCAGATCAATCAAAATATTGGCAAGGCCATAAAAGACTCGTTGGTACAAAGCACACCAACCACTAAATTGTATACCATAAAAACCGGCGATACACTATACAACGTTTCTAAGCGTTTTGGCTTAACTGTTGATGAGCTAAAAACATTAAATAACATGGCCGACAATAGCATAAAGATTGGCCAGAAATTGATCATTGCTAAATAACCTGTTAATTATTGTTAAATAACATGACCCAACATCAGCAATGGTTTAGTTTTACCTTTTAATGAAATTAGTACTCTTTTTATTTTTGTGTTTGTTAGGCTTTAAGGGGCTTGCCCAGGAAACGGTAGCCGGTATTATATTTGATACTGATAGTAAAGACAGACTTTCGCGGGTTAATGTGGTTAATCTAAACTCGGGAGCTTTTGTTTACAATAACATAAACGGCGTGTTTACCATAGACGCAAAAATTGGTGATAAGCTTGTTTTTACACAAGCCGAACACCATTCTGATACTATAAAAGTACAGAGCTATACACCATTGGCTATTTATTTAAAGCGGATCTCCATACAGCTTAAACAGGTTAATGTTTTCGATACAATGATGGATCCCGAAAAGCGTATGGCAGCTAAAAAGAAGGATTACAGCAAAGCCTACGGCTCATTGGCGACTGATGATTGGTTATCATTCACCCCAGGCCTTGGCGTGGGTTTAGGCATTGACGCGATCTGGAACGCGTTAAGCCGAAGCGGCCGTAACGCAAAGCATCTGCGTGAAACAATACAGACTGATTATATGCAGGATGTTGTTGATTATCGTTTTAACAAAAGCCTTGTTGGCCGAATAACGGGATTAAAAGATGGCGCGTTGACTGATTTTATGACAAAGTACAGGCCCGGCTACTATTTCCTCGCAAACGCAAGCGAGTACGAGTTTATAACATCTATACGCACCAACTTAAAAAGATATTTACGCAATCCGGCAGCGCATACAGTATTGCCGCTATACGAGGCTAAAAAAGAATAACATTTTTACAATGATTAAACCTATTGGCATATTATAAGTCAAAAATAAACGGAAAAATGCTTTTCTTTGTCTATCTATGTTTAAAAACAAACCAGGATATATCGTTCTAGTACTGTTAATGGCCGCCTTTTCTGCATCCGCGCAAAAGCCCGACTCGTTAAAAAAAGATATTAAGATTGATACAGCCGCATTGAATAAATACCACATAGATCCATCCAAAAACGCGTTGCCGGTGCGTACAAGAGTACAGCAGATAAGGCAGGAATCTATACCTGTTACAATGCTTGATTATAAGGTAAACTATTGGAAAAAGTGGATTAGTATGGCATTAAACTTTAATCAATCGGCATTTAGTAAAAACTATACATCGGGCGGCTCTAACTCTATAGCCCTGGGTACTAACTTTGACTATAAAACAGAATATAAAAAAAGCCCGCTTGATTATGTGGGCGAGTTGAATTTGATATACGGCATAACAAAGAACAAAGGGCAGGGATCGCGTAAAACGCAGGACAGGATTTTCTTTGATAATAAAATAGCAACACAATTGTCTAAAACCTGGTTTTTCTTTGGGTCGTTAACGTTCGAATCGCAGTTTGATAAAGGATACATATATAACAGCAATGGCACCTTGTCGCAAATATCAGGCTTTATGGCGCCGGGTTATTTAACCGAGTCGGTGGGTTTTGAGTATAAACCATCAGGTGTTTTCGATCTGCGTTTAGGTACGGGTACAGCCAGGCAAACGTTTGTAACAGATACCACTTTGTACCATAATCAGCGCTCAAACTATGGGGTAAAAATTGGCAAGCAGTTTAAAAACGATCTTGCGTTCCAAATCGTAACGACATTTGTTAAAGACATTGCCAAAAATATGAATCTTAATACGCGGTATGCCCTGTTTATTCCTTACGAAAAGCACGTATCCTATATAAGCCACAGGTTAGATGCAACCCTGGCAGCCCGTGTTAACCGCTTGGTTACGGTAAACTTAATCGGTACTTTTATTTATGATAAAAGCGCTAATCCAAAGCCTACTACAACCAAAACCGTACCCCAGGCAACAGAGGGCATGGCATTGGGTATAGTGTATAAGTTCCCGTATTAGGCATTCCAAACAATCGCTTCTTAAATTTTTTGATGATCTAATTAACGCCATTGGAACATAATTGCGCCAAAATCATACCTTTGCATTTATAATAAACTTGAGTATAATATAATGTTTGAAAATCTTTCGGATAAACTCGATAGGGCATTTAAAGTCCTGAAGGGGCAAGGAACTATTACAGAAATAAACGTGGCCGAAACCATGAAGGAAATTAGAAAAGCCCTTCTGGATGCCGACGTTAACTATAAAACAGCCAAAGCCTTTACTGACGATGTAAGACAAAAAGCTATCGGTGGAAATGTGCTTACCGCCGTTTCGCCGGGCCAATTGCTAACCAAACTCATGAATGATGAGTTGGCGGCATTAATGGGGGGCACCACTGCCGAGCTTAATTTAACAGCAAATCCAACCATTATATTAGTAGCAGGTTTAAACGGTGCGGGTAAAACAACCTTTACCGGTAAGCTGGCTAATTATCTAAAGACACAAAAAAACAAAAAGCCGCTATTAATTGCTGATGATATTTATCGCCCGGCGGCTATTGACCAGTTGATGGTTTTAGGCGAGCAAATTGGTGTGCCGGTTTATGTTAACCGTGAATCAAAGGACCCTATCGCGATAGCAAAAGAAGGTATTGCGTTTGCTAAACAGAACGGACATAACGTTATTATTATTGATACCGCCGGTCGTTTAGCTATTGACGAGGCCATGATGGTAGAGATTGAGCAGGTTAAGGCCGCTGTTAATCCGCAGGAAATATTATTTGTTGTTGACTCCATGACCGGCCAGGATGCTGTAAATACCGCTAAGGTGTTTAACGACAGGCTTGACTTTACCGGTGTGGTATTAACCAAACTGGATGGTGATACCCGTGGTGGTGCCGCGCTGTCTATAAAATCTGTAGTAAACAAGCCGATCAAATTTATTGGTACCGGCGAGAAGATGGAAGCTATTGATGTTTTCCACCCGGACCGTATGGCATCGCGTATTTTGGGCATGGGCGACGTGGTATCGTTAGTTGAACGTGCGCAAATGCAGTTTGACGAGAAAGAAGCCGCCGAACTGCAAAAGAAGATCCGCAAAAACAAATTCGACTTTAACGATTTTTATAGCCAGATACAGCAGATCAAAAAAATGGGTAACATGAAAGATCTGATGGGCATGATACCGGGCGTTGGTAAAATGATGAAGGATGTAGAGATACAGGACGATGCATTTAAAAACATTGAGGCCATTATTCAATCAATGACCCCTGCCGAAAAAGAAAACCCCGATACCATCAACCAAAGCCGCCGTGCCCGTATCGCAAAAGGATCAGGCACTGACCTTACCGAGGTAAATAAACTGATCAAACAGTTTGATGATATGCGTAAGGTGATGAAGCAAATGAGCAACCCGGCAGCAATGGCTAATATGATGAAGAGGATGCCTAGGTAAGGGCCTATAATTCCGTTGTCATTTCGAACGATAGAGAGA
>DHIR01000286.1:12247-12476 GCA_002403905.1 Mucilaginibacter sp. UBA4741
CGAACGATAGAGAGAAATCTTATAAGAGCGATATACAGAGAGGCGCATGTGGAACTATAATTTTATGTTTACATCACGACAAATCCTGATAAATCGGTTCTGTATGTTGGCGTAACCAATGATCTTACCCGAAGACTGTTTGAGCACAAAGAGAATAAAGGAAATAAAAACACTTTTGCGGGAAAATACTTCTGTTATAATTTAGTCTATAGAATAAGGCGTTTAATAA
>DHIR01000058.1 GCA_002403905.1 Mucilaginibacter sp. UBA4741
TTTTAATCGCACAACACGTTATTATTAATATATAGATATAAACTATAGCCTATTTAAAATTGCAATATTTCCGCACCGGCAAATTCCGTATATTTGCATAAAATTTAAAAACATACATTATAATATGATTACCATAGGACAAAAATTTCCGGCATTTTCTAAAACAGCCGTTGTTAGTTTAGAAAAAGGAAAAGAATTTGAAACAATAACGTCTGACTATTTAGTTAATGACGATAACGTTTGGACAGTTATGTTTTGGTGGCCAAAAGACTTTACTTTTGTTTGCCCTACAGAAATTGCCGAGTTTAACAAAAACTTTGGCGAGTTTCGTGACCGCGAAACCCGTTTAATTGGCGCATCGACTGATTCTGAGTTTGTGCATGCTGCATGGAGAACCCATCATGACGATTTGCGCGACCTTAAATTCCCGATGCTGGCCGATACTTCAAAGTCATTAGCAGAAGATCTGGGCATTTTAGAGCCTAACGAAAAAATTGCTTACCGTGCTACTTTTATAATTGATCCTACCGGCATTGTGCGTTGGGTATGTGTTAACGACCTAAGCGTTGGCCGTAATGTTAAAGAAGTTTTGCGTGTACTGGATGGTTTACAAACCGATGAGCTTTGCCCATGTAACTGGGAAAAAGGCCAGGAAACGCTAACCGTTTAAAACTTAAAAAATCCCCGGTAAAACGGGGATTTTTTTATTACTATAAATTATACAAACACCATGAGCGAAAGCACAGAAACTATAACCGAATTATTGCAAAGTATTGGCGTTGCAACTGATTATCGTACTGCCAGCCTTACTTTGCTTGAACAAGGAGAGTCGCGCTATTTACGTGATTTGAAGTTGAATTTCACCAGCACTTTAACGTCCGAACATTTAAGCACTAAAGAGTGCGCTTTACTTGGATTAAGCGTTGCTGTTAATAATAACAACTTGCCGCTTACTAATTTCTACACCAGGTATGCTACAGAACAAGGCGCAACCGGCGAGGACATAGCCGAGGCCGCTGCCTGCGCTTCATTACTTGCATCAAACAATATATTTTACCGTTTCAGGCATTTTACCCAGAAAGAAAAATACAGCCAGATACCTGCCCGCATACGCATGCAGATAATGATGAAGCCGGTAACCGGCAAAGAGTTTTTTGAATTAATGAGCTTAACCATATCTGCGGTAAATGGCTGCGAAATGTGTGTTAATGCCCATGAAGACTCCCTAATAAAATTAGGCACAACCGAAGAACGTATATTTGATGCTGTACGCATAGCATCACTAGTTACCGCGGCGGGTAAAATAATATTCTGATTGATTTGTTTTTTTTAGATATTTATACTTAAATTGTAACACGAGGTCGTTTCTTGTCTAAACAAGTAAGAAACGATCTTGTTATACGTTTAACCGTTATAATTTATTTAAAAGTCAATCCCTAATGGCCGATAAAAAAATAACAATCCTCTATGTTGATGATGAAGAAAACAACCTGTTTTCTTTTAAAGCAGTTTTCCGTATTAAATACCAGGTATTTACTGCAATTAGTGGCGATGAAGCCTTAAAGTTTCTGGAAGAGAAACCCGTACACATTATTATTACAGACCAACGCATGCCTAACATGACAGGGGTTGAGTTTTTAGAGAAGGTTATTGATAAATTTCCGGACCCTATGCGTATTTTATTAACCGGCTATGCCGATATGGGGGCGGTTGTTGATGCGGTTAACAAAGGCAAAATATTCCATTACCTTACCAAACCCTGGAACGAGGAGGAGCTTGACATGACCATTACCCGGGCGTATGATGCTTACCTGCAAAAGTTGAAATTGAAGGAAGAGAATGAAAAACTGGGTACTTCCAATGATCAGCTGGAGTTTTTATTAAGGCAAAAATTGCTGTCGTAAACCTTTAATCCAACCCTATTCCAAATTCTGCAGCTATTTTATTTAACAGTTGGGTTATACCATCGGCTGTTATGGGCTTGGTTATCCTTGTTTTAAATGATCTGTAAGAGTTGATCCTGTTTATATCGGATATTTCTATCGATGAAGTAAGGGCAGCTATATAGTATTTATCCTGTATGGCTTGGTCAAGTTTCTCAAACTCTTCTACAAACTGAAAACCGTTCATCAACGGCATATAAATATCCAGTAAAACCAGTATAATCTTTATATCGCTGTCATAGTTATCCTGATGGATATAGGCCAGCGCTAGCGATGCATCTGAAAAACTTTTTATGCTATAGTTTTTATTTGCATTTGCAATCACCTTTCGGGCAATAAAATGATCCAGCTCAGTATCATCAATAACAATAAATGACAATTCCATGCAACACTTTATTTAGTAGGGATAGTTACTTTAAAAGTAGTGCCTTTATTTAAAATAGAGTTAACCTCTATTTGGCCATTTAGCTTTAACAGCGCGCTTTTAACATTGTATAAACCAAAACCAGAACCTGCTTCTTGCGAGCTGGCCCTGTAAAACAGGTTAAATATCTCGCCCAAATGATTACCTAAAATACCAATACCAGTATCACTTACCTGTATGGTAGCTACGCCTCTATATACCTCTATATTTAACTCTACCATTTTGGCATCGTTATTTTTATTTTGGTATTTAAACGCGTTTGATAATAGGTTGTTCAAGATAAGTTTTAGCGGTATAGTATCGCTTCTAAACGGTTCGCGCTGGTTTATGTTTACTTTAAAAGTGATGCTGGTAGTATTTGAAAATTTTTTATAAATATCTTTAAATTCATCTGTCAACTTTTCAAAGTCAATGTCGCCTATATGCAATTCGCCGCGCTGCAGACTGTAATAATCATGCATACTCAGGATGTAGGTGTCTAACTTTTTCAATGATTTCTCCATTAAAAAAAGCATTTCCTTCATTTCAGCTATATCATACATATCCCGGGCAACGTCTATGGCACCCAAAATACCAGATAACGGGCCACGTATATCATGACTTACACTATAAGCAAACTTATCTAACTCACTATAGGCCCTTTGCAACTCTTCATTTTTTATAGAGAGCATAGAATTTGCCTGGTAAAACTTGTTTGCTTCCTCAATAGCAGAAACTACTTCAGCTTCGGCCCATGGTTTTTTAACAAACCTGAAGATGTTGCCCCTGTTTATAGAATCAATAACCGACTCAATATCAGTATAAGCAGTTATCAATATCCGCATAGGTAGCGGATACGTAACTCTAATTTCTTCAAAAAACTCAACGCCGGTTTTAATAGGCATACGCTGATCACAAAATACAACTCTTATGTCAGGATGTTTTTCCAGGTGCTCTAGTGCGCCTGGGATGTTTACTGCAATGAGTATCTGGTAATCTAATCTTAAAGTAGCTTTAAAACCTGTAAGATTATCCATCTCATCATCTATATACAGTATCTTAATTTTCTCTGCCATTGTAGTGCGTTTTATGTGCAGTTTGTGTTTTGTTTAATCAAATTCCAATCGGATGATCTGTTTACGTAAATTAAACAATTTTTGTGTCAAAAATAATTGGGATCTTTATAATAAGTGCCGTCCCCTTACCCGGATCAGAATTAACTGTAATTTGTCCATTATGCTTTTTAATAGTATTGTAGGCTATACTCATCCCTAAACCCGTCCCTTCGCCAACTTCTTTAGTGGTAAAAAATGGTTCAAACATCTTTTTTAGTGTTTGCTCATTCATACCTATTCCATTGTCGGCCATGGTAATAGTCACATTTTCATCATCAGCAGTTGTGTTTATTTTTATTTCGCCGCCTGCTTTATCACCAAACTTCTTTTCAACAGCATATATAGCGTTTGATAAGATGTTTAAAAACACCTGGTTAAGCTTACCGGCATAACACTCAACCAACGGCAGTTCGCCGTATTCTTTTATAATTTCTATTTTATTATTTAACAGGTTGTTGGCTATAACCAGGGTTGAATCAAGGCACTCATTGAGGTCGGCTTTTTTAAGATCATCCTCGTCCAGCCTCGAAAATATCTTGAGGCCCTTTACAATTTCGGCAGTACGGGATGCACCTTCAAATATCCCTTTCATTAAATGGCGTACTTCTACAACAAGGTACTCAAAGTCGATATCTTCTTTGTAGTCTTCTATCTGCTTTCTCTTATCCTCCGCTGACGCGTCAGACAGGCTTACCCGTTCGATAGTGGCCATCACATCCAAAATCATTTCCACATCGCGCTTTAGCGGATTGATGTTGGAAGTTACGAAGTTGATAGGGTTATTGATCTCATGCGCTATGCCGGCAGTTAGCTGGCCCAGCGAAGCCATTTTTTCAGACTCGACCAATTGAGATTGCGCCTGCTTTAAATCCTCAAACGATTCATTTAACTCATGCGTACGCTCTTCAACCTTTAATTCAAGTACCACATTTTGTTCTCGGATGATGCGCTCATTTTCTTGTAAGGTAAGCAACACTTCGGCTTGTGAGGCTTCTTTTTCGCTTTTTAAAATATTTATTCTGTTTGCCAGCGCGAAGGACAGGAAGATAGCCTCTAACGCAGATCCGATCTCTACCGAGTGCACGGTAAACAAGTTGTAGGGGACAATATTATAGTCCTTAAAAACAAAAATTAAAATACTGATGAAAAAGATAGACCAGCTAATTAAAAAATATTTGGCCGACGGCTGTCTTTTGCGATAAGCGGCAGTTGCTACCACCATAACCAATATAGAGCCAACAGCCGCCGTAAGATTTACTAACTGGAAGGCCGCCACCCCCTTACCGGACAATAGCAACAATAACGAAACTGTGTAAAAGCCCATGGTTACATTAAGTGCCATATCAAGCTTCCTGACTATTTTACGGGTACGCAAAAATGATTTGGCAAACATGATAGTGGCCAGCCCCGACATGGCCCCGCAAAAAATAATCATATTTTTGGATAGCCATACGTTATCGGTCCATAAAAACCGGTGCGAGTAACCCAGCAAGGTCATCTGTGTTAGCGCTACCCAAAAAATATAGTGGCAATAAACAAGGTAATCCCTATCTTTAGTAGTAAAATAGATAAACAAGTTGTACAATAGCATAACCAGCATAATACCCAGGTAAATACCGCTTCGGGTATCGGTGGCGCTTATTTCCGACAAAATGGTTTTTTCGCTTTTTAAACTTAAAGGCGCAAGAATTTGCTGGTTACTTTTTAAACGCAGGTAACAATCAACCAATTCGCCTTTTTTAAGCGGGATGTTAAACAGGTAAAACTGGTGGTTATATTCACGTTGTCTTAAAGGCTGGTAGTTAGCATCTTTTATGCTATCCATGTGCCCGCTCCTAAACATGTACAGGTCGGCCTCGTCAATTATCGGATTGGGGATATCCAATATTACCTTATCAAATTCAGAATCGTTGTTCAAAGTAAATTTTAACCAGTTATTATTTTCGCTGATGCCCAGGTTAGGTATGGCCAATTTACTTGCCTTAAATAATGAGGGCGATTTACTTATTTTTTCAAAACTTAATTTATTCGTGATGTCCTGATACACATAAACATTCCGGCCAAAATAATCCCCCTTTAATGCGTTTTTAACACTTACAACCTGCTGCGCGTAAAGCAGGCTGCTTGTTATTAAAAAATAAATTATTAAGGCTGGTGTTTTTAAATATTGCATTAGTAATTGAACGTTTAATTAATTTGTATCAAATGGCACCCCGGATAATTTATCTGGTTGTCAATCTTTAAAAATTGCATCCAGGTCCACATAATATCGCCCGGATTGCTGATGCTCTCCTAATAAAATTTTACGGGCAATGTCAGTTGTTATGGCCCCGCCCAATACCACCGAAGACGCTAACTGCGGCCATGTATTTATGCTTTTGCCAATTTCGGCCATTGAAAGCTTCATCCGCTCTGATAAGGAATCAAAAGAAACTATTGACATCAGTATCGCTCTGCGGTTTTCATCTGTGATCACTATGGCATCGTCCTTTATAAACGCGTCAAGCATACCATGCAGGATACTCCTGTCCTTTTCAAGGTCAAACCGTTCAACATCCAGCATTCCACGGTCATTGGTGTCCATAACAACAGGCACTTGCAGCTGCTTAGCCTTAAAACGGCTATCCAGTTTAATATCTAGGCCATCGCAAACCTCAATAAACAGGTCAAGCTTTCCGTTGGCGGTAAAAAAATCATCCATGTTTTGCTGATTCAAGCCATCATCAAAAATAGTCACCTTAATAAAAGGGTCAATTTCTGCTATCTCCCTGGCTGCTATAACCGTTTTATTCAGGCCCAGGTTATGTGTACCCGTGCGGATGCGGTTTAAGTTGCTTAGTTCAGCCGCATCAAAATCTGCCAGCCTTAACTCGCCGCAAACACGCTCCATCGCCATGGTTAACGCTATAGATTGCCCTACGGACAAGCCAACCACCCCAACTTTTTTACTTTTTAACACCTGCTGCTCTTCGCGGGTTATTTTATTTCGGTTACGATTGGTGCGTACTTCAACAAACTCATCCTCATCAAGCAAATGCACCATGCGTTTTGCCCACGGATAATACACCCATACGCCATACTCGTTTATATTTTTGCCCGCCAGGTGTTTGGTAACCAATTCGGCATATTCCTCTTCGGCGATTTTTACAGACGGGCGGTCGCTTTTAATAAGTTCCTGCAGCTGCCCATAAATTTCATCATGAATAAACAATACATCGCCCTGCTGTATCAATTTTTCAAGGGTTTGTTTATCTAACGGATCAGCTATGCGCAATGTAACGGGCGCATATAGTTGTTTTAATTGGTTTGAGCTTGCCAGCAGGCTTGCTATATCTTTCATTAGTATACTTTTAGTAACGGCGTTTAATGTAAGCGTTAATTTTAAATAAAATCCCAGTCTTTAATTTCGACTTTAGGCTTTTTCATATTTAGTTCGGCGTTGGCTATGGTTGCCTTCAAGTCCCACTCGTTCAGGTGTGGTATTTCAATCTGGTAATGTATAGTAAGCTCTTTTTTGCGCAGCACTTCTATGCGTGTAATATTCAGGTTTTCGCGTATTTTAAATATAGCGGCTCTGTCTTCCTCAGCGGCCTTACTTAAAATTGGCACGTCTTTCAGTATCATGGTTGTGGCTATAAGGTCGAGCTTTGGATAGTAAAATGTGCCATCCCGGCCAATGCTTTTCTCTATTTCCATACCTACGGCTGTACCGGGCGGGATGGTATACGGGGCGCATAACGCAAAAAGCGACTGGATACCAATCTGGTATGAAATTGCCGCTGCCGTACGTATTAAAAATATCGAACCAATGCCATAACCCGCTATCTCTCTCGAGTTCCATAGGCCACATAGCTCGCCAGTACCATGCTGCGCATATTTCCAAACCAGGCCATATATGCCTTTGTCCATAGCGGCGGTGGCCTGTTCAATGGGTAATGGTTCGCTGCCGCCGGATACATGCACACGTGCGCCACCGAATACCCGTTTACCATCTAACGACTCGACTACCATTACAAACGCAGCAGGATTATTTACCCACTCGTTTTTGCTGTAGGATACTTTTGTTATCCCAATACTGGTTAAAACATGTGTATGGCCCTCAATAAAAAGCATGCAGGTTTCGGGCTCATCAATCGCCCTAAATGCTCTTAGTCTTACTTCCGGGTTTTCTTTATTTATACCACCATCCATTTGTTATTTGTAAAAAAGAACATCAATAGTTAATTATTAAAAAGGTATGCCTTAAACGATAAAACAATTAGGTATGTTTCACTAAAAAGTATTATAAAACTAAACCGATCAGGAGTTTAATTTTACAGTTTATTGCTTATAGGTTTAATCGCGGAAATTAATAATATTTTTTTTAAAACGTATAGCTGTAAACAAGTTAAATCTACATTTATTTAACGTTTAATATTTAATTTAAAAATGGGTTTAAATTAAGTATTAATTAAATATCGCCTTTATTAATTGGCTTCTATCAATATAAGTAAATTTATTTTTAATACGTTGTTATACAGTTAGGCATTAAATTAACGTTATTGCCTATTATTGTGTAACTATTGTGCAAACGTAAAATACAAGAATGAGAAAAAGTTACTTAGGATATCTCCCCGCTTTATTGTCCTTACTGTTTTTAATACTATTGGTGGCTTCCTGTAAAAAAGATCCGCAGGTAACACCAAACCCCACATCTACCGAGCCTGTTAATTTTGCAAAACTGGGCTTGTATGAACAAGTTAACGGCAACAACAGGCGCATATTTATGGCTGTTTCAAAACTGGGAGATATAACCACTGTTAACTATGGGTTAGTATTTGATACCGGGTCTACCGGGATGACTATTGATGCTAACGGAATTATCCCCGCATCAATGATCACATCAAACGGGTTCCAGATAGCCGGCGACTCTGTAAATGTAAGCGGCATTACTATTACCTCGCAACAGGCTATAATAACCTATGGTGGTGTTGATGGCTCTATACAGGAGTACGGTAACCTTGCTTACGCAAAAGTAACCATTGGCGATGGTAACGGAAGTACGATAACCCCACGCATACCTATATTTTTATATTATAAAATTGTTAATCCGGCTACCAACCAACAATTGGCAACACACTCGGCCGATGTTTTTGGTGTTGGCCCGGGGGTTAGTGCTACAAGCCGCAAAATAGGTAGTCCGCTAAGTTATTTTTCATTGGCTGAGAATGTTACCAGCGGTTTCCGTTTAGCAATGCTTAACTCTGCAAACTTTGGCACTACAGCAACTTATACCTCCGGCTTGCTTTATATTGGGCTAACACCTAATGATCTTAATTCATCAGGCTTTATAATGCACCCGCTTACTTATAATGCCATAAGCGGTTACTCGCCCAACATTGCCTCAACCATAACTTATAGCGGGCAAAGCATACCGGGCACCATTTTATTTGATACCGGCACACCGGCAACTACCATTATTGAAAACAGCGCAGCTACAAGTAACTCAGCAGCATTGCCAGCAAATACAACGGTAGCTATAACAACGGGGCAGGGCTTTAGCTACCAATACACTACCAGCAGTAATTATAATTTAACACAAGTTCAAAATCCGTCTTACTCGCATGATACCCGTACCATTTTCAGTATAGACTTTTTCTTGAACAATGAGTACCTGCTTGATTATACTAATCATCGCCTTGGATTAAAAAATAATTAAAAATTATATCGATGTAAATAGCAACAATAAACAGGTACCTGTTTCAGCTTATATTGAGTTTTAGTTTATTCTTTTTTTATTAAGAGCCTGTTTAAATTTGTTAT
>DHIR01000206.1:0-2724 GCA_002403905.1 Mucilaginibacter sp. UBA4741
AATTAGCTTAACTTAATGACATTGCACTCGCGCGAGGTTGGGGGATATTATGAGTTATAAAGTATCGAGAAAGCCTCAAAAGACATAGCAATTGATTGCATATACAAGCCGCTATTATTCTTGTTCAAAATTAAAAGAGTCCCACTATCGTAACTCTCGAAGCTAATAATATCTTGGTGATCCACCTCGATGGCTCTACCATATGGGTTTGCTAAAACATATTTCATTTTTTATAAAAATTAATGACCGGCGACGTTACCAGTCAACGTAAAGCTAAATTTTTTAGCACAAACATCGCAAACAAGTTACTAACATATAGCGTGTTATTAACTGGAAAATTTGTCCTCGCAGGGTACGGAGACCTGCGTCGCGTGCCTGGCATTCCTGAATCTGAGTGCTACTTTGATTATTTGTGTTTTTTTATTTCTCGGTTCAGCTAATCACCAATCTCTGATTACTAATCACTATTTTATATCTTTGTCATCCGGCACAGCAAACTATTACGCTGTATTTGGGTTTAAAAGATTGATTATTAATATTCGCCTATGATAACTGTTGGACAGAGCGTCCTTACTTTAGCTGACTTTAACGATATTGTGTTTAATAAGAAGTCGGTTTCTCTATCTCCCTTAGCTTTAACAAAAATTGAGACCAACTTTAAATTCCTGCAAAACTTCTCATCCAATAAATTAATTTATGGTATAAATACCGGTTTTGGCCCCATGGCCCAATACAAGGTAAGCGAAGAGAACTTGCTGGCTTTACAATATAATTTGATCCGTAGCCATAGTTCGGGTAGCGGCAATTTGCTTACGCCCACATTAGCAAAAGCCTTAATGGTGGCCCGTTTAAATAGTTTGATACAAGCCTACTCTGGCATACATGCCGATATTGTTGAATTGCTTGCAGCATTGATAAACAATAATGTAACCCCATGTATTTATGAGCATGGCGGCGTAGGCGCAAGCGGAGATCTGGTACAGCTGGCTCATTTAGGTTTGGTGCTGATAGGCGAGGGAGAAGTGATATACCAGGGTGCAACGCATCCAACAATGGATATATTTAATCAACTCCATATAAAACCATTAACCATTCATATACGCGAAGGATTAGCTACCATAAACGGTACATCAGCCATGACTGGTATTGGTATGGTAAATATTATCCAGGCGCAAAAGTTGTTGGGTTGGTCGGCTATGTTTTCGGCAATGACCAATGAGATTGTTGAGGCTTATGATGACCATTACTCGCACGAGTTGAATATTGTTAAGCATCACAAGGGCCAAAATAAAATAGCCGCCATGCTGCGCGATATTTTAAAGGATAGCAAAATGATCCGTAGCCGTACAGACCATTTATACCACCCGGATAACATTGACCAGGAAATATTTGAAGATAAAGTGCAGGAATACTACTCGTTACGTTGCGTAACTCAAGTATTGGGGCCTATATATGACACTATCTCGCAAGCAGAAGAGGTATTGGTAAACGAGTTAAACTCGGTAAATGATAACCCGGTAATTGACCATGTTAACCAAAATGTATTCCACGGTGGTAATTTCCATGGCGATTATGTATCGCTGGAGATGGATAAGCTAAAGATCGCTATCACCAAGCTGTCTATGCTATCAGAGCGCCAGTTAAATTATTTGTTGAATGACAAGCTGAACCTAAAGTTCCCGCCGTTTGTAAATCTGGGTGTTTTAGGATTGAACTTCGGGATGCAGGGTGTGCAGTTTACCGCGACATCTACCGTTGCAGAGAACCAGACATTATCTTTCCCGATGTATGTGCATAGCATCCCTAACAACAATGATAACCAGGATATTGTGAGCATGGGCTGCAACGCGGCCTTAATGACGGGTAAAGTTATTGATAACGCGTTTACAGTTCTATCAATCCAGTTAATGACTATCTTACAAGGTATTGATTATTTGGCTTGCCAGGAGAAACTGGCACCACATACACTAGCTTTGTATAATGAGGTTAGAGCGATATTCCCTGTTTTTGTAGAGGACTCGCCAAAATACAAGGATATGGAGCGGGTTAAGAACTTTTTAGAAACTACTAATCCTGTATAAGCCCCACCTAAATCCTCCCCGGTCGGGAGGACTTTAAATAGTGGAGTATTAAAAATGGATTTTAAATAAATAGAAAATCAAAAGTCTCCCCTTCCGGGGGGAGATCCGATAGCTATCGGATTAGAGGGGGCAAAATGAAGTGTGCATTAGTTACAGGCGGATCAAGGGGCATAGGTAGAGCTATTTGCGTTAAAATGGCCACTATGGGCTATTATGTGCTGATTAACTATAAAAGCAATACCGAAGAAGCTAATAACACGCTTGAACTGGTTAAAGCAAACGGCAGCAATGGCGAGTTGCTGCAATTTGATGTAGCGGATAAAGAACAGATAAAAGAAGTTTTAGACACCTGGATAAACGCTAACGAAGATAAAGACATTGAGGTACTGGTAAACAACGCCGGTATTCGCGATGACAGCCTGATGGTTTGGTTAAAGGATGAGCAGTGGGATAGTGTAATAAATACCAGCCTGAACAGTTTCTTTTACGTTACCCGTTTGGTTTTGGATAAAATGATGCTTAACCGTTATGGGCGCATTATTAACGTGGTTTCGCTATCCGGTCTTAAAGGAGTAGCGGGGCAAACTAATTACTCTGCTGCAAAAGCAGGTGTAATAGGGGCTACCAAAGCATTGGCGCAGGA
>DHIR01000206.1:2957-3176 GCA_002403905.1 Mucilaginibacter sp. UBA4741
GGCTACCAAAGCATTGGCGCAGGAAGTTGGTCGTAGTGGCATTACCGTAAACGCGGTGGCTCCGGGCTTTATTAAAACAGATATGACCGAAGGCTTGGATGAGAAAGAATTGAAGCGTAGCATCCCGGTTAATAGGTTTGGCTTGCCTGAGGAAGTTGCGCATGCAGTAGGCTTTTTAGCATCGAAGGATGCATCGTATATAACAGCAGAGGTATTATC
>DHIR01000242.1:0-6191 GCA_002403905.1 Mucilaginibacter sp. UBA4741
ATTTTTAACTCTTGATTCGCATAACTTGCTAAGCAGTATGAGTTCATCACAAGTATCGCAAATAGAATTGATTACTAATCCAACCGCCAAGTACGATGCCAGTGGGAACGCGGGGATCATCAACATCAAAACAAAAAAGAATAAACAGCAAGGCTTTAACGGTTCTTTTAATACGGCGGTGGGTATAGGCGTTTACCCAAAAAATACAGACGGCCTGGTTTTAAACTACCGGCACCGGTAAGGTTAATGCGTTTTTTAACTATAATGTAGCTGCTATTAAATACCTTACCTACCTTTATGCGCTCCGTAAGTATTATGATAGTAATAACAACGTAATATCACAGCTTGACCAGCCCGGCAGTTTTAAAGGAACATTATTTAACAACATTATTAAAACAGGATTGGATTATTCTGTTTCGTCAAAAACAACTATTGGTTTGGTATTGGGCGGCATTGCCGTGAGCCGTAAAGGTGGTAATGTTGGTACGGCCACGTGGCTTAATCCAGCAGGCGCTACCGATTCTGCAATTTATACTACTAATCAAAGTAACACACAGTTGAGAAATGGCTCAATAAATTTAAATGCCCGACATGCCATATCTGCAACACAGGACCTTGCCGCTGATTTCGACTGGCTGCACTACAATATAGCATCCGATCAGGATTATGATAATAAACTGGCCACAGGTGGGTATGACGAGCAATCGCGCGGGAACATCCCAACAATCATTAACATCGCATCGGGTAAAATAGATTATACCTCAAAAATAGCAAAGGACCTGACCTTCCAATCCGGCTGGAAATCATCATACAGTAAAACAGATAATACCGCAACCTATCAAAACCTAGTTGGCACACAATGGATTGAGGACAATAACCGTAACAATCGTTTCTTATATAATGAGGGCATACATGCTTTATACAGCACCATCGAAAGTAAATACAAAAAGATAAGTTACCAGTTGGGATTACGATATGAGTATACCAGCTATAACGCGCACCAGTTCGGCAACACCGTTCAGCGTGATTCGGCTTTCTCTAAAAACTATGGTGGCTTCTTTCCCAGCGGCTACATAACTTTCCAGACTGATACGGCCAATAGCTTTACTTTGAATGCAGACAGGCGCATTGACAGGCCGATTTCCAAAATTTAAACCCGTTCTTATCGATAGTAAATAAGTACACTTATATAACCGGTAACCCGCTTATTTTACCACAATATACATGGAATTTCGAGTTGAGCCATCAATACAAAAACTGGTTAACCACTACCGTATCTTACAGCGATATTAAAAACTATTTCTCACAGATATTTTTAAATGGAGCAACAAAGGATATTATTCTATATACACAAGGCAACGTAGGGCATACCAGTAATTTTGGTTTAACAGAGATGGTGGTATTGTCGCCGGTAAATTGGTGGTCGTTTACCTGGCAAGCCACTTATAATCATAAGCAGCTAAAAGGTTTTAATGGTAATACTTATACAACCTCCATAGATCAGCTTAATGTTAACCTGAATAATCAGTTTACCATAGCCAAGATTTATACCGCCGAGCTATCCGGCTTTTATACCACCAAAGCACGTAATGATGTACAGGAGTTGTTATATCCAACCGGGCAATTATCCGCTGGCATATCAAAACCCATACTTAACAAAAAAGGAACGCTAAAATTTACAGCCCGAGATATATTTTATACCAACGCTATGGAAGGCCTTACCCAGTTCCCCAACTCGACCGAATATTTTAAGCTAAAAAGAGATAGCCGCGTGTTTACACTGTCATTTGCCTACCGTTTTGGTAAGGCTTATAAAACAGTTAAGCATACCGGTAGTGCCGGAGATGTTATTGATAGGGTGGGGAATGGGTGAGAAAAGCTATCGTTATTGTGATATATAATTCCAGTTTTTCTTTTTTATGATATCTTTTGTTTTCATTCCGCTAGAGTAAAGTGGAAAAAACTCACTAAGAACGGGCATTAGATATTTTTTATCTGAAACTTCATTTAACATTTCAACAATATGTCGAATTATTTGAAAAATGTAAAAGACTGAATACCCTTGAATTTTATCTAAACTTTTGCCCTGCATATAATAATCAATGTAGTTTAGAATTGGCTCATCAGCTTCGTTACTAGCTATTATATGAGATGATGAATTCATTATGTTTAAAAGAGCAATTTCCTGTTGAGATAATGATTTTGGAGTACAGTGTCTTTTATAAATAATATCTTGTATTTGTTTCCACTTATGTAAAGGATCTCCAACTGTTTCATTTCCTGTTAAACTATCAAGATTATAATAACGACTAACCTTAGCATATTCAGATAGAAATTAAGTATCGAAGAATATATTGGATCTTTAGCAAGAAAATCATCTTTGGCATTAATTTGATTAGATACTTTTGCAAATAAATTTTCTATATCATGTCCATAATTTTTCAATTCCTGATTATTAGGGATTTTATTATGCTCTATTCTACTAATGGTTATAATTATGATTTTTAATAATCTTTCGATTCCGATAGTTAATAAAAAAAAGGCTTGATAATAATGCCACTTTTGCATAAAATTAGCACGTCTCAATGAGGTTAAGCCTTGTTCCAAACAAGTGGCAGAAAGCCCTGCTTCTTTCATCAAAAGTTTGACAGGTTTACTATTAATATCGTCTCGCTGTGTCAATGTTTTAACTTATAAATTACTTTTAGTGCCTTAACAAACCCTCACACATTCCAACCCTAACAAATCACCCAATTTCTTGATTTTAGATGCAATATGCCCGTTACCAATAGCACAATGGTGCGCCGGGCCGTGCGCATTCCAGGCTTCCACAAAACCACGTGCACCTAGCGGGAACTTATAACGGCTGTTAGTATTCCCTATCTCTAATATCGGCCCCGCAACAGATTCGGCTTCGGCAGTTAGGAGTATAATCTTACCATCGGCGGTTTCGACTACAGATAACAACGTAACCGGCCCATGCTTTACCGACATCTCTACCGATAGACCGCTGCCTACTTTGCCATGATAAACCTGTAATGGTTTTACTTTTATTTTGCCTTCAGCGATAGCGGGATGGCAAGGGCCATCATGGCCCATTAATACTACATCATCATTAAAGTCCATAGCGTAGTATTCGGTGAAAGAGCCGCCCGCGCCAAAGCTATCCATGATCTTCATGGCCTGGGCGTTCTTGATTTCGTATTCGCCTGCTACGGGGATATGTTGCGCGGTTAATAGCGATGTTCCTAAAATTACGGAACTCATGGTATCGGCATTTATATTGCCCGTGCCTTTATGATAATACGCCAGCGAACCCAGATTATATTTCGCTACCAACTTATCTAAAGCCACGGCAGTAATAGCAGCCCGGGTTAATTCATCAACCGAGCAATCAGATTGCACATCAAACCAGGTATGGAACGTGTCAAACTTTTTCATGATCTCATCAACATCTGCTTCACTGCGCAACGCCGATAATTCGTCTACCTCAATAATCTCTATATGCCCGCCAAATGTGGCGCATTGCAAGGTTAGGTTGCTATAAATATCCAACATCCCGCCGTAATAATTACCCATTACGCCCAGCGTATTGTTATACATAGTATGCGTCACTTTTGCTGCAGCTATCCATTCTTCAACCTCTTGCCAAACATGCGGGTCATTGTTTAGCATGCCGGTTATTTGGTGAAACGGAATATTAGATCGCTTAAACACATTAGCTATCTCTGGTACCGGGCAGGCCGAGCATGAAGCCAGCCATTCGCCGGTCATGGTGGTGCGGTTATTTAATTTGTTAAATGTGGCGTAATCAATGGCGGCTTCGGGCGCAAGGTTGAGAACAATAACCGGCACCTTAGCTTTCTTAACCACCGGTAATACGGTTGATGACAGCGCATAAGTAGTAACATACAAAAATATCAGGCCGACATCTTCGCGTTTAAATTGGCTGCCTGCATCAAAGGTTTTTTGCGCGTTGTCTATCAGGCCCAGGTTTACCACCTCAACGCCATAGCCGCCAATTTTTTCGCTAACGATATCTACATAACCGGCTAATCGTTTTTCTAACCCCTCAAACTGATCCCAATATGTATCTAAGCCAATACCAAAAAGCCCTATTTTAATTCCTGCTGATGTCATTTATATAAATATTAATAATTGTCTTTCTGAATAGTTACCGGACCAATTAAACCTGATCTAAATAACGGTGTATCTTTACGATAAGGCTCGAATGTAGTAAAAGTATAACGTTTGCCCGGTCTTGGCTCGCCTTTAGTTATCCAATTTGGCCACCTGCCGTTTGTTGGGCCATCGCTGGCTATTTTTTGGTCGCCTATTAAACGGTTGGGCCAAAGGTTGGCAACTTCAATTTCAACCGTGTTTTGTTTTTTTAATAGCGATACCGGTATTTGTACACGCCATGGGGCCGTCCAAACTACTCCTAATTCTTTACCGTTTAGTTTTACACGGGCAAGGTTTTTAATTTCGCCAAGGTCGAGATAAAATTTATCCTTACTGTTTTGAGCGACATTAATCTCAAACGTCTTATGATAAGTAGCAATACCCGAGTAATATTTAATGCCTTCTTCGGGACGTAAGGTCCAGTCAGTCAGTTCGTCAAACACTATATTTTTAGGGCCGCCCCATTTCGGGTCGAAAGAAACGTTCCACGCGCCGGTTAATGTGGTCACGATGGCTGGCGTTACAAAGTTTTTCTTTGCTGATGCCTGTACCGCCTTAACGTCTTTAGCAAACACCACAAAATAGCTTTGGTAAGCATCTAAATGTAAAGAGATAGTAGTTTGTCCGCCTTGTTTTTTAAACTGGCTCAGGCTTCTGAAACTACCTGTCACCGCATCCCAAAGTTGTGGTGTGCCTTTAATACTGCGGAAGGTAGCTTCGGCATCTATAGCTTCTCCGGTTTTGTTAGCAATAAAGTAAACATCTCTATCGGTAGTATTGCGATGGATATAGCGAATAGGGCCGGTAGATCTAAAATCTTCAGCAACATTCATCGACCTTAAAACAACAGCCGTCAACTCATATTTTGGGTAAAGATTATCCAGTTCTGTTTCCAAATCGCCACCCCAAATAACCCTGCCTTTACCATAGGTATGCGATTGTTGCGTGGTGCTGTTTGAAGTACCCCAAAGCATTTTAGCCAACGCAGCGATCTTTTCATCAGAAGCAGGATAGCCTTGTAAAGCCGGCGACTTAACAGGTGCCGACCCAACAACCGTTGCCCCGGCCTTTACCAGCGCCACTATTTTTTCGAGTAGAGCAGGTGTCATAGTCGGTATGGCTGGCAATACTAATAGGCGGTAACTTGCTCCGCCCGGAAAAAAAATATTACCGTTAACAACACTGGCTTTATATAATAAACTAGGTGCGCATCCGTCAAAATTATAGCCTTTCCTGTCGGGGATGGTATCGTTACCCGTCATAGCAGAAAATGGTGGGCGGAACACATGTGGCGAACCCTCAGGATTTAAATACAATACATCAGCTACCGATACGCCTTGTTGCAACATATAGCTACACCGGCTAACGTATTGGTGATAAGCGCCCACCATGGGCCACCAGGTTTGGTTACGGTCCCAATGCACGCCGTAGGGGCCCATTGTCGCACCGGGGCGCAGCGAGTCTGCCAGATATTGATTTTGGAACGTATGATATACAAATCGGTTTACACCGGCCGCAAAGGCCCAATCGCCCTGGTTTTTCATGGAGCCGGGGTTTTGTTTCCAGTTTTCGCCGTGAGCGGTAAATGATTCGGCAGGCGTAAGTGATTTGCCGTTAACGTGTGCTATTGAGGTTGCCTCGACCACACTAAAAGACGAATTAAAACCATACCCTTTACTCCAAAATTCACTCATCGGGACATCGGCTATGGCACCAAGTTCAAGGTCGGCGGTTGGGTTCATGTCATACGGCTCTATAGATAGGTTCATGCCGTATTTATGCGCGTACTTTTTAACCGCAAGGGCATGGTATTCTAATATCAGCTCCTGCGAGGTTTGGCGCAGGTCCCATAAAAAACGTTCGCTTATTTCGGGGCTCTCTACAATATGACCTGCATAAACAGGGTAGTAGGGTAGCGGATCATAACCACGGCGTTTTATAAACTCTGCCCTAAAATGTGGTGTCCAGTTTTGCGACCCCATTTCCCAGCTATCCATGTGCAGGCGTTT
>DHIR01000242.1:6351-6782 GCA_002403905.1 Mucilaginibacter sp. UBA4741
CCAGCTATCCATGTGCAGGCGTTTTAAACCGCCGGCTGATTTTTTATCTAAAACTCCTACCTTACGCAATAGCTTGCCTACATAATTATCCAGATGTGCGTTTAATGCAACGGTATCAAACTTATCAGCTTCAAAACCCAAACCTGGGACAGGGGCGGGGCGGGTTATAGCCCCGTTATTACGCCTACCGAACCGCATTATAGTCCAGTTGCCTGCGGGGGCGGTCCAGTTTAAGGTACCGTCCGGTTGCAGGTATTTGGTTACATCAATTATTTTATTTTTGGAGATAATAGCTTGCGGATTCGTTGAAGAATAATCGCTTACCGATGGTAAAAACTGTTTAACTCCTTTGGCTGAAGAATACGGCGCGCGATAGTAAAGCGCCTTCTCATCAATGTCTTTTATTTTCTCATCTATGGCGGGGGTAGGAT
>DHIR01000242.1:6921-18760 GCA_002403905.1 Mucilaginibacter sp. UBA4741
CATCTTCGTAAAAATCATTCCATTCTTTTTTTAGTTCGGGGCTAAAAGCACCTTCGCCAAAGTAGGGGCTTTTGGGTGGGGGTATAGGTAATTTAATATCCTTTTGCCCACCGATTACATTTATCTGGCTTGATACCAAATGCTGCATAGATTGTTCGGGTTTTACCCAAGGGCCGCCGCTGCCTGTCCAGCCGGGACCGATACCCAGGGTTATTTCAATACCCAGACGTTCGCTTTCGCGTACGGAATATTTAAATAGATCCTGCCATTGGTCGCTTAAAAAATCGATTGGGCCACGAGGGACACCTACATTAACTTCTAAAAATATCAGGTTGCCAATACCTGCCTTTTTCATGGATTCCAAATCCTTTTTTATGGATTCTTTAGACATATTGCCATCCATAAAATACCAGTACACACCCGGTTTGGCGGTATTTGGTGGATTTATAAATCCTGCCTTTAAAGCGTTTGTGGTAGGGTTGGTAATTTGCTGGCTATAGCCACAAAAGCAACACGCCGATAGCATTACGGTTAATAAAACTTTGTTTTTTACAAGCAACATCAGGAAATTGGTTTATTACGTATTGGTGGATTTAAAGATAGCAGGTTAAATTTTAATAACTATCCTCAACTGTCTAACCAACGCTTTCCTTGATACGGAATTAAGAAGTTGTTACTGTTTTGCCTGGTCTTTTATTCATCTTAAACAGGACATACATTACCACGACTGACAGTAATATAAAAACCAAATAACTGTAACTCAGGTTAAGCTCGTCCTTAGCCGGGATGATGGACACCACAACATAGGTTAGTAAAGACAACATAACATATACCATCCCCCCGGTTAACCCGCCGGACATACCAGCGTTTTTTGGGAACTTGCTTAAACAATAAGTAAAGTAATTATTATAGGTAAACCCTGCCCCAACATGTATAATAAAGGCAAAGCAAATCATAGTATATATATATTGGTAATAAAGCTTATACTGATGATCATCAATATCACTGTAACCAGCTGTAAAATAATATTCACCAATAGCTTGCTGTAAAATGGCCGACTAATTAAAGCTCGTCCTATAAAACCACCGATCATCCAGGCCAAGCCCAAAATAAGTGAAGAGTAGCCAGCCACCACAGGTGTAAATTTAAAATGATGTTCGATGATAAACGGCCCCGTCATGTTATACATGATCACCATCGAGTAGGCAAAACAAAGTATTACAATACCTAAGCTAAAGGTTGCCGTTTGCATCATTTCTACATATAGACCCGCTATTTTCTTTAAATTAAACACATGTGGATTTTTCAAAGTTTCGCCGCTGTAAATGATCTCCAGGATGGTTATAATTACAGCCATAGCCGCTAAGAAATAAAAGTTTGATTGCCAACCCAGTGTGCTTTGAAAATAGCCACCGACAAATGGTGCCACAATAGGCCCTGCCGACCATATAATAGTGAACATACTTAAATAGTGTTTAAGCCTGTCGCCCTTATAAACATCAACAAAATAGGCCCGTTTAGCTATAACTATAACGGCAACGCTTATGCCGTGTATTATCCGCATAGCGTAAATAGGCTGTACCAACTATTAGCGAACTGGACGGCGAAAAACCATGGACAACCCAACCCATCCCAATGTTACCGCAGCCATTTGTAAGGCAAACTTTTACGGATAAAGATATTAATCCATATATATCAGCAGAATCAAAAGCTGACGTATTGAACCGTTTGAAAGGCTATCGTTATGGTAGTATGTTTTTGCCGCCGGGTAAGCAGCCTTCGGTGATATTCCCCGGCTTTGATGGCGGGGCCGAGTGGGGTGGACCGGCTTACGACCCGAAAACTGGTTTGCTGTACATTAATGCCAACGAAATGCCGTGGGTATTAACCATGATAGACGCAAAGAAGCGGCCAGACAAGGTAGAGACTTTTGCAGCAGCAGGCGAGCGGCTATTCGCCAAAAACTGTATGTCCTGCCACGGTCAAAATAGGCAGGGCGCAGGTAATTATCCGTCATTGATCGGTATCGAAAAAAAATATACCAGTGATCAAATGTTGGCTTTGTTGGAAACAGGCAGACGAATGATGCCGTCTTTTAAAGATGTGTCTAAACAAGAACGTGAGGCTATTGTAGCATTTATAACGGGCGATGTAAATGAAGGGCAGCGTAAATTAACCAGTCCGACACCGCTTGATGCTTATTTAGATTTGCCTTACGATATGACCGGGTATAACAAGTTTTTAACTACCGAAGGTTTGCCAGCTATTTCGCCGCCATGGGGTACTTTAAATGCCATCAACTTAAATACGGGTAAAATAGCCTGGAAAATTCCGCTGGGTGAGGATGAGAATTTGACCAAACAAGGTTTCCCGCAAACAGGTACAGAAAATTACGGTGGCCCGGTTGTTACCGCTGGTGGATTGGTGTTTATTGCCGCTACCAAAGACCAGAAAATGAGAGCCTTTGATAAACGAAATGGGAAACTGCTCTGGGAGGCCAAACTTCCAGCCGCCGGTTTTGCAACGCCAAGTGTATATTGGTTAAATGGTAAACAATACCTGGTAATAGCTTGTGGTGGCGGTAAGCTGGGGGCACCGTCGGGCGATGCATATGTTGCCTTTTCGTTACCTGGTAAATAGGATAAATTTAAAAATCGCCCGTAATAATTAGTTTGTATTATATCTTTGCGGTCCTTTGAATATATAAACCGAATGGACTATTATCTAATCATAAAAAAAGCGTGGGAAGGCTACGATGCTTCAAAATCCATAAAAAGCATTGATGACATCAGCGCGATGGTGTCAACAAACCGTGTGTTTAGGATAACTTTTGATGATGATGATATTATCATTGCCAAGCTATCGCACTTTGGTAAGTTTGAGCATTTTAAAGAAGATCATAGAATTATACATAGCTTATCAAACAACCTGTTATACCCGTTTGAGAACTTCCTGGCCAAATCATTATTAAAAAATAACCGCGTCTACATTTATCATTATAAATTCAGGCAAACAGATGCGTGGGTAGTGTTTTATAATCCAACACGCATTTTTGACCGGATGCCGCGCCGGTTAGACGAAAGCCATATACGCAAGCTGGGCCAACAGGTTGGTAAGTTTCATAAAGCCTGCTTTCGTATTAAAAATGTACTGCCTAAATCATCCAAAACTTTACGTACTGATATTTACTCGTTAATGCATCAGCTGGAAATAAACGAGAAACAGTTTGGTACAGCAATGCAGGTTGACTTTTTAAAATACCATTGCGAAACTTTCCTGCGTAATCGGTCTAAATACAATATGAGTTCGTTCGAGATCATCCCTGTTTTTATTGACTGGAATATTGGAAATTTCTCGGTTGATAGTAACTTAAACCTTTACTCGCGTTGGGATTATGATTGGTTCAGGATGAGTTACCGCGTGCTTGATTTTTATTTTTTAAGTAGGGTAGTATCCGATGTAGGCGATCGTACCGTATTTAGCTACGGCATTAAAACGTTAATGGAAGACAGGTTTATTATGTTTTTGGAAGAATATCACCAGATCAATCCATTAACCGCTAACGAAATTAGATTTTTAAAAGAGGCATATCGATTTTTTATCCTAAATTATGTCATCAAAGATGGTAAGTACTTTTTTAGCGAGCAATATGCAAAAAAACTACAATCAGAAGCTTTTGACTTATATCTGCCATCTGTAGACCGCGACTTTGACGCCGAAAAAATTATTCAAGCGCTGGGCTTAGAGTAATGAGTTTTGAGTGGTGAGTTGTATTTTAGTTTAATAATATATAGATAGTAAGCAAAGCATTAAGAAATTATAAGTAAGAATTCATAACCCAAAACTCACTACTCATCACTCATGAAACGCATAGATAACTTTAAAACTATAATAGATAAGTATAATGTTATTTTTTTTGATGCGTTTGGTGTATTAAAAAATTACCAGGGTTTGGTACCCGGTATTGAAAAAACCTTTGAATATCTTGCTGAACAAAAGAAGGAGTATTATATAGTTACCAATGATGCATCGCGCAGCCCGGTACAGTTGGCGGCATCTTACCACAAAATGGGATTGCATGCTATTACGCCCGACAGGATCATATCATCGGGTATGTTAACTAAAGAGTATCTGTATCTTAAAGTTGAAGACGGTATTATAGCTTATTTGGGGACAGAAGACTCGGCACATTATATTGAGAGCATGGGTTTACACCCAATGCCGGTTAGCGAAGTAAACAGTAGTAATATTGATAAAGTTAACGCCCTTATATTTTTAGATGATGAGGGGTTTGACTGGCGTAATGACTTAAACATAGCTGTGAATTTACTACGCAAGCGCACCATACCCGCTATTGTAGCCAATACAGACCATGCATACCCGGTTACTATACATGATGTATCAATAGCTATAGGTGGTTTGTCAACTATGATAGAAACCATTGTAGGTAAAAAGTTTATTAGGTTTGGTAAGCCCGATTCGCAAATGTTTATGTTTGCTTATGACCTTATACGCGAGTACCGTCCCATCAGCAAAAAAGAAATTGTAATGGTAGGCGATACCTTACATACCGATATTTTAGGGGGCAACAAATTTGGGCTTGATACCGTTTTAGTGCTATCTGGTAATACACTTCCGCAGGATGTTGATACCAGGATAACATCAACTGGTATAGTGCCAACATACATCTGCGAAACCGCAGTTGTAGAAAAAGATATGTTTTAAATTAAAAAGATGGTTTACAACCCAGCCGCTATAAAAGTACCTGATGCTTTGGCATACGAAAGAAAACTTGACGGAAGGCAAACACATTTATATGTGCTTAAAAATAATACAGGTATGCAAATAGCCATTACCGATTTTGGCGCACACTTAGTAGGGGCATGGCTGCCCGATAGAAAAGGACACCAAACAAGTGTAATAGTAGGATTTGATAATATTGAAGCATTAGGCAGGCAAAAAAGTTATTATGGTGCTACGGTTGGCCGATACGCAAACCGCATAGCGAAGGGTAAATTTACTTTAGAAGGTAAAAAATATAATCTGTTTATAAACAACGGACCGAATAGCCTGCATGGCGGCAAGGATAATTTTAGCTATAGGGTTTGGGATGCCAATAAAATTGATGACAGGACTTTGGTGTTAGAATTACTTTCGGAGCATTTGGATGAAGGTTATCCGGGTAATTTAAAGGTAAAGTTAACCTATACACTTACCGATAATAATGAAATAGTTATAGCTTACGAAGCCACGACAGATAGAACTACCATAATTAATTTAACAAACCACGCCTATTTTAATTTAAACGGCGAGGGTAATGGCGATATACTGTATCACGTAGTACAAATAGCTGCTGATAAATACACGCCGATTGATAAAACCCTGATACCAACAGGGGAGATAGTACCGGTTAAGGGCACACCTTTTGATTTTATAAACCCTGAAAGAATAGGTAAAAGAATTAATGCAGATAATACCCAATTAAAATTTGGTAATGGGTATGATCATAATTTTGTTTTAAATAGACGTGGTGCCCATTTCCCGGTTGCAGTAGTAACCGGTGATAAAACCGGCATTAAAATGGAAGTTTACACCGATCAGCCCGGAATACAGTTTTATACGGGTAATTTTACTCCGGGTACTAATTTAACCAGGGGCAATGTGCCCGATACTATGCGTACCTCTTTCGCATTAGAAACCCAACATTTTCCTGACTCACCCAATAACCCTAATTTCCCATCCACCGTACTTAAAACCGGCGACGTTTATAAAACACAAACTATTTATAAATTTTCTGTATAGGTTTCATCTTATTACAATCAATTGTCCTATTGATATGTTAACTTTATACCTTTTAAAAGAGGGGTATAATTGCTGATAGATAATCACGGTAGAATAATTAATTATATGCGCCTTGCGGTAACCGACAGGTGCAACCTGCGTTGCTTTTATTGTATGCCCGAGGATGGCTTGAACTGGCTATCGCGTGCAGAATTAATGAGCTATGAGGAAATGCTGCGCGCAAGCGCTTTGCTGGTAAAAATGGGTATCGAAAAAATACGCATCACCGGTGGCGAACCTTTTGTGCGTAAGGATATCATGAAACTGCTAACCAACCTATCGAAGTTGGATGGTTTAAAAGAGCTAAGCATGACCACCAATGGCGTATTAACAGCGCCTTATGTGGCCGAAATGAAGGCACTAGGTATTAGATCTGTAAACCTCAGTCTGGATACTTTAGATGCTAATCGTTTTTTTACCATAACCCACAGGGATGAATTTGCAAACGTAATGCACACATTGGATGAATTGCTAAAACACAATATCGAAGTAAAAATAAACGCGGTAGTGATGGATGGCAAAAACACCCAAGATATACTACCCATGGTTGAACTCACCAAAAACATGCCCGTTAGTGTACGTTTTATTGAGGAAATGCCTTTTAATGGCGATGAACATTCTTACCAGGGTGTAAAATGGGATTATGTGCGGATATTGAATGAGATAGAAGGTCATTATCCCGAAATAAAAAAACTAGTTGATCCTGCTTATTCTACTGCTTACAATTACCAGATTCCGGGGCATAAGGGGACGATTGGTATTATTGCCGCTTACTCGCGTACGTTTTGTGGGACTTGTAATCGCATACGCATTACACCGCAGGGGACGCTAAAGAATTGTTTATATGATGATGGCGTGTTAAATATTAAGGACCTGATGCGGTCTGGTATAAACGATGCTGAATTAGAAAAACACTTAGTAAAAGCCTTTAGCCATAGAGCAGCAGATGGCTGGGAAGCCGAGCGCCTGCGTGTTGAAAAAACGGGCGTGCATGAATCTATGGCAACGATTGGCGGATAAAAAATAACGTAGAGACGCAATACTTTGCGTCTCCTGGATTTAATAAAACATCTATGATAACGGTACAACAAGCCGAAAAATTAATACTGGAAAACATCCTCGACCTTGGTGCAGAGATCGTTCTGTTCGACCAATCGTTAGGCAGGGTATTGGCCGAAAACATTAAAACCGACCGTGACCTGCCCCCATTTAATAGGGTAACTATGGATGGGATAGGGATAAGCCACTCGGCAATTGAAAATGGTAGTATCCAATTTAAAATAAAAGCAACCCAGGCCGCCGGGGATAATCCCATAGATATTAGCGCGGATGCTGAGTGCATAGAGATAATGACCGGCGCGGCATTACCTGCATCTATTGATACGATAATCCGATACGAAGATGTTGAGATAAAGAACGGCAACGCAACACTGTTGGTTAGCGATGTTAAGAAAGGCCAAAATATCCATATACAGGGCGCAGATAAAAAGCAAGGCGAGGTTATATTAACTCCCGGTCAGTTAATAACCCCGGCAGTTATCAGTTTAGTTGCCTCGGTTGGTGAGACTGAACTGCGGGTTAAACGTAAACCGAGGGTAGTTATCCTATCATCGGGCGATGAGTTGGTTGAGGTTTCGGCCATGCCATCGCCATACCAGATCAGGCGGTCAAACAACTATATGGTAAAAGCCATTTTAGCCCTACAGGGTTTGGAAGCGGCCATGCTGCATATTCCGGATAACCCAGAAGTTATTAAACAGCAACTACAGCTTTGCCTTAAAAATTATGATGTTATACTGCTAAGCGGCGGTATATCCATGGGTAAGTTTGATTATATCCCTCAAGTGTTAAAAGAATTAGAGGTCGAACAGATCTTCCATAAAGTACAGCAGCGCCCCGGCAAGCCATTTTGGTTTGGTAAGCATAGTAATGGGGTAGTGGTATTTGCTTTTCCGGGTAACCCGGTGGCTACTTTTATGTGTATGCAGCGGTATTTTATACCGTGGTTGCAGGCTTCTATGGGTTTATCAGCAAAACAAAAAATTTATGCGGTATTAGACCAGGATTTTGCGTTTCAGCCACAGTTACAATGCTTTTTGCATGTAAAATTAAGTTATAGTGAACATGGTCAGCTATTAGCTACCCCGGTTGAAGGAAATGGTTCAGGCGATTTTGCTAACTTAGCAGATACAGACGCCTTTATGGAACTCCCTTTAGAAAAAAACGAGTTTAAAAAAGGCGAGGTTTACCAAGTCTGGCATCATAGATTAAGCTGATGTATTGGATTATTTTGATTTTATATGTTTAATTAAATGGAAGAATATAAGCATAGTGATCTTACTCATAAAATAATTGGTTGTGCTATGCAGGGTCATTCTTTTTTAGGTAATGGATTTCAGGAGTTTATTTATCAAAGAGCTTTGTCTCTTGAATTTGCTAAGGCCGGACTAAATTTTCAGAGAGAATTAGAAGTGCCTATATATTATAAAGATCATCTGGAACCTATCGATACAAGACGGGTGGATTTTTTAGTTGAAGGGATAGTGGTAGTAGAATTGAAGGCTCGAGTTTTAATTGAAGATATTCATCTTGCACAAATATTGAATTACCTAAGAGCTTACAAAATAGAAATTGGTTTGTTAATTAATTTTGGTGAAAAAAGTCTTAATTTCAAGAGACTTATCTTGTCAGAAAGAAAAAATTAGATCTGTGGAATCAAATCAATCAAAAAAATCTGCGATTGAGTTTACTCATTTGGATAATACTGGCAAAGCCACCATGGTTGATGTATCTGCAAAGCAAGTTACACATCGTACGGCTACCGCGCGCAGTATAGTTTACCTGCCTGCCGAGGTATTAGCGCAATTAACCAATGGCGATTTGCAAACTAAAAAAGGCTCGGTATTTCAAACCGCTATAATTGCCGGCATTATGGCTGCCAAAAAAACGGGTGATTTGATCCCGCTTTGTCACCCCCTTGGGTTAGACAATTGCAAGATCGATATTCAGCTAAATGATCAGCAGGAAGTTGTAATAGACTGTACTGCCAGTATTACCGCCAAAACCGGTATCGAAATGGAAGCCTTAGTAGGGGCAAGTATAGCGGCATTAACTATTTATGATATGTGCAAGGCACTGAGCCATGATATTGTTATAAAAGAAACTAAGCTGATAGAAAAAACAGGAGGTAAACGTGACTTCAAAAGAACATAACCAGCCTGTCGGTGGGCACAGAAAACACTCTTCGCTGACTCGGCCTATTACCGGCAACTTTGGGCGAAATGAGTGGGCCATATTGGGTGCGCCATGCATCAATATTAAACTGTTGGCAAGCGATATAATTGCAGTGTTATCACCAAAATACAAATGCGCTTATGCTGATGCCTCCCATAATGATGAAGTAATCTTACCGCCGGGGCGATTAGCAAGCGGAGCGATTTTAGAGTATACAGATCAGTTGAATAATCATCAGTTCAATTATAACACCAATTTAACTCCCATTCATTTTAAACAACAATTTTCCGATGCTGATCTGGTATTGGTAAATGGTAATCATCAGCTTGCTAAAAATCAGGTGGTTATTATCTATAATAATAAAATGGCATCCCTACAAAAACGGATAGATGATTTAACTAATGTAGAATTGATATTACTGGCCGATAATGTGGATGATGTTTTTGACTTTATAAAAAAAGCAATACCTAACTGGCAGCAACTACCCACATATCGACTGGATGAAACTGACAAGATAATTGCCTTTTTCGAAGCTAAAATGCAGGCGGCAAAACCCATATTAAACGGATTGGTTTTGGCAGGGGGCCAAAGTTTAAGGATGGGTGTTGATAAAGGCGCGATTAACTGGTACGGCAAAGAGCAACGTTATTATATGGCCGATATGCTACAGGACTATTGTGACGATGTATTTATATCATGTCGGTCCGAGCAAAAACAAGACGTTGATGCTGGTTATAATACCTTGCCGGATACATTTACCGGACTAGGGCCTTATGGTGCCATACTATCCGCGTTCCGCGAAAAACCGGATAGCGCCTGGCTGGTTGTAGCTTGTGATATGCCTTTGCTGGATGGTGCTACGTTTGATCATTTATTGAAAAATCGTAACACTTCATCTATCGCTACCGCATACCAAAACGCTTTTGATGGCTTCCCCGAACCATTAATAACTATTTGGGAACCTAAGAGCTATCCGGTAATGCTGGCGTTTTTAGCACAGGGGTATTCGTGCCCGCGTAAAGTTTTAATAAATAGTGATATAACTTTGTTAAAACCTTTGGATGCAGATACACTTACTAATGTTAATACGCCCGAAGATTTTGAAATTATAAAACGTCAGATCCATCAAAAAATAGCTTCTGCTTAATTATTATGGAATTAGATCTTTTAAGATATAGCTGCCAGATTGCCTTACCCGGCTTTAGTGAAGCATCACAACAATTGATGCAACAGGCAAAAGTTTTGATAGTAGGTGCAGGCGGACTAGGTTGCCCTGCCGCGCAATATTTAACCGCCAGTGGAGTAGGGACAATAGGCATAGCAGATTTTGACATAGTATCTATAAGCAATCTTCATCGCCAAATATTGTACATGCCTGATGAGGTCGGTCAAAAAAAAGTTGCCATAGCTTGTAAAAAACTGCAACAACAAAACCCGGGAATTAAATTGGTGCCGCATGATGTGAAGATAACATCAGCTAATGTGCTGGATATTATCAATCAGTATGATATAGTTATTGACGGTACAGATAATTTCGAGACACGTTACCTGCTAAATGATGCCTGCGTAATTACCGGTAAGCCCATTGTTTACGGTGCTATCTACCAATTTGAAGGACAGGCTGCTGTTTGGAATATAACTAACGGTGATGGCAGCAAATCTCCTAATTACCGTGATCTGTTCCCTCAAGTTGATGCTACGCAAATACCTAATTGTGCGGATGGCGGCGTAATACCAACTCTAGCCGGTATAATTGGTTGCATACAAGCTAACGAGGTAATTAAATACATCACTAAAACGGGCGAGGTATTGGCAGGTAAAGTAATGGTATTTGATGCGCTGACACTACAAAGCCGAATTATTAAAATTGGTAAAACAACCAAGACGAATATAACCGGGGTTGCAAATACAGGTGATGCGCCAACCTTATCAGTCAAAGAAGTAAAACAAGGATTAGCTGATAACGCACTGGATTTAGTAGACATCCGTACCGACCAGGAGCGTGACGAAATTAACATAGGCGGCATCCATTTTGAAGTTGATGAGATAGACGATAATATGGATTACTTGCTTAATGATAAAGTTAAGGTGCTGTACTGTTCATCGGGCAAGAGGAGTGGAGAGGCTGTAAAACTCATCAAACAAAAAGAACCCAACGCAAAAGTTTATTCACTGGAAGGTGGATTACAAGCCTGGTTCGAACACGATTTATAAGATTTCTTGATTTGACAGGATTAGATTTAAGATATATCAGTTTTGTAATTTTATTATTCAATCCTGATTAATCTCAAAATCCTTAAATCGTGTCATGGATGTGCTGCTACCCAAACTTCACCATCGTCAAAGATCTCTTTTTTCCAGATAGGTACGGTTTGTTTTAGGGTATCAATAATATACCGGCAGGCTTCAAAAGCGGCATCACGGTGCGCGGCAGCTACGGCAATAATTACCGGTACCTCTCCAATTTGTAATACGCCTATGCGGTGATGGATCAATATTTTTTGTATGGGCCATTTAGCAATGGCTTGTTGGGCTATTTTCTCCATTTCGGCAATAGCCATTTTATCGTAAGCCTCAAACTCTAATCTAACTACGGCTTTGCCTTTGGTGGTATTCCGTACAGTGCCAATAAAAACATCAATACCCCCGGTTTCCGGCGACATAACCCAGTCAACGCACTCTTGTACGTTTAAGGTGGATACGGATAGTTTTATTTGTGTGTTCAATGACATATTATTAAATGTCATTTCGAACGAAGAGAGAA
>DHIR01000238.1 GCA_002403905.1 Mucilaginibacter sp. UBA4741
TCATGATTTATGATACAGCCTCATCTTTTTTTACCCGTTTTCATGCTGATTAGTAGAATTTAGCTTAATTCTGAAAGCAAGTCTGTCACGCTTTTACTGGATAGAGTGATATATATATGTTAAAACAGCTCCAATAATTTAACATTTTCATTCATAATAAGCAGATAATTAAAGCGTTTAAAATATCTTTAACCACCTAATATTTATTCACAAAACCGTTCCTAAATGAAAAACATTATCACTTTCATCATATTGCTTGGCACTGTTACGGCTAATGCCCAAAAAACATTAAAAACAGATTCTGTTTATATTACCGGCAAAGTAAGTAATGTGGACGCATCTAAACCTAATGGAAACACCATCATTCTTATTATCAATGACCTGGCTTCTAATAAACAACCAAACTATAGTGCAACCATTAAAGCTGATGGCACTTACCGGCTTACTTTTTTAAAGATCGGGACCCAGGATGTAATGTTTAAATACGGCGACCGACTGGTGATCTTACTGGTTACCCCGGGCGACCATCTGCAGCTGGACTACGATGCCCACAACTTTCAAACCTCGTTAATATTTAGCGGCGACGATGCCCAAACAAATCGGGATTATGTGGCCTATCAAAAAGCATTAAACAATGATGCCGGCGTAGGATATAACGGTGATTATAATGTCCGTTCAATAACCCGTAGTGCATCCGAAAAAGATAGCGAACCAGATGCACACAAGAAATTTCTTACAGATCGCTATACTAAAGAAAGCGTTTTTTTTAATAACTACCTTAAAGCGCATCAACTAAGCCCTGTTTTTATTAAATGGGCAAAAGCCAATTTAAGGTACGAGTATCTTGAAAATTTAATGCGGTATACTTGGCTGCATGCCGCGTTTAATCATAAGAAAATGGAGGACTTTGTGCTACCCGATAGTTATTATGATTTTATTGATAAAAACGATCTGAATAATATTAATGGCGCTGTTTGTTCAAGCTTTGGTTCGTATATTGGTGAGTATAACCGATATTTTATCAATAAAAACTTAGGCAAATCATTTAATATAAAAGATGAGTTTGCACTGATACTAAAACAACCCGCAGGTATTATGCGCAACTTAATGTTAAGTTATTATATGTATGACTTTATTGATAATGGTGCAGTTAATTGGGCAAAGACCTATATGGCTAAGTTTAAAGCCAATGAGGGTGAACAGGCTCTCAGAAATAGTGTTCAGAATGCGTATGACAGGATATATAGTTATACTTTGCCGCCAAGCACTAAATTAAATAACTTACCTAAAGCCGTAGGCGATAGCCTTTTTAATAAGATAACGGCCAAATATCCGGGCAAGGTAGTGTATATTGATTTTTGGGCCACCTGGTGCCTTCCTTGTCGTGCCGAGATGCCTTATTCAAAAAACCTGCATCAACAACTTGCCGGTAAGGATGTTGTTTTTGTTTACCTCGGTGTAAAATCAGATGAAAAATTATGGAGATCGTTAATTGCTGAATTAGGTATTGAGGGAGAGCACTTTTTTTTGAACGACCATGATTTTACCGCCATATCAGAAAAATTTCAAATAAGCGGTGTACCGCATTATATATTGATCGACAAAAAAGGCAGGATAGTAAATGATAATGCGAAGCGTCCAAGCGACGAGCAACTAAAACCTGAGATAGAAAAATTGCTGGCGACTAAATAGGTTGTAGCGACACTTCGCGTCTCTTTCTTTACAGACAATAGCCAAAGCGTGGGCTGTCATGCTGAGTTATAAAATCCCGCTGAACTTTGAAGGTGAAATGACACGTTACGTTTAAAACTTACGAAGTTTTTGAAACTTCGTAAGTTTAACCTTTTTACAACATGTCATGGGTAGGCACTCGAAGCATGTGGGCAGGCCTTTACGCCCATACTTCGAGTGCCTCAGTATGACAGCCCTTTTTACAGACGGCTCTGTTCACCGACACCCGATTCATTACCACCCTTTTTAACCGCCGGATAACGGATCAAATTCCCCATTCACCGACAATATCTCCCATTTTACCTAATAACCCTGTGTTGATCTTGATTTTGCAAGCACATTTGTATCATAAATCATCACAGAAAATGACAACACTATTAACCGTACCTGCAATGCTAATACTGGCTCAATTTATTGCTCATGCTGTTGCTGCCATTCATTTGTTGGGGCATTTAGTAAAATAATAAGCATCTACCTATGTTTATACGGATTACTGTAATAAAAGCAGTAATCCGTTAAAAAATTATTGATAATCCAATTTTCTGTGCCATTTTTACGCCATGGCAAAACAACCCATTATCACCGTAAAAAATTTAGTAAAAAACTACGGTGATTTCCATGCTGTAAAAGGCATTAGCTTTGAAGTTTACGAGGGCGAAATATTTGGTTTACTGGGTCCTAATGGTGCCGGCAAAACCACCACCCTCGAAATTATTGAAACCCTGCGCGACAAAACATCAGGCGAAATAACCGTTGACGGTTTTAATATTGACACCGATGCCGCAAGTATTAAAAAACGTATTGGCGTGCAATTGCAGGCCGCGGGGTATTATCCCAATCTTAATCTTTCAGAACTGATCGAGCTTTTCTCGGGCCTTTACGGCATTGAAAGAAGCCCGGCCGAAATGCTGGGAAAAGTAGCGCTTAATGATAAGGCCAAAGCCAAATACAAAGAACTGTCGGGCGGGCAAAAGCAGCGGTTCTCTATCGCTACTACTTTAATAAATAACCCCCGCATAGTTTTTTTGGATGAGCCTACAACCGGCCTCGACCCGCAGGCGCGCCGTAACCTTTGGGACCTGATCCGCGAGATACGCGACCAGGGAACCACCGTTGTTATCACCACCCACTACATGGATGAAGCCGAAGTGCTTTGTGACCGGGTAGCTTTTGTTGATGGCGGTAATATAATAGGTGTAGACACGCCTGATAATTTTATTGATAAGCTGGTAGCCTCGGGCTTCGAGCGCCCAAAAGAAGTAAAACTAGCCAGCCTTGAGGATGTGTTTATAAATATGACTGGTAAGGAGTGGCGGGCGGAGTAACCCCCCAGCCCCCTGAAGGGGAAGCAACTAATAAAGCGGAAAGGTTGACGATTAAACACCAATGAACTAATGACTAATAACCCAATGAACCAAAATAAACCATACAGTAATTTAAAAGCAACGCTGGCCATAGCCAAGGCAAGTTTCAGGTCTATAATACGCAGCCCGTCATCGGTGGTGTTTACGTTGCTTTTTCCGTTGATATTTATTTTGGTGTTTGGTTTTATTAGCGGCACCGGAGTAATGTCTGTTGATGTTGGTGTGGCTAAAACCAATGATACCTTGAACCCGGTTTACCAGGCTCTGAAAAAGGTGAGCGTAATTAGGTTGATACATAACCAAACGCCCGGGCAAATGGAGACTAACCTTAAAAAGGGAAGCATTGATGCTATATTGAATATCCAAAAAAACACAACAGCTCCTTATTTTACAGTAAATATTCAACATAGCAAAGCATCGGGCGATAAGGAAGCTATTTTAAGATCGACGCTGAATAATATTTTCTTCCAGCTAAACTCGCACATACCTGATGCACCGCCACCGGTTGCCATAATTAAAGAAGTCGAGGTAGTAACCCGCGAATATAAAACTATTGACTTTATTTTACCTGGCCAGTTAGGTTTCGCTTTATTAAGTACAGGTGTATTTGGTACTGCGTTTGTATTTTTAAGTCTGCGGATAACTTTAGTAATTAAACGTTTTTTTGCCACGCCGGTAAAACGCTACAGTATAGTAATTGGCGAGGCCATTGCACGTATAGCCTTCGCGCTGATAGGTGCTTTGTTTATTATATTAATAGGGCATTATGCATTTTCGTTTACATTGGTACATGGCGTGGTCACGGTGCTTAATATGCTCTTGCTCTCGCTCATAGGGGTGGTGGTGTTTATGGGCTTTGGTTTCGTGGTATCGGGCATAGCTAAAAACGAAAGTACCGTACCACCAATAGCTAATATGATAACGTTGCCGCAGTTTTTGCTGTCGGGCACGTTCTTCTCAATTAATGTATTCCCGGCCTGGTTGCAGCCCATAAGCAGGGCATTGCCGTTAACCTATTTAAATGACTCATTACGTAAAGTAGCGTTCGAGGGTGCAAGTTTACTTGATGTATCGCACCAGATATTAATTATGTGTATTTGGGGTATAGTGGTTTACGCTGTCGCGGTTAAAACGTTTAAGTGGGAGTAATACTTATTTAATCATATAAACCTAATGTTAAGATAACGCAACCGTTTTTCGGCAGCGCTGGATTACCGGTTTAATAAATCAATAAATGTGCAGACCGGTTGGTTAAATCAGTATAACTATAGTCCAGCCTTTGCTGCTGATAAAAACAATTTGGCCCTAACGTTTATGTATCGCATTGTCCGCAAAAACGCCACGCCAAGAGAACATATGCCAAGCACCGGTGATTAAGTTAGCTTGTATATACATCGTTTGTAAATTTGGCCTATCTTTTTTTCGTTTATTACGGTATAAATGGTTACTTCGTGCTGTTGATTAAACTTTGGTAATGAGATCCAGTGCATTTAAGATAGCGGCAATTTATACAGTGACCAGTCTCTTGTGGATCGCCCTAAGTGATAAGATATTGGCTTGGACCGGAAGCGCGATGGATGTTCCACTTGTTCTTTTTATCAGTAGCGTAAAATGCTTTGCTTTTGTGCTGGTAACCGGCTTTATATTATATCGTCTTATTTTATATTGTAACAGGAGGTTGGAAGAAAGCGAAAGTCAGTATCGCAGTTATTTCGAGGCTAACCCGTCGCCTATGTGGATCTACAACCGGCGCACCCTTAACTTTACCGCAGCCAATAACGCGGCCATAGCCACCTACGGTTATACGTTAGACGAGTTTAAAAACATGACCATCCTGGACATCCGCCCCAAAGCTGATGTGGGTAAAGTGTACAGTACCATAAAAAACCTGACTAACGGCTATAATGATTCCGGTATCTGGACGCATTTAAAAAAAGATGGTACGCCTATACAGGTTAGGGTAACATCGCATGTAATAACCTCTGGCAAAGAAGATCATATTATGGCCATGGCTACCCCTGTTACCGAAAGCTGAAATCAATATTTGCTCAACCAGCGTTAAAGTATTGTATATTAAGTTATGTAACATAAAATTTATGTTAATATTAAACTATTTTGCCGCAATTTTAATTGAAATTGTATCTTTGGAAAACTAAAAGTTTTAGGTGTACTACCTACACTAAGTTATAAAACCGACAAAATTAACGAAAAAATGAGTTTAATAATTGATGTTCACGCCCGCCAGATACTTGACTCGCGCGGAAACCCTACTATCGAAGTAGATGTATTAACCGAAAATGGCTATTTGGGCCGTGCCGCTGTACCATCCGGTGCATCAACCGGCGCGCATGAGGCTGTCGAACTGCGTGATAATGATAAAGCCGTTTACATGGGTAAAGGCGTTTTAAAAGCTGTTGCTAACGTAAATGATATTATAGCAAAAGAATTACAAGGTGTTGATGTGTTTGATCAAAACAGCATTGACCAAATAATGATAGATCTTGATGGCACGCACAACAAAGCTAAGTTAGGCGCTAACGCTATTTTAGGTGTATCGCTTGCTGCTGCTAAAGCGGCCGCTCAGGAAAGCCGCCAGCCTTTATACCGCTACATTGGTGGTGTAAACGCTAACACACTGCCTATCCCGATGATGAATATTGTTAACGGTGGTTCGCATTCTGACGCGCCTATAGCGTTCCAGGAGTTTATGATCATGCCGGTTGGCGCGTCATCTTTCTCTGAAGCATTGCGTTGGGGAACAGAAGTTTTCCATAACCTTAAAAAGATACTACATGACCGCGGTTTAACAACTACTGTAGGTGATGAAGGTGGTTTTGCCCCAACTTTTGAAGGTACCGAAGATGGCGTTGAAACCATTTTAAAAGCTATTGAAAAAGCAGGCTACAAACCCGGTGTTGATATTTGTTTGGCGTTTGATTGCGCGGCGTCTGAGTTTTATGTAAACGGTAAATACGATTATACCAAGTTTGAAGGCGCAAAAGGTGCTATCCGCACCAGTGCAGAGCAAGTAGAATATTTGGCTCAGTTAGCAGAAAAATACCCGGTTATATCTATTGAAGATGGTATGGCCGAGGATGACTGGGCAGGCTGGAAATTATTAACCGAGCGTATTGGCGATAAGGTACAATTAGTAGGTGATGATTTGTTTGTAACCAACGTAACCCGTTTACAACAAGGCATTGACGAAGATACCGCCAACTCTATCCTGGTAAAAGTTAACCAGATAGGATCATTAACCGAGACTATTAACGCGGTTAGCCTGGCGCAAACACATGGTTATACTTCGGTAATGAGTCACCGTAGCGGCGAGACTGAAGACAGCACCATTGCTGATTTAGCCGTAGCCTTAAACTGCGGACAAATAAAAACCGGCTCGCTTTCACGTTCAGACAGGATAGCTAAATACAACCAGTTATTACGT
>DHIR01000083.1:0-193 GCA_002403905.1 Mucilaginibacter sp. UBA4741
GGTTTATGATACGGCCTCTTTTTTGTTTATACTTCAGCCCAATTCATTCAAGTTGTATTAAGAAAAATGTGACTCGGTGTCTCAAACTGGCAAATTACTCCTTATTGCAAAAGCCGCTAAAGGCCGTTAATCTGGTGCTATTTATAACTTAATAATTATAAATACGTTTAATTTAACGTGAGTTCGGGATAAG
>DHIR01000083.1:443-4174 GCA_002403905.1 Mucilaginibacter sp. UBA4741
TATGCAAATTTAAAAAGGTAACTCGGAGCGATCTTTAATTTTTATATTCTGTCTACAAATAGGTAGCCCCGCCGGGGCATTAATACAGCACCGATTCTTATATCGAACTCACGTTAATTTAATAGCGATGTAATAAATTGCCGCCTCTAACAACATGAAAAATATCTTAGCTATATCAGGCAGTTTACGTCAGGGATCATCCAACCACGCCATTTTGCAATACTTAGGTTCGCAAGTTCCTGCGGATGTTGAATATACTATCTATAATGACCTTGCGCAAATACCGGCGTTTGACCCGGGACTGGACACTGATAACCCGCCAATATCTGTTGCAGTATTACGCAAACTATTAACCGATGCCGATGGCCTCATCATCTGCACGCCCGAATATGCTTTTGGCGTACCCGGCTCGTTAAAAAATATGCTGGACTGGCTGGTATCAAGCAGTACGCTGGTTGATAAACCTGTGGCATTAATTACGGCATCATTAGGTGGCGAGTATGCTCATGCTTCGCTCCTGCTTACTTTGGGGGCATTGTCAGCAAATGTTATTGCAGATGCTACTTTGTTGATACAGTTTATACGGTCAAAGATGGATTCGGATAGGAAGGTTAAGGATGCGGGACGGTGAAGGATTTGCAGGAAGTGTTAATTGCTTTTATAAATGGAATAGGTAACTAATCTTTGTGCCCATCAACAAAGGGATAAAAGTTACTCCGTTAGGAGTAAAAGCTCGGTAGAAAAATATTTATAATCATTCTTTCGCTCCGCTAGGTGCGGAACCTAGCATGCGTTCAAGTTATGTACCTACGCACATGCTATTTCTTGACTTTATTTTCTACCGACCTTAAACCCCTACGGGGTTTTCACACGCAGAAGCACATTGTTAATTATATTAAGGGGTCGAATTATAACCATTCTACATTTCGCATAGCAACTTCCTTAAATCTTTCACCAACCTGGGTAAAATCAACCAGGTCTATTTTATATAGCATTAGCAGGTCTTCAATAGCATTACTTATGCTAACAAAATTTATAGTAGGAATAGCGTTATCTGCAAGTATACCAACATCAATGTCAGAGCGGATAAGCTCATCTTTATTAGCTTGTGAGCCAAAAATAAAAGCACGGTAGGAAATATCCCGAAGATTATCTTCAAGCACTTCTTTTAGCCATTGCTTTATTTGTTGCCTGCGATTTGTCATTATGCCAAATATAATGAATTTGTCTGAATCACAGATTAAACTGATCGGGCTGATTTTTGAGATAAAATCTATTTCATCAAACCAATCCGCTTAATCTGCGATCCCTGCCTGCCAATTTGACAAACATTCTCCTTTGGAACGCTCATTGATATGCAGGGTTGTTACTAAACATTAATCCCGAAAAATCAATAATAAAATTATGCAAGAAAAAGGAACCATTTCGATACACACCGAAAACATTTTTCCGATAATTAAAAAATTCCTGTACTCTGATACCGAGATATTTTTACGTGAGCTGGTATCAAACGCTGTTGATGCTACCCAAAAAATTAAACGCCTGGCATTATTAGGCCAATACAATGGCGAGCTTGGTGACCTGCGGGTTGAGATCGCTTTTGATGAGAAAGCAAAAACCATTACCATATCTGACAATGGTTTGGGTATGACCGCCGAAGAAATAAAAAAATACATTAATCAGATTGCATTCTCGGGAGCTACCGAGTTTATGGAGAAGTTTAAAGAAGCTAAAGATGCTAACGAGATCATCGGCCGCTTTGGTTTAGGCTTTTACTCCGCATTTATGGTGGCCGATAAGGTTGAAATACAAACCCTGTCATACCAGGATGGCGCTGAGCCTGCACACTGGATCTGCGATGGCAGCACCGAGTTTGAAATATCTGAAGGCAGCTTAGAAGAGCGCGGAACTGAAATCACACTGCATATCAACGCCGAGTCCGAAGAGTTTTTAAGTAAACATCGCTTACAAGAAATTTTAGATAAATATTGCCGTTTCTTACCTGTGCCGATCATCTTTGGTAAAAAAACCGATTCTGTTGAGGATGGTGTTGACGAAGAAGGCAAACCAAAATATACAGATGTTGAGGTTGATAACGTTATTAACGACACCAACCCTATCTGGACTAAAGCGCCTGCCGAGTTGAAAGACGAGGATTATTTAGCTTTCTATAAAGAACTTTACCCGTTTAGCGAAGATCCTTTATTCTGGATCCACCTGAATGTGGATTATCCGTTCAACTTAACCGGTGTATTGTACTTCCCTAAGCTAAAAAAGGATTTCGAGATCCAACGTAATAAGATCAAATTATTCTCTCGCCAGGTATTTATTACCGATGAGGTTAAAGATATTGTGCCCGAATTTTTAATGCTGTTGCATGGTGTTATTGATTCGCCTGATATCCCGTTGAACGTATCGCGTAGCTTCTTACAGGCCGATAGCAATGTTAAAAAGATAAATAGCTACATCACCAAAAAAGTAGCTGATAAATTGGCAGAGCTATTTAAAAATGACCGTAAAGCTTACGAAGATAAATGGACCGATATTGGCCTGTTTGTAAAATACGGCATGGTGAGCGAAGATAAATTTTACGATAAAGCAAAAGACTTTGTTTTACTAACCAATACCGCTAAAGAAAACTTTACGCTTAACGAATACAAAGACAAAGTAGAAGCTGTACAAACTGATAAAGACGGCCAGTTGGTGTACATCTACACCAATGATCCATCTAAGCAAGACGCGTTTATCCAATCGGCTAACAGAAAAGGCTATGATGTTTTATTGATGGATTCGCCTATCGATACGCATTTTGTAAGCCACTTAGAACAAAAGCTGGAGAAAACTTCGCTTAAACGTGTGGATGCAGATGTTGCTGATAAGCTGATTAAAAAAGATGATGCCTTAGCGCATGTTTTAACCGAAGAAGAGGCTACCAAAGTAAAAGCTATTTTTGATAAAGCGATAAACCGCCCTGCTTATAAGGTAGAGTTGGAAAGCCTGAACCCTGACGAATTGCCGGTTACCGTAACTATGGACGAGTTTATGCGCCGTATGAAAGATATGGCAGCCATGGGCGGCGGTATGGGCTTTTATGGCAGTATGCCCGATAATTATAAGGTAGTAGTTAACGGCAACCATAAATTGGTAAGCCGCATATTGCAGGACGAAAATGAAGAGGTACAGTCGCAATTAGCTAAACAAGCTTTTGACCTGGCCCTGCTATCACAAGGTTTATTAACCGGTGCAGATTTGACCGAGTTTGTTAACCGCAGTGTTAATTTGATATAATACTATCACCTGAAATAATATGGCAACGGTAACATTTAATGTACCAACAGAACTAATTACTAAACTGACCGATGGCCGAACAGCTGTCGGTCAGTTTTTAATAGATGTTCTCTATTTAAAAACTGAGGCGATCTGCGATCAGTTAGTTGCCTTTCATGATGGTGACGGGGGTTCGCCGGAAGTTAAAGAGTTTAATGTTTTACCGGAAGAAGTAATATACGATCCTGAAACACACAAAGGCAAGGTTACATTTAGGTACCGGGTACGTTTCTTTTTTGGATGCTCTGATATCAATAGCGATGAACCGGCTAATGAAAAGGCTGATTTTGAAGTGGATCTGATCAACAATAAACTGGCAGTACATATTCATGACCCCATAAGGCGCGATACGGTTGACGAGTTTTAACTTATTAAATATTAATATTATAGAGGCTGTATCATAA
>DHIR01000028.1:0-17952 GCA_002403905.1 Mucilaginibacter sp. UBA4741
GGTACACCTGGACCGATATGATGAAAACCAAACCTGCAGATACCGCGCGAAGGTACGCCGAGTTGGCTTTTAAAGGCAATGTTACCCAGTTAGACCAGCCATTGAATAAGCCGGTTGCATTGACAAATATGAACCGCCCGATTAACGTGGTTATAAGCAGTAAAAACGGCGCTTTTACATTGAGCGATAATGACTTGCTTACAGATTCAGGTAAAAAAGCGCGTTTTATGGTAATGGGGCCTAACCCGAAAGACTATGGTATTCATTTAGCCGACCCCTATACCGATATTAACGAATTGTTGGCCGGTCAGCTGGAACCAAAAGATTACAGCACAATAGAACAGCAAAACAGCCACGATATGGAGCTCGCGGATAATGAAAGGGCCATCCATTTAAAAGAAGTTAAAATTAATGGTAATAATGATGATTCTTTTTATGACGTCTCGGGAAAAAAGGGTGTACAAATTGAATTGGGCGTCCAGTTTATGATTCCCAAGAGACTTGGTAATAATTTTTTTATGCAAAACTATATGCCGATCATCGGACTAACGACATATATACTCCGGTTTAATGGTATTAACGGGGCCCAGGAATTTTACCCGGCAGATTATTCTAAAAAACTCGAAGAAAAGCAATATTTATCAACGCTATATTGGAAGCATCTGGTAAAAATATCATCGGTTAAGGACGCGGAACTATCCTTTTACACCGGCGATATTACCGGGAAATTCAAAATAGTTATACAAGGGATAACGGGTAATGATGTTACCTATGGCGAAACCACTTTTAATGTAACAAAGCCAAAATAAATCAGCTATGAAAAAAATTGGTGTCCGGTTAATTTATGTTTTTGTTGCGCAATTATGCGCTACAAGCATTTGTGTTGCTCAAACCATTGATCTGAAACTGGCCCCAACCAGTGTAACTATTGATGGCAATGCCAACGAATGGGGTGATATGCCTTACTCCAAAGATAAAGCCCATATCAGTTATATGCTCAGTAATGACAGGGATAACCTTTATCTAATACTGAAAACAAAGGATACGGTATTGCAGGGCAGCATTTTAGGTGCAGGAATTACTTTTAACGTGGATATAAATGGTAAAAAAAGCACCACTTTTCCCGTAAACGGCCCGGGAGACGAAAGGGAATACCTGTATTTGAACCCCGTACAAGTACAGATAAAAGCAGCATTAGCCAAATATAAAAAAATAAATGCTGAGGGTTTTGCGGCTATAGCCGATGAACAGCTAAGCACCTCAAACCTCTATGGGATCCAAATTGCAATGGGCTATGATGCTGCCGGATATTTAGTTTATGAAGAAGCTATTCCATTAACCTTATTCCGGGCGGATAATCCTCCCGGTAAGGAATGGGCCTTTACTGTTAAAATTAACGGGTTAAAAAAGGCGCAAACCGCCTATTTATTTGAAACAACTGTTGTCCATCATGCGCCAACATCTGCCGAGCTGGCGCAGAATGCCCGGTATGCCGCCCATACAATAGACGTAATCAATGCCGGTGGAGGGTGGTCTAATATGGGGAATGGAGCGTCTAACAGGATATCAATAAATAGAATCGGCGTTGACCCTGGTTCTCAACAAATAACTCTTGTTAAATATACTCCGTTGACCCCGTCTGTTGAGTTTGGGGGGAAGTTTATTTTAGCGAAAGTGCCTTAACTTAAGCGCTTGTATCTCCTAAAAAAGTTCACAATAAACAAACTCCCCCTTCAGGGGGCCGGAGGCCTAAAAATCCTGTTCCACCTTATTTTATGTAGAAGATCGGCGGTGCTGTCTATGCTCATCCAAATAAAAACCGCTTTGCCTACAATATGGTCTTCGGGTACAAAACCCCAGTAGCGCGAATCTTCCGAGTTATGGCGGTTATCGCCCATCATCCAGTAATAATTTAATTTAAAGGTATAGCTATCCGCCTTTTTACCATTAATGAGGATATCCCTGCCAATTATCTCAACCTTATTGTTTTCGTACACGGTAATAGCGCGGCGGTATACCGGGAAGGTGTGGTTATCCAATTTTACTGTCCAGCCTTTTTTGGGGAGGATGATAGGGCCCATATTGTCAGCATTCCATCGCAAAGCAGGGTCTTTGGGGAAAATATCCTGCTCATACACACCCTTTAGCTGGTTGCTTTCATTAACAGCTATAATACCGGGCTGGCGCTTTAAAGCAGCGGCCGATTGCCGGGTCATGAACACCTCATAATAGCCTGCTGTATATTGGTAACGTATCTCAATGCGCAGATCCTTTATCAATTGCAGGTCAATCGGCGTATTATTGGTGCGCACCATGTAGCCGGGCTTGCTGTAAATGGGGTTGGGTTCGGCTTTGCCATTTATATATACCTGGGCGTCAATAATCTTAAGTGTATCGCCCGGCGTGGCCTGGCAGCGTTTTATATAATTTTCGCGTTTATCAACCGGGCGGTAATAGGGCGAATCAGCATCCATCGGATAATTAAAAACCACCACGTCGCCTTTTTTTACCTCGCCAAAACCGGGCAGGCGGTAATAGGGCAACTGTATACCATCCCAGTAAGCTTTCGTATGTATAAACGGCATGGTATGGTGGGCAAACGGGAAGGCTATGGGGGTGATAGGCGTGCGCGCACCATAATTTACCTTGCTTACAAACAAATAATCGCCTATTAAAAGCGTATTTTCCATTGATCCGCTGGGGATCACGTAAGCCTCAATAAAAAATATGCGGATAATAGCGGCGGCAATTATGGCAAAAACAAACGCGTCAACCCACTCACGCGCGGTACTTTTCTTCTTAGTGCGTTTTTTTTTCCAAAACTTCCAGTTCATCTATGCTGATATGCTGCCTGAAAGTTTCCGGCAATTAATTAATTCCCCTAAATAGCCTGCTCCATCTTATTTTACTAAAGAAAGGGGCGTCATCATCCCAGCTCATCCATATAAACAGGGCCTTGCCTACAATATGGTCCTCGGGCACAAACCCCCAGTAGCGCGAATCCAGCGAATCATGGCGGTTATCGCCCATCATCCAATAATAATTCATTTTAAAGGTATAGCTATCGGCCTTTTTACCGTTTATTAAAATATCATTTCCAACAATCTGTATTTTATTGTTTTCATAAACACCTATGCAACGCATATATATTGGATAAGTAACGCTGTCCAGTTTTACGGTCCATCCTTTTTTAGGGATAATGATAGGGCCATAATTATCTACGTTCCATTTATAATCATGTTGTTTACCGGGTAACATTAAATTAGGCGGACCAACAGGATGATTATAATTTGTAGGATAAACCTGATCCGGCTCGCCGGGTTTCCTGATGTTTGGTGCAATGGATTGAACGCTTGGATATTTCTTTACTATATTAAAAACATCCGCTGTCATTGTAATATTTGGCGACGATGGGTCATACTGTGAGATATGCAGATCTTGCTTTATTTGAGGGTTAAGATCCATACCTTTTGTTGTATATGTATAGTCTATTTGCCCTTCGGGTGGGTTTGGAGCTGCTTTGCCATTAATAAAAACCTGCGCGTTAACAACACTTAACGTATCGCCTGGAGTACCCTGACAGCGTTTAATATAGTTCTCGCGTTTATCAACCGGGCGAAAGTATGGGGTATCGGCATCCATCGGGTAGTTAAATACCACTACATCACCTTTTTTAACTTCGCCAAAACCTGGTAAGCGGTGATAGCCTAATTCCCAGCCATCCCAATAAGCTTTGGTATTGATCAATGGCATAGTATGGTGCGCAAACGGGAACGCGATAGGCGTCATAGGTATACGCGGGCCGTAATTTAATTTACTCACAAACAAAAAATCGCCAACCAATAATGATCTTTCCATTGATGGCGTAGGTATGGTATAAGCTTCAATAAAGAAAGTACGTATCAGCGTAGCGGCAATTACTGCAAATACAATGGCATCGGCCCACTCGCGCGATTTTGATTTCTTTTTTGCTTTTGTATTTGTTTTGTTTTTGTTCCAGAATTTCCAGTTCATCTTTAAAATATTGTGTTAAAGTAGTTTATTATTTAGGATAAATCAAACATATCCGCTACCGAAAAGAATCCCTTTTTACCCGGTAACCATTCAGCAGCTAATACCGCGCCCAGCGCAAATCCGTTACGGTTATGCGCGGTATGTTTAATTTCGATGGTATCAACTTCCGAGTCGTAAATAACGGTATGTGTACCCGGCACGCTATCAATACGGTACGATTCTATCAGCACATCTTCAACCTTAGCATTATCATCAGCCGGGTTATTAATATCTGTTAAAATATTTACCCATTGACTTTTTGCATCCAGGTTTTCAATTATCCCTTCGGCGATGGTAATAGCCGTACCGCTGGGCGAATCTAATTTTTGGGTATGATGTATCTCTTCAACCTGCACCTCGTAATATGGGTGCTTGTTCATCAGCTTAGCCAATACCTTATTTAGATGGAAAAATATATTTACGCCTACACTAAAGTTGGTAGCGTAAATAAAAGCATTATCGCTTGCTTCGTAACGTTGCTTTATTTCGGTTAGTTGCTCATGCCAGCCGGTTGTACCTACTACAATAGGCACGCCTGCTTTAAAGCAATGGTCAATATTACTTAATACAGTTGCGGGGGTACTAAACTCGATGGCGACATCGGCTTTTTGCAGGTTCTCTGTTGTAAGCTCGTGCTGGTTATCGTAATCAATCTTTAATACAATTTCATGCTTACGGTCAATCGCGATCTTTTCAATGATCTTACCCATTTTACCGTAACCTAATAATGCGATCTTCATTTTTTAATTTTTGTTGCCGGGTGCAAATATAATCCTCTTTACCTGAGTGTAAAGGTAATTTTTATACCCGGAATAAATGCACTACTAAAACTTTGGTAATTACCCATTGGGTTAAGCATTGTAGGTGCAATTTTTGCGCTAAAATTATCGTCCATCGAATAAGAGTGCATAAATTTGGCATCAACATAAGCATCAATAGTTTGTATGCCCCATGCTGCTGCAAAAAGCAATACACTCAAATCGCGGTAACGGTTGTACCCTCTAACCGCGTCGGTAATTGCAGCATCGCTATAGTTGTTAACCTTGTATAATTGATACAAGTCATAATACTTATCACCCACAACAGGGCTGGTTCCTTTAGCACGATATTTTGCTATTGCCAAATCTTCGGTATAATATTTTTCATTAAACCTATACATTACCACCAGCAAAGTTAAACCGGTATAAATAACCGGCACTTTCCAATATTTGTGATTATATATCTGCCCCAAACCGGGTATAAATACAGACCGGTGCCAGGCCTTTGAAGGGCTATGGGTACTATCAGGATGATAAATTTTAATGGTACTTGTTTTGGGCACAAAGGGTTTTGATTTAAGCGAATCGCGCTTACCCTGCACACTATCAGCCTTAGTTTTTTTTACAGGCATTGCAGGCGTTTGCGCCATTGCCGAAAAAGCTAACCCGGTTAATAAACCAATAATTAGTAAGTATCTCTGCATTTTTTTACCAATCCAACATTTCAAGTATGCGGCCAAGATCATCTTCTGATAAAAAAGGAATTTCAATAGTTCCATTACCGCGGCTGCCTAACTTAAGTTTAACCTGCGTGCTAAACTTTGATGCCAGGTCGTCCTGTATCTTTTGTATTTGAAATGATACCGGCTCGGGCTGTTTACCTTCCTTTTTTGTACGCGATTTTTGAATGTCGCGTACCATCTCCTCCACCTTACGAACGGATAAACCTTGCTGAATGATATGTTGATGTATATATAATTGTTGCGCGGGATCCTCAACCGTTATTAAAGCACGCGCGTGGCCCATAGTAATGTCGCCATCACGGATAGACGCTTGTATAGTTGGCGGCAATTTTAATAACCTTAAATAGTTAGTAACGGTCGATCTGTTTTTACTTACACGCTCACCTAATTCTTCTTGTTTCAGGCCGACCTCATCCAACATACGCTGAAAGCTTAGGGCAACTTCAATAGCATTAAGGTTTTCGCGCTGTATGTTTTCTATCAGCGCCATCTCCAGCATTTGCTGGTCGTTAGCGGTACGTACGTAAGCAGGAATATGAGTTAGCCCGGCAATTTTTGATGCACGTAAACGGCGCTCGCCAGATATTAGCTGAAACTGGTGCGCGTTAACACGGCGCACAGTGATGGGTTGTATAAGGCCTTGTAGTTTTATGGAAGCTGCAAGGTCCGCCAATGCCTGCTCATCAAAATCTGTACGTGGTTGAAACGGGTTAACTTCTATCTCTGATAATTTAATATCGTTTACAGAGCCCAGGCTATTAACCTCGGCGTTCGAGCCAACATTATTATTGTTACTACTTGGTTTTTTATAAGGAAGTACATCATTAGAGTCGTTTAACAGCGCGCTTAATCCTTTGCCTAAAGCATTTCTTTTTTCTGCACTCATGTTAAACTGTTTCTGTTGTAGCTTTTAATTCGTCTTTAACTAAACCATTTTTACGTATAATTTCGCGGGCCAGGTTTAGGTAGTTAATAGCACCTTTACAAGTGGCATCGTGCATAATTACAGATATGCCAAAGCTTGGTGCCTCGCTTAAACGCGTGTTACGTTGTATAATGGTATCAAACACCATGTCTTCAAAATGGGTCCTAACTTCTTCAACTACCTGGTTTGAAAGGCGCAGCCTCACATCATACATAGTTAATAATATACCTTCTATTTCTAATTGCGGGTTTAAACGGTTTTGTACAATTTTAACGGTGTTTAATAATTTGCCTAGACCTTCTAATGCAAAGTACTCGCATTGTACAGGGATGATTACCGAGTCGGCAGCGGTTAAAGCGTTAATGGTAATTAGGCCTAATGATGGTGAGCAGTCAATAATTATAAAATCATATTCATCGCGTATTTTGTTAAAAACCTCCTGCATTTTATACTCGCGGCTCTCCAGGTTTATCATCTCAATTTCGGCACCAACTAAGTCTATGTGGGCCGGCAACAGATCCAGATTTGGAGTTTCGGTTTTTATAATAGCATCATGTGGATCAACCTCATTGATGATGCACTCATAAATACTATTTTTTATGTTGCGCGGATCAAAACCAATGCCTGATGTGGCGTTGGCCTGCGGATCGGCATCAACTAATAAGGTTTTATACTCTAATACGGCTAAACTTGCGGCCAGGTTAATGGATGATGTGGTTTTGCCCACACCGCCTTTTTGATTGGCTAAAGCAATAATTTTACTCATTCTATATCTCCAAAAATTTATAACAGTGTTTATAACAACGAAAAATAGAAATATTAATTTCTACCTTCGGGAAACTTTTTACCAAGCGCTAAGATATATATTTAAATAACGGAGAAATCCACAGTTTTAGCCAATTTACAAACAATTTAAGGTAATGAGTGAATTATTGAGTTATTGAATTATTGATTGATAAACATCGGCCAGGCAATTCATTAATTCAATAAATCTGTAATTCAATAATTAACATGATAACAATTATATCTGCAACCAATCGTCCCGGAAGCTCAACACTTAAAGTGGCGCGCTATTATCAAAAAATACTGCTCGAAAAGGGTTTAGAATCGGGAATATTATCAATGGCACAATTGCCGCCCAATTTAATCGAAACCGATCTGTTTGGAAAACGCAGTGCCGAGTTTCAGCAAATACAAGATATTATTACCGCTACCGATAAATTTATATTCATCATCCCTGAGTATAATGGCAGTTTCCCAGGTGTGTTAAAAGTATTTATTGATGCCTGTACTTTCCCGGATAGTTTTTATGAAAAAAAGGCTGCGCTGGTGGGTGTATCATCAGGCAAGTATGGCAACATACGCGGCATTGATCATTTTACCGGAGTTTGCCATTATATCCATCTAAATGTAATGTCGCTAAAGCTGCATATAGCCAATATTAAAACAGAGTTTAATGAGTATAGCGACCTGTTTAAAGAGGATACTATAAAGTTTACCTATGAGCAGATAGAGAAGTTTATTAAGTTTTGAGTTATGGGTGATGAGTCTTGAGTAAAACTTAACTTATCACTCAAAACTCACTACTCAAAACTATTTCCCTGTAATCAACTTCGCCATTCCAAATGCGGCGGCGGCAGCCAAGGCACCGATAACTAAAACTTTAAACGCGCCCGATATAGGGGGCTGACCTGTTACCTTGCTTTTAAAATAGCCAAAAACAAACAGGCATATCATAGTTATTATGCACGAATACACCAAAGCTGTTTGCGAATTGGACTCGAAAAAATAAGGTGTCAAAGGAATGATCCCGCCAACTATATAAGACAGACCAATTGTTATAGCGCTTTGCGATGCGCGGTTAGCCAAGGGTTTCTCCAGTCCAAGCTCATAGCGCATCATAAAATCAACCCATTTATCTTTATCCTTGGCCATTTCATCGGCTACCTGGGTTTGCAGTGCATCTGATAAACCAAAATTGGCAAATACTTCTTTTACTTCGGCTTTCTCTTGTTCGGGAACACGTTCAACCTCATCATACTCGCGTTGCAGTTCGGCGGCATAATGGTCGGCTTCTGTTCTGCCGGCCAGGAACCCGCCCAGCCCCATAGCTATCGATCCGGCAACAATTTCGGCAATGCCTGCTGTAATTACAATACCTGATGAATTAACTGCGCCGCTTAATCCGGCTGCTAATGCAAACGGCACCGTTAATCCATCGGACATGCCAATAACAATATCGCGTATGGTGTCAGAGCTTTTTAGATGGTGTTCATCGTGATGCATGATTAAATGTAACTGCATTAAAATTATAATCAATACAAAAAGTACAATTTATCATTGGTCTGAATAGTGACTCTTTAAGTATCTAATATCTTACAATACAAAATAGCCCTTTTATTAACTAAAGGGCTATTTTTGTTTCGTACCTAACTCAAACGCAGTGTTCAAAATTTACTTTACTCTTGTCCTGATTTTTGCAGCGGGCATAGTTGCCAGCGCTCAATCAAAAAAAGCCGATACCGCAAAAAAAATAAATACAGTAACCGTCAGAGGTTATTTATCAGATCAGCCTATGTTAAGCGTTCCGGCTTCGGTAAGTGTGATAACACCGGCACAATTAAAATTACAGCCTGATAATTCATTAGTATCAACCATGAATACCATACCAGGCATACGCATGGAAGAACGCTCGCCGGGCAGTTATCGTTTATCCATCAGGGGGAGTTTATTGCGGTCGCCATTTGGTATACGCGATGTTAAAATTTATTATGACGAGCTGCCCCTTACAGATGCAGGCGGCAATACTTATCTAAATGTTATCGACTTTAACAGCGTACAAGGCATTGAAGTATTAAAAGGTCCGGATGGCAGCCTGTTCGGTGCAAACTCGGGCGGGGTAGTTTTGATTAGCCCTGTTAATAGGTACGATAACACCAATTTTGTAACCGCTGGTTTATCAGGCGGATCTTATGGTATGGTACACGAAAACGTGGGCCTGCAAAACGTTAGCAAAAACAATCAGTTTAATTTTAATCAATCATACCAGACCTATCATGGCTACCGGGTACATAGCGATATGCATCGCAATTATTTACAGGCCAGCGATAAGATCACTTATGGCGGTAATAACTCAGTAAAAATATTAGGTTTTTACTCAGATCTAAGCTATGAAACACCGGGCGGTTTAACCCAGGCGCAGGCCGATGCCGATCCAACCGCAGCAAGGCCATCTACTTCTTTTGTACCGGGATCTATTGTGCAACACGCCAGAATCACCAATAAAATGACCTATGGTGGCGCGGTAAACGAGTGGCATATAACAGATCATATCCGCAATATATTTGCCGTATATGGGGCCTATGTAAATTTCACCAACCCGTTTATTACCAATTACGAGCAGCGTTACGAGCGTACTTACGGTATGCGCACCTATTTTGAATTTACCGGCACACCAAAAAATAACTTTAACTGGAAAGCCAATGTGGGCATGGAGTGGGAGAAAACCAATGCTGACAATAACGACTACGGCAACCGCGCCGGTGTACGTGATACCGCCCAAAGCTTAGACAAGGTTAATACCGGCCAGCATTTTATATTTGCCCGTTACGAAGAAACTATCGCTAACCGCCTGCATGTAGAAGCTGCAGCCAGCTTAAATTTTTATGGGTATGATTTTAAAAATGTTTATCCGCGTGCGCAAACGTCATTTACAACGCAAACATTTACGCCGCAAATTATGCCACGTTTGGCGCTGTCATACCAGGTAACTAATAATTTTGTTTGGCGCACGTCTGCAAGTCGCGGATATTCAACGCCAACATCTGCCGAGATCCGTCCGTCAAATAATATCATCAATACCTCTCTGGGCGCACAATACGGATGGAACTATGAGACAGGCTTCCGCCTGCGTAGCAATGACGAGAGTTTGTTACTGGATGCATCTGCCTTTTACTATCATTTAAACAACGCTATTGTGCGCAGACTAACCCCTGCATCGACAGAATATTATACTAACTCGGGCGATATTAAACAACCGGGCATAGAGATTTATCTTACCTATTGGCTCATCAAACAAACTGACCATGGTTTTATTAGGGGACTACAGCTTAACGAATCATACACCATAAGCAAATTTACTTTTGGCGATTACCATGATGCTACCACCAGTTACCAGGGCAAAGAACTAACCGGCGTACCACGCGATGTTGAAGTTGCCAGTATGCAGATAAAGTTCCCGCAGGCATTGTATTTATTTGTACAGCATAATTATACCGCGCAAATCCCGCTTAACGAGGCTAATACTTTTTTTGCGCCGCATTATAATTTAGTACAGGCTAAACTAGGCTGGCAACATACACTAAGTAACAAAGCCAAGCTTGATATTTATGCCGGAGTTGATAACCTGTTAAATGAAAAATACAGTTTGGGTGATGATCTGGATGCTGTTGGGAATCGTTTTTATAACCCATCGCCGCTGCGTAATTATTATGCGGGCTTTAACGTAAGGTTTTAGTGGGATAGCAATAAGAGCACTCTTTAAAGAGAACGCTCCTATTGCTGAGGTGATATTACTGGATCAGTAACGTAAGGTTTGAGTGGTTATTGTTGATGGTAAAAAATATTTGTCATTGCTAGGAACTGAGCAATCGCAAGGATGCAATGCGGATAATAGTTCGCGATTGCCACGCTACGCTCGCGATGACGGGGTGGGGAGGAACACGTGCGATTGCCACACTCGTAGCTCGTTCGTGACATATTGGAGAATAGTATGTCGCTTGCATAATCAACCCTCATAACGTACCTTGTACAGCCCTAACCGCACGCGCATTATGAAAAAATTACTTATAGCCTTTGTTTTATTGTTAACCGCTGCTGGTGCTTCGGCGCAAACAAGCGAGGCCAGGCCTACGGCAAATATTAACTCGGTTGTAGTTGATTCGGCAGGTATGCGATATGCTTATGTGGTATGGCAGCGGCTGGTACAAAGCGGCGAATACTGGCTAAAACCCGTCGACTATAAAAAAGAAAACACGCCGTTTATAATCATTAAATTTACCGACGAGCAAAAAAACGTTTACTACGCCCGCCTGCCCAAACCGGCCGAAAGCACCTTTTTTACCACCGGGCAGGTTATTAAGCCTTTTAAAATAAGGGACATTAACGGCAAAAAATTAGAGGCTAAAGATTGGGCCGGCAAAACGCTGGTGTTTAATTACTGGTTTATTGGCTGCCCGCCCTGCCGCGCCGAAATACCCGAGCTAAACAAACTGGCTATTAAATATAAGGACGACCCAAATGTAATTTTCGTGGGTTTCGCGCTGGATGATGATTCGGACATTAAAGACTTTATCAAGACCTCGCCATTTAGCTACAGGCTGGTAAGCGAAAGCCAATCGTACGCCAACCAGTTTAAAATATACCTGTACCCCACTAACATGGTTATTGACAAGGAAGGAAAAGTGCGCCTGCATTATGTAAGCGCCCCGGCTAACGGCCCCTACTGGATAGATAAAACCATACAGGAAAGCGAAAAGGGAATGTAAATGATTTTTTTTCGCTGTTCGAAGTCAAAATCGGACAGCGGGGTTAATTATGGGTAAACTTACCCGAAATCGACGAAAGTTTATCATTTTGATGCCTGGTTGCAAGCTTAGCCAGGTTGGGTTTACTTTCCCTTTTTGAGGTAGCATAGTCCATTGCCTGTTTAAAGGTAGTGACCCAAATCGTCTCGCGGTGTTTCCTCAAATAGCGAAGCAACCGGTAATGGACCTTGGCGGAAACAGAGATATAATCGCCGCCTATGCCGTGAAACATAAAAATGCCCAGGCCGCCGGCTTTTTCAACTTTTTTAACAAAGTCAATTAATTCGGCAGCGGTGTTGTTGCCTTCAAGCCCGTAGGACGGAATTCGCAACAGGTCAAGGTGGGAAAAGTCGGTAATTACAGCATCGGTGTCACCGCCGGTGCGGGCATATTTTACTAATCTGTAATCGCGCAGCGAATTCACATAATCTTTCTTCCCGGCTGTGGTTTCAGAACAGGGATAAGCAAAGGTGCGGCTGGTATGCCCGTCTATCGCATAAAGATAATTGTTCATTATTTCTATTTCGCGGAGCATTTTTTCTATGGTGTAGTTTTCTGATGGGACGGGGTTGTCTTCCGTGCTTAGGCAAGGGTGATAGAGTGTATGGTTACCCAGCTCATAGCCCTCGCAGCTCAGCTTTTTCCATTTAGGAATGGTCAGCGTGTCTATATCTGCTGTCAGGAAAAAAGTAGCTTTAAGTTGCTGGCTGCGCAGCTGTGGTACGGCATTAGTTAATTGAGATTCAAGGGCATCGTCATATGTTAACACAATAGCTGCTTTATGATGACCCGGCCATTTAACCGGATGCTGCGCCTGCGCGCCCAAATGCGCCAGTAGAATTATAAAAATCAGATAGTTCCTCATTAATCTCTGCTAACATTGATCAATGGTATTTGTTTGACGATACGTGTTAGTTTGGCGATAGCGATAGCAGAATGTCAGCGATTTTATTTCAAATAACTTGTTTAAGGTAATACTTAGTATGTTGGTTTACTTATGCTTTGACGACATATAGAAAGTGATCTCGCCGCCATTCATAATATCAGCATGGCTTAAAAACAATTTATCTAATGGCTTACCATTTAATATGATCTTTTGGATATAAACATTTTTAGCGCTTTGGTTATTTACATGGATAGTAAACGTTTTACCACCACCCACCTGCACCACCGCGCCATCAACCGCCGGGCTGCCAATAGCATATTGATCAGACGCCGGGGCAACCGGGTAAAAACCTAACGTGCTGAATATGTACCAGGCGCTCATCTGGCCGGTATCGTCATTGCCGCCTAACCCGTCCGGAGTTGGTTTATACATCTTAGGTAATATCATGCGGATCTTCTCCTGCGTTTTCCAGGGTTTGTCGGTCCAGTCGTACAAATAAGCTACGTGGTGCGATGGCTCGTTACCATGCACGTAGTTACCTATGATACCGTCTTTGGTGATGTCCTCGGTTTCGGCAAAGTATTTATCCGGCAGGTTATAGCTAAACAAGCTATCCATATAAACTATAAAGCGTTTGTTGCCGCCCATTAGTTTTATTAATGATGCAGGGTCATGCGGAACATATAGGGTATAGTTCCAGGCGTTACCTTCAATAAATCCCTGGTTGATGGTAGTAAACGGATCAAACTTATCGCGGAACTTACCATCGGCCATACGCGGGTGCATAAAGCCGGATTTTGGGTCGTATACATTTTTATAGTTTTCTGACCGTTTAATAAACTCATTGTAGATAGCAGTGTTGCCTAATTTCTTGGCCATTTGCGCAATACACCAATCATCATACGCATACTCCAAAGTTGATGATACCGAGTTACCATCCTTTTCGTCAGGGATATAACCCAGATCCATATAGTAACCAATACCCAAATAATCTTTATGACGGGCGGTAGTTACGCAATCCTCCAAAGCTTTGTTGGCATCAAACGGCGCGTTGCCTTTTACAACCGCATCGGCAATAACAGATACGCTATGGTAACCGCTCATGCACCAGTTCTCGTTACCCGAGTTGCTCCACACCGGCAGCATGTGCTCCGGGCTTTGGTCGAAATGCGCCATCATAGATTTTACCATGTCGGCATTACGGCTGGGGTTAATAATATTAAACAGCGGGTGCAGCGCGCGGTGGGTATCCCATAAACTAAAAGTAGTATAGTTGGTAAAGCCCCGGGCTGTATGTATATTTTGATCAAGGCCCTTATACTTTCCATCCACATCCATATAAACCGTAGGGTTGATCATGGTATGGTACATAGAGGTATAAAAGTTCTCTTTAATTTCTTTATTACCGGTGATGGTAATTTTATGCAGCTCTTTCTCCCATTGCGCCTGGCCATCATTCTTCACTTTGTCAAAATCCCAGGTGGTGGCTTCGGCTTTCATGTTGGCCATTGCGCCATCCATACTAACCGGCGATATGGCAAATTTTATCTTGATCTTTTCGCCTTCTTCGGTTTTAAAATCGAAGTATGCGCGTAATTGTCTGCCGGCTATCTCGGGGAAGTTTTTGGCCTGATTGAATTTCCCCCAGAAACCACCGTACACCTCGCGTTTAGAGAAGTTTTTATAACCATGACCGGTAAAAGGTTTAGAAAACTCCATAGCAAAATATAACGCACGACTACGGGCCCAGCCGTTAGTTAACCTATAGCCTATTACATGTGTATCGTCTATCACACGCATGTAGGTCCACACGTTTTTATCAGGATAGTTGTAAATGCCTGCCATCAGGTCAAGTATGATATGCGCGTTGTCTGATTTGGGGAAAGTATATTGATGAAAACCTACACGAGTGGTGGTGGTCATTTCGGCCAGGATATTGTGTTCATCCAGCTTTACTTTATAGTAGTTAGCTTCGCTTACTTCGTTGGTATGCGAAAACGGCGAGCGGTAACCGCTATGTGGTTTATCAGCCGTGCCGGGGTTAAGCTTTAACGGGCCGATGGTTGGCATAATTAAAAAATCGCCAAGATCAGAATGGCCGGTACCGCTAAAATGCGTATGGCTAAAGCCTACGATAGTTTTATCCTCGTATTGATAACCGGCGCAGTATTTATAAACGTCAGGGTTATAATGTCCGTTCAGCTCATAGCCCGCGGTATCTGTCTCGGGGCTTAATTGCACCATACCAAATGGCACGGTAGCACCCGGGAAAGTATGGCCCATGCGCTGGGTACCTACTATCGGCTTAACATATTGAACTAAATTTTCGGTTGATTTTTGCGCGTTGGCTATAAAAGCGGTGCAAACAAACAGGGCAGTAAGTATTTTCTTCATGAAGGAACAAGGAAAAGTTAATTTTTACAGACCCAAATATAAATTAAAATCTATAAGCCCGGTTATATCTATCCAAAGCGTGACACTTTTTATTGGCGATGACTTACAATGTTATACCAGCCACAGCCATACCGATCTTTTACCTATATTTACCAAACACATTGCCATTGTGGCATGCCTAAATATAGTTTGTAACAACGGTATGTGTTTTGTGCTCTAATTATCAAAATAAATAAAAACTAAAAAAAAATGAAAAAGCTATTCACAGCAATATTAGTAGTAGTGGCAGCCATGTCATTAAGTTCATGCAGTTATAACAGCATGGTACAAATGGACGAAAACATTAAAGGTAAATGGGGTGTGGTACAAGCCCAGTATCAGCGCCGTGCTGACTTGATACCGAACTTGGTTGAAGCTGTTAAAGGCGCCGCCAACTTTGAAAAAAGCACATTGACAGATGTTATCAACGCACGCGCCAATGCAACTGCGGTACGAGTTGATGCGTCAAAATTAACACCTGAGTCAATCAAAAAATTTCAGGATGCACAAGGTCAGTTAGGCTCAGCTTTGGGCAGATTAATGGTGGTGTCAGAACAATATCCGCAGTTAAAAACAAACGAGAACTTTTTGGGACTACAGGCACAGATTGAAGGCACAGAGAACCGCATCACCGTTGCGCGTAATGATTTTAACGAAGCCGTGCAACAGTATAACACCAAGATCCGCTCGTTCCCGGCAAACATAACTGCCAAAATGTTTAGCTTCACCGAGAAAGGATATTTCCAGGCAGAAGCGGGTACAGACAAAGCGCCGAAAGTTAAGTTTTAAATTATTGACTGAGTGAATTAATGAATTATTGATTTAACCCAATCAATAATTCATTAATTCTATAATTCAAACATAAACACCCATGGCTATATTTAACGACGAGGAGCAACAACGTATACGCGAAGCGATAGCAGATGCTGAAAAGCATACATCGGGCGAGTTGCGGGTTTGTATTGAAAAAACCTGTAGTGAAGATGTGCTTGACCGCAGCGCCAAGTACTTTTACCAGCTGGATATGCATAAAACCAAACTGCGTAACGGTGTGCTGATATATGTAGCCGTGGTTGACCGTAAGTTTGCCATTATTGGCGATGCCGGTATAAACCAGGTAGTAACCGAAGATTTTTGGGATAGCACCAAAGAGGATATGCTTAACCACTTTAAAACCGGCGATATTGTAGAAGGCATTGTTACCGGGATAAAAATTGCCGGCGACCAACTGGGTAAATACTTCCCGCACGATTTGGATAAGAACGAACTATCAGACGATATTGCCTTTATGGATGGCGACTAACCCCTAAAACCATGTTCAAAAAAATTACATTATTTATTGGTTTATTGTTGTGTACCTGGAGCGCATTCGCGCAACAGTTGCCGCCTAAATCAAATACTATAGTTACCGATTATACCAACACCTTATCTGCTGATGAAAAACAACGGCTGGAAAGTAAACTGGTTGCTTTTAACGATTCGTCATCAACCCAAATTGCAGTAGTAATACTACATTCCATAGGCAATTATGATGTTAATGATTATGCCCAAAAACTGGGCCGCGCCTGGGGTGTAGGGCAAAAAGGAAAGAACAATGGCATAATGGTATTAGTAGCTTTGGATGACCGTAAAATGTCTATCCAAACCGGCTATGGCGTTGAAGGCGCTTTGCCTGATATTATTACGCAACAGATCCGCGTAAATGATATCAACCCCCGCTTTAAAGCAGGCGATTATTATGGCGGATTAGATGTAGGGACAGACGATATTATAAAATACACCAAAGGCGAATATAAAGCCGATAAGCAAACCCAAAAAAGCCATGAACGTAATGGCGGTGGTTCTGCAGGTTCTATTATAGTTATTGTTATAGTTATACTATTCCTTGTTTTCCGTAACCGTGGTGGCGGTGGCGGCCAGGTAATTGGCAGCCGTGGTGGTGCCAGTCCGTTTTGGTGGTTGCTTGCGGGATCGGCATTGGGGCGCAGCAGCAACGGCGGCGGCTGGGGAGGTTTCTCTGGTGGCGGAGACAGCGGCGGCGGTGGTGGTTTCGGCGGATTTGGCGGCGGCGATTTTGGTGGTGGCGGATCAGGCGGTAGTTGGTAATGATTATGATTTCACCGATCCTTATTTGATTACACCGATTGATTACGTTAAAAAATCAATGCAATCCTATAACATCTATGAAATCGCAAAAAAATCGGTGAAATCAATTTTATAATCTGTGAAATCATCATAATAATATGAGTGATCTTAAATGGACTATTTGTAGTTCAGAATATATACATAAAGGCCCATGGGCCACGTTACGGTCTGACGTTTGCGAAATGCCTGACGGCCGTATTGTAGATCAATACTATGTTTTAGAATATCCCAACTGGGTAAACGCGGTAGCTTTAACTACCGATAATAAAATATTGATGGTGCGCCAATATCGCCATGCGGCAGGCATTGTTTCATTAGAGATTCCCGGCGGTGTTATTGATGGCAATGAAGAACCGGCAGCAGCCATGCGCCGCGAATTACTCGAAGAAACAGGCTACCAGTTTGATGATATCGAATTGATCAG
>DHIR01000028.1:18224-21642 GCA_002403905.1 Mucilaginibacter sp. UBA4741
CTGATCAATTCGATATCATCAAACCTTTAACGAATATTCATTAGATAATGATTCTAATCATTTTTCCGAATTAAAGCATTCTATCACCAACAACAATAAAATGTGTTCATATGTTGAACTCCTTCTATATGGAAGTCAGGAATATCAAAGAATAGAAAAATCGGGGCGCTTAGAAACTTTAATGAGACTTTTACCTATCTTAAAAGTCAAGGAAATCATATTAGGATATCGTATTGATTATACTTCGTGTGCCGCAATAGCTTCGGTTGTTAATCATATTTCTAGAAAATATGGATATTCTATCTCTGTCAGGCAATCTCACATTAAAGAATATATGTAGTATTTTCTTTAAATAAAATTTGCAAACCTCATTTCTAATCTGTTACTTTGAATAACAAAGTACTTTTATATGAAAGAAACTGACATTCAAGACGACCTGGCCTCCATCCGCAGTTTGATGGAGCGGTCATCAAAGTTTATATCGTTGAGCGGCTTATCGGGCGTATTGGCTGGTATATATGCTTTGATCGGAGCAATTGCCGCTTACCCATTGTTGCACCAGGCTCCTGTATACCAGTTATCATTTGGCGGTGGTTCCTACTCACCGGCGGCGGGATATTTAGATACGTCAGTTTCTGTTTTAGCACCTTTGTTCTTTATTGCAATGGCAGTGCTTGTGGCATCGTTGGCAACAGGTGTATTACTAACCTACCAAAAAGCAAAACGCAAGGGGCAAAAAATATGGGGTAAAACTAGTCGCGAGCTTTTGTTTAACATGGCAGTACCATTAATAGCCGGCGGTTTACTGATCCTGATTTTCATAGCACGAGGGTATTTCGGAATAGTGGCTCCGGCATCGCTTATTTTTTATGGACTATCATTAGTAGGTGCCGGTAATTTTACTTTTGACGGGGTAAAATCATTGGGGTTATGCGAAATTATATTAGGTTTGATAGCTGCCCTATATCCCAGTTACGGTTTGTATTTTTGGGCAATCGGCTTCGGTGTTTTGCATATTATATATGGCAGTGTGATGTACTTAAAATACGATAGGTGAAAATACCATTTGATAAACTAGATAAAGCTTTTGAGAACCGCCTGCGCCTGCAAATTATGAGCGTGCTGATGGCTAATCAACGGTATGATTTTAATTCTTTAAAAGAGCTATTGAATGTTACCGATGGTAATCTGGCATCGCACTTAAAAGGATTAGAGAAAGAGGAATATATATTGGTTAATAAATCATTTTTAGGCCGCAAGCCTAATACCAATTATGAAGCGACAGACAAGGGAAAAAAAGCATTCTCGGCACATTTGGACGCTTTAGAACAATTAATAAAATCAACAAAAAGTTAAACTATATTTTTTTACCTAATTGCTTTGAAATACAAAGTACTTTTAAATAATCACAATGGAAAATCAAGAAGAAAAACCACAAGGATTTTTTAACTGGCTCAAGGAGTCGGTTACCCTAAAATTAATGTTCATAGGCATACTCGTATTACTGTTAATTATCCCCTCATCAATGGTGGGGAGCCTGATAAATGAACGGGCCGCCAGGCATGATGAGATGGAGAAGGACGTATCAGATAAGTGGTCGGGAAGCCAGTTAATACAAGGCCCGGTATTGGTTATACCTTACAAAAGGCAATACAAAGACCATGATACCAGCAATAAATTGATATTAAAAGAAGTTGTCGAAAACCTATACATACTACCTGATAACCTGCATATAAAAGCAGCGGTAGTTTCTGAAACCCTGCATCGTGGAATATATGAAACTGTAGTCTATAACACTCACGTTAGGGTCTGGGGTAATTTTAAAGCCGAGATTGAGAAACTGGGTATTACCGCCGATCAATTGCTGCCGGCGCAGGCCCGTTTAACCTTTAGTATATCAGATCTTAAAGGATTAAAAACTAATCCGACTGTCAGATTAGCCGGGCAGTCTATGCAGGCAGAGCCGGTATTTACCGAGAAAGGGCTCTTTAGTAATGGCCTGCAAGCTAACATCAATCTAACTGCAATAGCCGATAAACAATTACCCTTTGATTTTGACCTTGACCTGAAAGGAAGCGAGGAGCTAAGATTTTTACATACCGGCAAAACCACCGATGTTGAAGTTAATGGCAACTGGAAAACCCCAAGCTTTGACGGCCGCTACCTGCCGGATTACCGCAAGGTTACCGATAGTGGCTTTAGCGCCAAATGGCGTATGCTTTATTTTAACCGCCCCTTTGCACAACAATGGGCGGCTGATGATACCGTACTTAACAAAATGCAGAACCATGCAGATGCCATATTTGGCGTAAAACTAAAAGTACCGGTTGATCAATACCAAAAAACTACGCGTACCAGCAAGTATGGTATATTGATTATACTGCTCACTTTTATATCACTCTTTTTAACAGAGTTGATAAGCAAGCAAAAAATACATGTATTTAACTACATATTGATAGGTGCCGCCATGATCATATATTACACCTTACTGCTTTCCTTTTCTGAGCAGGTGGGCTATAACCTGGCTTATCTTATTGCATCGGTGGCAACCATTACATTGGTATCGATCTTCATCGCATCATTACTTAAAAACAAAATAGCAGCCGCATTATTCGCGGCAATACTCACCATATTTTATGTATTCATTTTTGTTATTATCCAATTAGAAGATCTTGCTTTGTTAATTGGCAGTATAGCACTATTTATAATTATATCGGCCTTAATGTATTTTTCGAGAAAGATAAATTGGGATAAACATTAGTGTAAAAACTTAAACCTATTAAACCAAAAAGCCTTACTGCAAAAAACAGTAAGGCTTTTGGTTAATGAATTAAATAAAGCGTTAAGCCAGTTCTACGTTTACTGCGTTAAGGCCTTTTTTGCCATCAACAACATCAAAAGTAACTTCATCGTTCTCACGAATCCTTGGGCTTTTTAGTCCAGATATATGTACAAATACTTCTTCACCATTACTCTTTGTGATAAAGCCGAAGCCTTTACTTTCATTAAAAAATTTTACTGTTCCTGTTTCCATTATAATTGTTGTTAATGGCGCCTAATATAGGCTAAATTAGTATAAAACAAAAAACCTTCTCATTTTCATGAGAAGGTTTTTTACGATGAATAAATATAGTTTTAAGCTAATTTTACATTTACCGCGTTAAGGCCTTTTTTGCCGTTCTGTACTTCGTATTCAACTTCATCATTCTCGCGAATTTTGTCGATCAATCCTGATACGTGTACAAAGATTTCTTCTCCATCGCTTGATTTGATAAAGCCGAAACCTTTAGAGTCATTAAAAAATTTTACTGTTCCTGTTGCCATTATATTGTTATTAAAGTTAATGCAAGGTAGTAAATATATTTAATAACCAACACTATAGGCATACGAATAACAGGGCAGACGCATTAAAATTTGA
>DHIR01000141.1:0-990 GCA_002403905.1 Mucilaginibacter sp. UBA4741
TTGCTTCGCTCGACCACCCTCTCTGCTGCTTGCAGCAAAGAGGGTTAATAAAGTATTAGTTAACCTTATTATATTTGAACTATACAATTAACTGCTCACCCTTTCATGAAGAAAACACTAACCCTCCTGTTTATCTGCTCCGCTTTTATCGCCAACGCGCAAAGATCAGCCGAAAACTTGATCCAATATGTTAAGCCCATCATAGGTACGCAACGCATGGGGCATACTTTCCCGGGCGCTACGGTGCCGTTTGGCATGGTGCAGCTAAGCCCCGAAACAGATACCATCGGCTATGCAATGAACGGCAAGTATAACCCCGATGTATATAAATATTGCGCGGGCTACCAGTATGACGATAAAACCATCGTAGGTTTTAGCCATACACATTTTAGCGGAACGGGCCATTCAGACCTGGGCGATTTTTTAATTATGCCGACCATTGGTACGCTGAAGCTAAACCCCGGCACTGCAGACAAACCGCATAGCGGCTACCGCTCGCCTTACTCGCACCAAAATGAAGTAAGCGAAGCTAATTATTACAAAGTAAAGCTGGACGAACATAATATTATTGCCGAAATGACCACCACCACACGGGTAGGCTTTCACCAGTACACTTTCCCAAAATCAGAAAACGCGCATATTATTTTGGATATGATGGCAGGTATTTACAATTACCCTGATAAAAACGTATGGACGTACCTGCGCGTGGTGAATGATACGCTGGTAATTGGTTACCGATTAACCAACGGCTGGGCGCGCAGCAGGGCGCAATATTTCGCTATGGTTTTTTCGAAGCCGTTTATAGCACATGGGTTTGGTAATTTTTCGCAGAAGGAAGTGTACCGGGGTTTCTGGGGCAAGTTCAATCAAAATAAAAACTTCCCTGAAATAGCGGGAAGGCAGATCAGGGCTTATTTCGATTTTAAAACCAACGAGGGCGAAAAGATAAAGATCAAATTTGCCTTATCGCCCGTTAGTATGGCCGGGGCG
>DHIR01000141.1:1110-5791 GCA_002403905.1 Mucilaginibacter sp. UBA4741
CCGTTAGTATGGCCGGGGCGTTAGCTAATTTACACGCCGAAACCAAAACCTGGGATTTTGATAAAGTAAAAAAAGCCGGGCAGCAGCAATGGGAAAAAGAGCTGCATAAAATTGTAATAGCCGGCGACAGGGACACCAAAATAAATTTTTACACCTCCATGTACCACGCCCTCATCAACCCCACCATTTATATGGATGCTGACGGATGGTACAAGGGGCTGGATCAGAACATTCATAAAGCGGAGGGCTTTACCAATTATACTACTTTCAGCTTATGGGATACGCATCGCGCGCTGCACCCCCTGTTTAACATCATTGAGCCGAAACGCAATGCGGATATGATCAAATCCATGCTGGCGCATTACGACCAAAGCCCCGAGCACATGCTGCCGATATGGAGCAACTCGGCCAACGAGAACTGGTGCATGAGCGGCTACCATAGCGTATCGGTAATTGCCGACGCGGTAATAAAGGGCAACGCGCCTTTCGATGTCAATAAGGCGCTGGACGCCTGCATAGCCACCGCCACGCACCGCGATTACCAAAGCATTGGCCTGTTTATGGATAGGGGTTATATTCCCGATGAAAAGGATGGCAACTCGGTATCATCAACCCTGGAATATGCTTATGACGATTGGTGCATAGCGCAAATGGCCAAAAAACTGCACCGGATGGGTGTGTACAACCGTTTCATCAAATACGCGCAGAACTGGAAGAATGTGTACGATCCTGCTTCCGGCTTTATGCACCCAAAGGAAGCCAACGGCACCTGGCGCAAAACCAGGTTCGACCCGTTTACTACCATTGATATGGGATTTATTGAGGGCAATGCCTGGAATTATACCTTATATGTACCGCATGACCCGGCGGGGTTGATAAAAGCAATGGGCGGCAACAAGCGTTTCGTGGTTTATATGGATAGTTTGTTCAGCTATGACCTGCCGGATAAGTACTTTGCCGAAACCGAGGATATTACCAAAGACGGCATCATCGGCAATTACGTGCATGGCAACGAGCCGTCGCACCACGACGCCTACCTGTACAACTGGACAGACAAGCCCTGGAAAACGCAGGAAAAGGTACGCATGATACTTCCCAAAATGTACAAACCCACTCCCGACGGCCTGGGAGGAAATGACGATACCGGCCAAATGAGCGCCTGGTACATCTTCAGCGCGCTGGGGTTTTACCCGGTTGCGCCGGGGTCTGACCAGTATGCCATTGGCAGTCCGGCGGTGAACGGCGCCGTTATTAACCTGGGCGGCGGCAAAACGTTTACTATTAACGTGAAGAACCAGGGCGATAAAAACGTGTACATCCAAAAAATACTCCTCAACGGCAAACCGTTAAATACGTTGTTTTTAAGCCACGCGGCTATTATGCGGGGTGGGGAGGTTACGTTTTTTATGGGAGAACAACATTGGAAGTGATTAGAGATTAGTTGGAACTTGCATAAAGAGCGCGGTGTCATGCTGACTCTTCGACGGAGCTCAGAGTGACACAACACACGGTATCCCCATAAAAAAAAGAGGCTACCCTTTTCAAGCAGCCTCTTTCTATTTTAAATACAGATCCCAACGGCAATGTAGCCGAAATTTTGCGGGTTATTATTGAGAAATAGTAACTGTGCCCATATCGCTCACTGCGCCTGTGGTTACCGTTACACCGCTAACTGTTTTCACCAGGTATGGGCTAACCGGTACAAATTTAACGTTGTATGTTCCTGCAGCCATGCCGGGGAAGAAAAACTTGCCGGTAGTGTCTGCCAGGGTGCCAACGGTGTCGGTGCCCATAATAGCATAAACTTTAGGAAAGGAAGCGATAGGCGTTACCATACCTGTTATGGCGCCCGATACCGCTACCGGAATAGCGCGTATTACCGGTTTTAAAATGTAGGTGCCGTTCCCGGTTAATACGATCGACTGCGCCGCGTCGAAATCAAGCCTTAAGGTATAATCAATACCCCCCACTAAGTTATCATGCACATTGAGCTTTACACCCGATGTTTGCCCGCTTGGTGTGGTCAGGTTAGACGTTACGCCGTTTACAACCACCTTGTTGCCCGAAGCATTGAGCACTAACCGTATCTGTTGTATGGTACCGGCGGGGATATCCTGCGCGGCCAGCAGGGTATCTTTGCCCAGCCTGAAATGTAAGATATTAATAGGGCCGCCGCCTACTGTAATGGTTTGCTCGCCCTTATCAGTAACCACCACTACGCTTTTTATGCTCAAAATAACAGCGTCGAATGATCCCGGCGCGTCGGTTAGTTTAACTGTAACATGACTGGTGCCTGAGCCCGAATACGTACTATTCTTGCGGCAGGCAGTAATTGACAGACAACCTATGGCTGCCAATAGTAAAATGTAGTTTTTCATAGAATTAGTATTATTAAGTAAACAATCGTTATCGTGATTGTGTGTATTAGTTATAACAGAAAACGTGCCAAATTGTTGTCGGGAGGGGTTATATAGCCGTGGGTTGTAGAGGTTGGGGGTTGTCTAAAACGCCCCGCTTATGGCTAATAAAGCGATAAGCCTTACCTCTAATCAACCAATCTCTAATCACTACTATGGCGTTGCCCCGATAGCTATCGGGGGCCCGCGCTGTACGCTCATACTGCACAAGGCATTAGGCGCGAAGGCTCCCCACAGCTGTGGGGACTGCCATCGCTAACGCGGCCCGGCGCACAGCATAGCGGCGATTACTCACCCGGTCTGCGCTTCGCTGGATCACCCTCTTTCCACCGAAGGTGAAGAGAGGGTCGCGCTGCCAGCGGTCCCGATAGTTATCGGGACGGGGTGAGTAAACGGCGCGTTATACCAACTGCCAACTGCTCCCGATAGCTATCGGGACCAACTGTTTTGTTACACGCGTGTGTGAAACAAATGAAACACGTGTAACAACATTTTGAGTTAATTAATTGAAATACAACAATTTGCCAAAACCGGGTGAAACAGAATGTAACAAGGTGTTACGACTTATTCGTCAGGTTTTTTAGGTGTGATTTTAGGTTTGTTGGTTGATAATCAATTAAATACAAGTTGGTTGATTTTAGCGGGATGAAACAAAAGGTAGCGCGGGTTATGGCGTTGAAATAACAGGCAGCACAAATTATTAATTTTACTGTTATTTTTATATATGGCCGATGTACACAGCAAAGAAACCCGCAGCTATAACATGTCGCGGATAAGGAGTAAGGATACCAAGCCTGAAATGCTGGTGCGTAAGTTTCTGCATAAAAATGGGTTTCGTTACCGCCTGCACGTAAAAAATTTACCCGGCAAGCCCGATATGGTATTACCCAAATATAAAACCGTAATTTTTATACATGGCTGCTTTTGGCATGGGCATGAGGGTTGTAAATACTATGTGGTGCCAAAAACTCGGACCGAATGGTGGCTGAATAAAATACAAAGCAATACAACAAATGATACAAAGGTCGAAATCGCTTTAAAAGCTGATGGTTGGAAGATCATAATAGTTTGGGGATGTGAATTGAAAAAGGATTCATTAAAAAATACTCTTACCCGACTACTTAGTGAAATAGTGCAACAATAATTCTCAAAAAAGTTCTCAACATTTCCAAAAGTTCACTTATATCCGATTGACTTATAGTCGAATAGGCGATAGCTTGCAGCTATGGATATTCGCAAAAAAATCGGTCTTCGCATAAAGGAATACCGGACAAATTTAAAGCTTACTCAGGAAGCTTTAGCCTTTAAGGCAGAGATAGATAAGACCTATGTAAATGAGGTTGAAAATGGTAAAAGAAATATTTCTGTAATCAATCTTGAAAAACTGATTTATGCCCTTGATGTAACTATTAAAGATTTTTTTTGCAGTGAGTCTTTTGATGGAGGAACCAACTAATGGTTAAACTATCAAAAGCAAATTCTGTGCTTATCCCTGATGAACTTGATTCCGCTGTACTTACTCACTATGTAGTAACTAAAAACCCGGTTTATAAACAGAAAGCTTATGAAATAGTTGAGGAAAGCCCAAGTCAGTTTGGCGAACCCGAAGTGTTGTATCAAGCGGTTCAATAAAATCTGTTTGATGTAACTGATATTCCATTTCCAGGCCCTAAAAAGGGAGCAGAAAAATTTACATTTATTGATTTATTTGCAGGAATAGGTGGTTTTCGATTAGCATTACAAAACTTAGGCGGCTTATGTGTATATAGCTCTGAATATGATAAGTACGCACAAAAAACATATTTCGCCAATTTTGGAGAAACACCTTTTGGGGATATAACAAAAGAAGAAACAAAAGCATTTATTCCTCAAAATTTCGATATACTTTGTGGAGGTTTTCCCTGCCAACCATTTTCTATAGCGGGAGTTTCAAAGAAGAATAGCCTTGGAAGAAAGCACGGTTTTGAAGATGAGAAACAAGGGAATTTATTTTTTCATGTTGCTCAGATTATTGAAACACATAGACCAAAGGCATTTTTCTTAGAGAATGTAAAAAATCTTGTTTCTCATGACAAGGGCAATACATTCAAAGTAATAAAATCAACATTAGAAGGTTTAGGATATTCTTTTAATCACAGGGTATTAAATGGAAAACACTTTGTTCCACAACATCGTGACAGAACAATAATGGTAGGTTTTGATAAAACTGTATTTGGCGAAGATATTAAATTTGATTTTGATTTAGTTAAACTGCCGGAAGCTGA